>JAICLH010000295.1 GCA_025927495.1 Gemmatimonadaceae bacterium
CCGGCATCCGGTCGACGATCCGCTTGCCGGCCCACGAGCCCAGGACCATGATCGGCCCGAGGGCGAGTCCGGCCATAACCGCGCGATCGGTGAGCAGTGAACCCTGCCCATACGCCACGAGCTTCACCACGTGCATCACGACCGTGGACATGGCCTCGGTTCCGATATAGGCGCCCTTCACCAGGCCGAAAGCCAGAAAGAACGGCGCCATGATCGGGCCGACGCTGCCTAACAGCGCGGACAGAAAGCTGGCGCCGGCGCCGATCGCCGCAAAGCTCCGGAGCGGTGGTCGTCGCGGAGGGCCGGGATGCAGGCGCCGCCACACTACCACGAGAATCAGAAAGACGCCGAGCAGTCGCGTGAGCGCCGACAGCGGCGCACGCGCGAAGAGGAATCCGCCGGCGAACGCAAAAGGCACGGCGCCCACCGCAAACCAGCCGACCACGCGCCAGTCCACCTCGCGTCGATTGAACCACACCCGGCTTCCGTTGCCGATGAGCTGCGCAACCGTGAGGATCGGAATCGCCTCGCGCACCCCGAACACGGCAGCGAGCACCGGCAGCAGGACGGCGGCGCCGCCGAAGCCGGTGACGGCGGCGAGGGTGGAGGCCACGAACGCGACCGCCGCGAGCAGCAGCGCGATGAGCGGCTGCGGCGCGTGCATCAGGACCAACTGCGCAACGACCCGGTGCGCACGCTGCGCACCGGGTCGTTCGCCAGCCTCGACGCTCGAACCGTCGCGTTAGGCACCGTCGGTCACATCCCCCCTCCCGCCAGGTCGCGCACCGCCGTCGCCAGCGTGTGCACCTTGGCCGCGTCCGACGACCCGTTCGCATCGCCCTCGATCTGCGACGCGAGCTGCGTCAACGCCGTCTTCCGCGCATCGCCCGACGCCTGCTCGGCGCTGCCTAACGATTGGCGAACGGACTTGAGTTGGTCCGCCGACAAGCCGTTGGACCGCTCGAGCTGGTCGACGTACGCGCGCGCCAGCGCGAAGCTCGGCGGCCACACGTACTTGGGCTGCCCCTGCACGTTCAGATAGTCGAGGTGCACCGACTTCGCCGCGTCGATCTCGTTCTGTGTGATCAGCGGGTTCGGCGTCAACTCGAGGATGTCCAGGCCGCGCGCGATCTCGGAGCTCACGATCACGCCGTTGTACCAGTACGCCGACCACGTGCCGCCATCCTCCATGCGCGTGGAGTCGATCGGACCCCGGTCGAAGAACGCGATCTCCTTCGGGTGCGCGGCGTCCGTCCAGTCGAACACCGAAATGCCGCCCTGATACCACGACTGCACCATCACGTCGCGCCCCGGAATCGGAATGAGCGACCCGTTGTGCGCGACGCAATTCTCGAACGACGTCTGCGGCGCCGACATCTTGTAGTAACTCTGGAAGTGCAACTGATCCCCTTCGATCGAGAAGATCGCGTCGCCGCCCCACTGCTTGGGATCCGTCGCGCGGCACTTGGGCAAACCACCGCCGCCCCACTCGTCGGAGAAGAGCAGCTTCGTGCCATCGTTGTTGAACGTCGCCGAGTGCCAGTACGAGAAGTTGGAATCGCTCGCGGCGTAGAGGCGCTTCGGATTCACCGGGTCGTGAATGTCGAGCAGCATGCCGTAGCCTTCGCACGCGCCGCCCGCAAACCCGATCGCCGGATACACGGTGATGTCGTGGCACTGCGTTGGGCCAGGACGCGGACCGCTGCCGGGCGCCGAGCCGAACATCTTGGCAACGATACCGGGGAGCGCTTCACGCAGCGCAGCGCTGTCCGCCGCCGTCGGGGCGCCCGTGCCGCCCCGTGCCTTGACGACGCTGTCCAACATCGGAGTCACGAAGCGCGAAGGCAGTACCATCTCCTCGCCCAGGACCGCGATGTTCACGACGAACGCGCCCTTGGCGCGCGCAGCCGCCATTGCTTCTTTGTCCGCCTGCGCTTCGCCGTGATGCGCGGGGGCGACGAGATCGTTGAAGATGCGCGGTGAGCTCACGATCGCGGCCTGCTCCGGATTGGCAAGCGGAACCTTGATCACCTCGATGCGGAACAGCGCCGAATTCGGGTCCTCCGACGGCCGGGCGCGGACGCACCCGGCGAGCTCGTTAGGCGAACGCACGCCCGCCGAGCCGGAGATGTAGACGTAGACGTCGGCCGGGTCCTTGGGGTCGACCAGCACCGTGTGCGTGTGCGACCCGCGGCACGTCTGCACGTTCGCGATGTACTTCGGGTTCGTGATGTCGCTGATGTCGAAGATGCGCAGTCCGCGCACGCGATCGTGGCTCACTGTGTCCTTCACGCCCTCGCCGCCGCAGTCGAGCCGCCCGCTCAATCCCTCGGCCGACACGAACAGCAGGTTCTTGTACGTGGACACGTCGCTCTGCGACGCGGGACAGTAGTAGCCCTTGGTCATCACCGGGTGGGCAGGATCCGTGATATCCCACACCTGGAAGCCGTTGTAGTTGCCCTGAATCGCGTAGTGGCCGGTGAACGCGAGATCGCTGTTCGTGCTATGCAGGAACTTGCCGGTCGGCGGCGTGGTGGACACGAGCTTCATGTTCCACGTCGCGACACCGGCGTCGTAGAGTCCGGCCTTGAGGCCGACACGAGGGTCCGGACTGGGCGGACTGCCAGACGAACGGCTGACGGACACGGGCGCAGTCGAGGCCAGCTGTGACGTCGATGGCGAAGTTGCGCAGGCCGCAACGGACAGTAGTGCAACCGCCGTCGCGAGTGTCGTCGATGACGGCATCATCCGGCGCGCTGGACGCACGAATCTCATAAAGGTCCTCGGGAAGAGAGAGCGACGGCTGTCGCGTTTAATGAGTGGAGTGTGCCGAACATAGCGCGCCGACGCCCGAACGCCAGCCATCGTGGCGGACTGAGCTATGTGCGCTGAAGCAAGAATAGGGAATAGGGAAGCG
>JAICLH010000274.1 GCA_025927495.1 Gemmatimonadaceae bacterium
CCATGGCATCCGCTCGTTAGGCGAGCTCATCGGCACGCTGGAATGGCCGTCGTGAGCGGCACCCGCGCCATCGTGGCGCTCGATGTGCCGGGCTCGGCCGAAGCCGTGGCGCTGGTCGACCGACTGGGCGACGCGTGCGATTTCGTGAAGGTGGGAAGCGAGCTCTTCACCGCGGCGGGCCCCGACGTGATCGCGGCCGTGCGTCGCCGAGGGGAGAGCGCGGATGGCGACCGGGATGTGTTTCTCGATCTCAAGCTGCATGACATTCCGAATACCGTCCGCGCTGCCGCACGCCGCGCATCGGCGCTCGGCGCGCGCCTGCTGACGGTGCACGCGTCGGGCGGGCGAGCCATGGTCGATGCTGCGGTGGAAGGCGCCGGCGGAAACTGCGGCGTGCTCGCGGTCACGGTGCTCACATCGCTCGATGCCGCGGGTCTCGGCGAGGCGTGGGGGCGGCAGATATCCGACGTCGAAGCCGAGGTGCTACGTCTGGCCGACCTGGCGCGTGGGGCGGGTGCGCGCGGTGTGGTGTGCAGCGGTGTCGAGGCGGCCGCGGTGCGCGCCCGGCACGGCGACGCGCTCGAGATCCTGGTCCCCGGCGTCCGCCTGGCGGGGAGCGGCGTACATGACCAGAGGCGTATCGTGACTCCCGGCGGAGCGGCCTCGGCGGGCGCGACGTACATCGTTGTGGGTCGCACGGTTTCCGAGGATGCGGATCCTCGCGGTGCACTCGCGCGAGTGCGTGCCGAACTCCTTGCATCGCCCTCGTAAGTCGGTTATCCTATAAGACTTGACTGGATTTTCCCGCTTACGAGGTGTGGTTCCGTGAAAGTTCGAAGCAGCGTGAAGCCGATTTGCGAGCACTGCAAGGTGGTCAAGCGCAAAGGCGTGACGCGCATCATCTGCAAGCGCAGCCCAAAACACAAGCAGCGTCAGGGCTAACCGATGGCACGTATCGCCGGCGTGGACCTGCCACGCGAGAAGAAGGTCGAGATCGGCCTCACATATATCTTCGGGATCGGGCGCGCGGTGGCGCGGAAGATCGTCGCCGAAACGGGCGTGAACGCCGATCTGCGCATCAAGGATCTCAGCGACACCGACGTGAACCGGCTGCGCCAGGTGATCGAGCGCGACTATCGCGTCGAGGGCGCGCTGCGCACCGAAGTCGCGATGAACATCAAGCGCTTGATGGACATCGGATCCTACCGCGGCATTCGGCATCGCCGCGGGCTGCCGGTTCGCGGCCAGCGCACGCACACGAACGCGCGCACGAAGAAGGGACCGCGCCGCGCGATCGCCGGCAAGAAGACGGTCACCAAGTCACGACTCCCCGCGCGCGGCTGGCCTAACGCAGCCCGGCCGCGCGCGGATCGCGATCAACCACAGGGCACCTTTTTACTGTCACTCGGCATGGCCACAGCGAAAACCGGAACGAGCAAAAAGAGCAAGCGCGTCGTGGAGGCGGAAGGCATCGCGCATGTGAACGCGACCTTCAACAATACGATCGTCACCATCACCGACATGCACGGCAACGCGGTGGCGTGGGCATCGTCGGGGAAGGCGAACTTCAAGGGCTCGAAGAAGTCGACGCCGTTCGCTGCCACCGTGGCCGCCGAGATGTGCGCCAAGGAAGCGTTAGGCATGGGGGTCAAGCGCGTGCACGTGCGCGTGCAGGGGCCGGGCAGCGGTCGCGAGTCCGCCATCCAGGCGCTCGCCGCCGCGGGATTGCAGATCCGCTCGATCAAGGACGTCACGCCGATTCCGCACAACGGCTGTCGTCCGCCGAAGCGCCGGAGGGTCTGAGCCATGCGCTACACCGGACCGAGTTGCCGGCAGTGCCGTCGCGAAGGCACCAAGTTGTTCTTGAAGGGCACCAAGTGCTTCACTGAGAAGTGCCCCGTCGAGCGCCGGCCGTACGCGCCGGGCCAGCACGGACAGGCCACCGCACGCCGCCGCAAGGCATCGGAATACGCCAAGCAGTTGCGCGAAAAGCAGAAGGTGAAGCGCATCTACGGCGTGAGCGAGCGCCAGTTCCGCAACACGTTCGAGCGCGTCACCAAACTGCCGGGCGTCACGGGACACAACCTCCTCGCTGCGCTCGAGAGCCGGTTGGACAACATGGTGTACCGGATGGGATTCGCGTCGAGCCGCAAGGCGGCGCGGCAGCTGATTCGCCACCGGCACATTCACGTGAACGGAAAGCAGGTCGACATTCCGAGCTACCTCGTGCGACCCGGGGAAGAGGTGTCGGTGCGCACGAAGTCGCGCGAGCAGGTGTCGGTGATCTCCGCGCTCGAGTACTCCTCGCGCGGCGCGCCGCTCTCCTGGATCGCGATCGATCGCGACACCTTCAGCGGGCGCATGCTCGAGCGCCCGGGCCGCGGCGACATTCCGATCGCGGCGCAAGAGCAGTTGATCGTCGAGCTGTACTCGAAGTAGGCACGGGTCGGGACCCTAACTCCCATACGAGCCCACCGCGCGTTAGGGGCGGGGTGGGGCGTCGCCGGTCGAATCCGGTTGGACCACACGAGGATGACAACACCAATGGTTACGGCAATCGATCTCACCGGGCTGGTTCGTCCGCAGCTCGTTGAAGCCACGAAGCGCGACGACAATCCGAACGTCGCGGAATTTCGCATGCAGCCGCTGGAACGCGGCTTCGGCCACACGTTAGGCAACGCCATGCGGCGCATGCTGCTGTCGTCGCTGCGCGGCTCGGCCGTCTGGGCGTTCCGCATCGACGGCGTCGTGCACGAGCATCAAACCATCTCGGGCGTCGTCGAAGACGTGCATCAGATCATCGGCAACCTGAAGACGCTCACGCTCTCGCTCGCCGACGACGTGGATACCGCGGTGCTCCGCATTCGGAAGAACGAAGCGGGCCCGGTCACGTCCGCCGACATCGAGAGCTCCGGCGTGGTGCGCGTGATCGATGATCACCACCACCTGTTCACGCTGCAGGATGACCGCGAGCTCAACGTCGAGCTCTACATCGACAAAGGCCGCGGCTACGTCGAGGCCGATCAGCATCCGATGGATCGCGGGTTGCCGGTCGATCTCGTCCGCATCGACTCGATCTACAACCCGGTTCGCCGCGCGAACTTCTCGGTGGCCGAGACGCGCGTCGGCCAGCGCACCGACTACGACCGGCTCACGCTGACGGTCGAGACCAACGGCACGATCACGCCCGAAGAAGCGGTGAGCTACGCGGCCGCCCTGGCGCAGACGCACTTCCAGTATTTCGTGGACTTAGGGTCGCACACCTCGGCGCCACTCGCCCTGGCGAGCGATGGCAATGCGCCCGACGGCGCTCGCCTCGGCGCGCTGCTGCGTACACCGATCGACGATCAG
>JAICLH010000167.1 GCA_025927495.1 Gemmatimonadaceae bacterium
AGCGCTTCCCCATTCCCGAGTGCTGCGTGCGCTTCCCCATTCCCCATCTCTCTCATAATTTCTGCTGCACCTCACTAGTCACGCATCTTAGACGGCCATGCACGCCTCGGTCAAGCGCGTACGACTCGCCCGCCAGGGACGCTGCCACTCCCGCACGGCGAGCTCCTCGACCGCGCCCAGACGGCCGACTTGCAGCGCATCGAGCGCACTCCGCCCATCGAAGTCGCCGCGCGGCTCCGCGAGCCACTGCCGGATGACGTCGTCATCGGCGTACACGTCGCGCAAGAGCGCTAACACGAACCGCAAACATCGCAGCCGCCTGGCCGTGCGCAGCAACGTGCTGTCGCCGATGCTGCTCAGCGGAAGTCCGACCTGCGCGGCGAGCTCGGCGTGAGTCGGAACCCTGGCACCAGGTCCGCACAGCCACAACTCGAGGTCGTCCCTGCTCATCGCTTCGGTCATCGCTGTCGCCTCCGCCACGCAACCCGTCCGAGCCGTCCGACTGGCTCGCCCGCGCGGCAGCCATTACAATAGTAGTTCGGTGTGTCTTCGGTTTTGGAAGCTAGCAGAGGCGATTCGGGACCACAAGGGACCCGCTGCCATGGCTCTCGTGTGAACGCCCCAGAGGGACGAGCCGCCCCCAAATGAATCGCAACGACCGGCGGCGTTTCGATGACCCTCGACTACCGGCCGGGATGCATCGTCGCGCATGCCGAGTTGCCTTATCACCGTGGGGCCGAGCAACTTAAGTCTATGCCATCGATTCAGCCGCGCCGCTGGACGGTCAACGAAGTCGCACGCCTCGTCGACGAACGCCCCGGCTATACGCCGAGGTACGAGCTCGTCGACGGAGAGCTGTTAGTTACGTCCGCGCCGACGAGCCGGCACCAGCGCATCCTCGTCCAACTCTCCTTTCGGTTGGAGCCCTACCTCAGAGAGCAGGGGATCGGTGAGATATTGTTCGGTCCGGTCGATCTGCGGCTCTCGCCAGGAACGCGATTCGAGCCCGATCTCTGTGTCGTCCCGACGCCTAACGGACGATTCGCCGAGGCGGTCGACCCGATTCCGCGCCCGCTCCTGATCTGCGAAGCGCTGTCGCCGAGCTCGGTGCGGCACGATCGTTTCACGAAGCGGCGCGCCTTCCAGCGCGATCGGATCGCCGAGTATTGGGTAGTGGATGGAGACGCCGGCTCGGTCGAGGTCTGGCATCCCGACGACGTGTGCGCCGCGATCATCCACCACCGCCTAACGTGGCGACCGGAGAGCTGCACGGCGCCGTTCGAGCTCGACGTGAAGGAGTTCTTCGCCAGCATCGCCGACGGCGCGCCGTTGCGCTGACGCGTCCGGCGCATCATCCTTTCGGGCGCGGCGACACCGCGTCCCCCATGACGCACACGGATTTCGCTCCGAGCACGATCCAACCCACACCCTCGCAGCGGCGCGCGATCGAGGCCGACCCGCGCGCGCTGCTCGTGCTCGCCGGTCCCGGTGCCGGCAAGACGTTGTGCCTCATCGAGCGCATCCGATACCTGATCGAGCACCACAACTTCGATCCCGCGCGGATCTGCGCGTTCACGTTCACGAACAAGGCAGCCGGCGAGATCGCGCATCGCCTCGAAACGCATCTCGGACCGGACGGTGGCGCGCGACGGATCACGCGCGGCACGATTCACGCCTTTTGCGCCGACCTCCTCCGTGAATTCGGGCACGAAATCGGCCTCGATCCGGGCTTCGGCATCGCCGATGAAGACTACCAGTTAGGCGTGCTGCGCCGCATCGAAGGCCCGCGCCGGTGGCATCGCCGGACGCTCACGCAGTTTTCGGCCTTCCGATTCCGCAACATCGGCCTCATGCACGACACGCTCGTGTTGTTCGACAAGTACGAACGGCATCTCGAGCGGCGCAACGTACTCGACTTCGACCACCTGGTGATCAAGGCCGCCGAGCTCCTGGATCGCTCGCCCCGCGCGGCCGAGATCCGCGGACGGTGGGACGTCATCCTGGTCGACGAGTTTCAGGACTTGAACCGCGTGCAGTATCGCGTGATTCGCGCGCTCGCGCAGGACCACCGCCACGTGTTCGCCGTTGGCGACGACGAGCAATCGATCTATTCGTGGGCCGGCGCCGACCGCGCGGTGTTCACGACGTTCGACCAGGAGTTTCAGTTAGGCGAGCGCCGGATCCACCTCGAGGAGAACCGGCGCTGCCCGCGCACCGTGTTTGCCCTCGCCCGCACGCTCATCGCGCACAATCCGCCGATCTTCACCGACAAGATCGTGCCGCGGGCGGATCGCAGCGACACGTACGAGGTGCAGGCAATCGAGTTCGAGACCGATGATGACGAAGCCGCATGGCTGGTCGATGACATTGCGCGCGACCGTCTCGAGCACTCCGAGCTCGACCTGGGCGACGTCGCCGTGCTGTATCGCAAGCACGAGATCGGCGAACGCCTCGAATCCGAACTGCTCAACGCCGGCATCCCGTGCCGGCTGGCACCCGGCCGAGCGTTAGCCGAAGACCCTGTGGTGTCGTATCTGATCGCCGCGGTGCGCGTGATCGCGTGGCCCGACGACCCCGTGCTGCGCGATGACTATCTGCGCACCGTGCTCCCGCAGTCCATCCTGCTCGAGGCGGAAGCCCTGCAGACCGCCGCCGCGAACGACCTGCGGGTGAAGCTGGGCCACATGCAGGCGCGCCTCCCCCGCCACGACGAGCGCGGGAAGCAGATCCGGCGCGCGACGGCCGATTTGCGCAACCTCGAGGCGTTGGGCAAGCAGCATCCATCGATTGCCGCGTTGATCCAGGAGCTACTCTCGCGACGCGTCGGAATGCTGCAGTCGGTGCTGCGCGACCATCTCGATGAGATCACCGACCCCGCGTCCGTGCTCGAGGTCGTGCAGCTCGCCGGCCGCTTGCGCGACGCGCGCGCCGGGCAGGCGCGCCTCTGGATCGCTCCGTTAGGCGGCGCCGAGATCGCCATCGCCGGCATGCTCGGCGACCTCAACGTCCGATCCACACGCGGCGAACCGCTGCCCAACCCTGCCCTGCACCTCACGGCCGCCGATGCGCCGACGCTCGGCCTACCGTTAGCAGTGTTCAAGGCGGCGCAGTTGCTCGAGATGAGCGACACGCGCTCGGCCTTCGCCAACTACACGGCGATCGACCTCGAAACCACGAGCAAGGTCGCCGCAACGACCGAGGTCGTGGAGATTGCCGCGGTGCGCGTGCGCGACGGCACGGTCGTCGACCAGTACTCGGCGCTCGTCAAGCCCAACGGCCCGATCCCGTCCGACGCGAGCGCCACGCACGGCATTTACGACCGCGATGTCGCCGACGCGCCGTCGATCGCCCAGGTGTGGCCCGCGTTCCGGTCGTTCTGCGGCCAAGACGTCATCGTGGCGCACAACGGCCACCACTTCGACTTCCCGATCCTCACGCGCACGGCGAAGGAGCTCGGCGGGTCGTTCGACCTCTCGCTGTTCGACACGCTGCCGTTGGCCCGGGACCTCTTTCCGACCAGCCGCCGGTTAGGCGACCTCGCGCGCCAGCTCGGCATCGACACGGGTCAGTCGCACCGCGCGCTCGACGATACCATCGCGCTCGCCAAGCTGCTGCCGGCGCTCGAGGAACGCAAACTCTCCCGCGCCCGCACGACGGCCTCGGTGCACATGCTGGGCCACCTCGGCGTCGCGCTCGCGTTGGACAACAGCGGCCCCGCCTGTTCCGAGGCGGCGCTCTTCGCGCGCATCGCCCGCCCCTTTGCGTTAGGCAAATATAGCCCGTGCCTCGACTGGTACGAGCGCCAGCGCGGCGACGATGCCGCCCTGCCCTCGCTTGCCGACGTCATCGACCGGCTCGGCGGCGTCGCGCTCATGCTCCGCATCCGCGCCGAGAAGACGGCCGACGAACGGTATCCGGCCGTGATGGCGCGGCTCCGCCGGCTCATCGCCGAGATCCCGGACGGCACGCTCGAGCAGCAACTGTCGGACTTGCTCGAGCGCGTCGTGTTGTCGCGGTGGGATGGCCACGAGACGGAGCGCGGCCGTGTGAATCTGCTCACGCTGCACTCGACCAAGGGGCTCGAGTTCTCGCGCGTGTACATCGTCGGCGCGGAAGACAGCGAGATGCCCGGCGGCACGTCCGCGAAACCCGCCACGGACGACGAGATCCAGGAGGCGCGTCGCGTACTCTACGTCGGAATGACGCGGACCATCGACCGGCTCGTCCTCACGCGCGTACGTACGCGGGGCGAGAAGCCGACCGGCGGCCACCGCTTTCTGGACGAGATTGGCCTGACGCCGAGGCCGCCTGAATGAGTCCGGCGTGGACGGTGGCGGTGGGCGGCGACACCACGTCGGCGGTATACGACCCTGCGTTAGGCAGCGCCGACGCCGCCGTGTTCGTGTGCGCGCACGGCGCCGGCGGGAACATGTCCGATCGAAGCGTCGTGGCTACGGCGAACGCCATGCGGGCGCGCGGCATCGGTGTCGTGCGATTCAATTTTCTCTACAAGGAAAAGAAGCGCGGGCGGCCCGATCAGATGCCCGTGTTACAGGAAACGGTGGCTGCCGTCGTCGAGCGCACTCGCACCGAGCTTCGACCCAAGCGCCTCGTGATCGGCGGCCGATCGATGGGCGGACGCGCGGCGTCGATGCTCGCGGCCGAGGGATTCGCGGCAGACGGATTGCTCCTCCTCGCCTATCCGCTGCATCCGCCCGGCAAGCCTAACCAGCTCCGTGACGCGCATCTCTCGAAGATCGCGATGCCCGTCTGCTGCTTCTGTGGCACGCGCGATCCCTTTGTCACGCGCGAGATCATGGAACGTGTGCTCGAGAAGGTGACTGCGCCGTGGGAGATGCATTGGGTCGAAGGCGCGGACCACAGCTTCCACGTGCTCAAGTCCTCCGGTCGCACAGATGCCGCCGTGATGAGTGATATTGCGGACACCAGCCGGCACTGGATGGATCACACGTTGTAGCACTCGCGCTACTCGTTCGGCTCCTCGCGTAGAAATCCGTCTGCACGGCGATGATTTGATGTGAGCGCGACGGAGGAGCCGTCCTATGCTCGCGCATGCCGAGTTGCGTCACGTGCCTTTCGCCGAGCACATTATGGTCATGCCTGCTACTCGCCCGAACCACTGGACTCGCCAGGAGGTCGCGCTCCTGGTGGAGCAGCGCGAGGGCTATTCCCCGCGCTACGAGCTCGTCGATGGCGAGCTGCTCGTGACGCCGGCGCCAAGCGGACGCCATCAACGCATCACGTTCAGGCTTGCGGTGATCCTGGACGAGTACGTGCGACGCCAGCACCTTGGCGAAGTACGTTTGGGCCCGGGCGAGATCGCGCTCGAGACCGAGAACCGCTTCGAGCCTGATATTTTCGTCGCGCCGGCACTGGACGGCCGCCGTGCGCCCGCGAACCATCCGGTGTCGCGTCCCCTGCTCATCTGTGAAGTGGTGTCTCCGGGATCTGTCCGTCACGATCGCATCACGAAGCGGCGCGCGTTCCAACGTGGTGGTGTTCCCGAGTACTGGGTCGTGGACGGAAATGCCGAAGCCATCGAAGTGTGGCGCCCGGATGACGAGCGCGCGATGCTCATCGACGATGTGCTCACGTGGCACCCGACGGGAGGCAGCGAGCCCTTCACATTGAACCTAAAAGCGTTCTTCGCCGACCAGGCTGACGACGCGGCTTTCGACTAACAATCGATGGTGAACGACTGGCGCGCACGTTCTCTGCGGCCAGTGCGAGGGTTGCTGTCGAAAAGCGGACCAGTTGTCCGTCATACCGCATGGACCAACCCAACTCCAACGCCGCTTTTCGCAGCAGAGCGCCATGCAATTCGCCTTGCTCATTTACGAATCGCCGAAGGCCTTCGCGGCGCGCAAGAACGACGACCCCGATCCGTACATCGGCGCCTGGCGCGCGTACTACAAGGCGATCGTCGACGCCGGGGTGTACGTGGGCGGCGACGCGCTCGAGGTTCCGGAGACAGCGACCACCGTGCGTCTTACGAACGGAACGCGCCGCGTGCAGGACGGTCCCTGCGCCGAGACCAAGGAGCAGCTCGCCGGCATCTGCGTGCTGGAGCTCTCGTCCCTTGATGCGGCCCTCGATTGGGCAGCCCGATGCCCCGCGGCGTCGCTCGGCGCGGTCGAGGTCCGGCCGCTCGCTCCGGATGCGAAGCACCGCATCACGGGATGAACGCTGGCAGTGACGAGGACACACATCGAGCGATCGAGCGTGTGGCACGGGAGTCCTATGGCAGACTGCTGGCCCGTCTCGCCTCGCACACGCGGGATGTGGCCAGCGCTGAAGATGTGTTAGGCGACGCCCTGGTTGCGGCGCTCACGACGTGGCCGCGCGACGGCGTGCCGCGGAACCCGGAAGGGTGGCTCATCACGACGGCGCGCCACTTCTTCATCGATCGCGCGCGTCACGAGCTGGTGGCTCGCGCGCACGACGCCCTCCTGTCGGCGGGCTTGTCGACGCCTAACGATGAGGCCATGGCGTCGGAGTTCCCGGATGAACGCCTCGAGCTGCTGTTCGTGTGCACGCACCCGGCGATCGATCCGGCGATGCACACGCCGCTCATGCTGCAAACCGTGCTCGGACTCGATGCGGCGCGCATCGCGCAAGCGTTCCTGGTTTCGCCGGCGACGATGGGCCAGCGGTTGGTGCGCGTGAAGACGAAGATTCGCGCGGCCGGCATCCCGTTCGAGGTTCCGAACGTGAGCGAGTTGCCGGGGCGGCTCGACGCGGTACTCGAGGCCATCTACGCCGCCTTTGGAATCGGCTGGAGCGCCACGGCCGGCATTGACGAGCGCGGACGAGGACTGGCCGAGGAAGCGATCTGGCTCGCGCGCGTCCTGCTCGACTTGATGCCCGACGAGCCGGAAGCGTTGGGCCTCCTGTCGCTCATGCTCCACTGCGAAGCGCGCGGGCCGGCGCGCCGGGGACCGGGCGAGCGGTACATCCCGCTGTCCGAGCAGGATCCACGGCGCTGGTCGTTAGGCACGATCGAGGAAGCGGAACGCCATCTCGCCCGGGCGTCGACGTTCGGCCGTACGGGCCGCTTTCAACTCGAGGCCGCGATCCAGTCCGTGCACAGCGGGCGCGCGCACGGCCAGGAGACCGATTGGCCGGCGATCGCCGTGTTCTATGAACGCCTCGCCCGGTTGTCGCCGACGATGCGGACGCTCACCGGCCGTGCCGCAGCCGTCGCCGAAGCGGCCAGCCATACGGCAGGGCTCGCTGCCCTCGACACGATCCCTCACGAGTCCGTTTCGACGTATCAACCGTATTGGGCCGTTCGCGCGCATCTGCTGCAACGACTGGGACGATCCGGTGATGCCGCGGACGCGTTCGATCGGGCGATCGGCCTTACCGAGGATCCGGCCGTGAGAGCATTCTTGCTCGACAAGCGACCCGACTGACTCCACCGTTCCCCTGTCGAAATCGCCGTACGTCGCCCGTCACCATGAGGGGACGTGGCGGTTGTCACCGGCCCCTCTATCCTTTGCCGGGGGAGCGTCGCATGCGCCTAACCAGTGTCAGAACGATCGGTCTCGGAGCGATGGTGCTGCTGGTCGTGCCGTGCTCGGCGAACAACGCGCAAGCGTCGGGCACCACCGAGAAGTATCCAAAAATGGCGCCGGTCGATCAGTACCTCATGCCGGACCGATTGGAGGAAATCGCGCTGGCGCGAACCGCGGCGCCCGCGTCTATCTCGCGAGACGCCGAAGTGCTCGTGCTGGGACGCCACGGCTACGAGACGGTGGTGAAGGGTCGGAACGGTTTCGGGTGTCTCGTCGAGCGCGCGTGGAATGCGGGGTTCGAGTCCGCGGAGTTCTGGAATCCCAAGATACGCGGCCCCGTGTGCTACAATCCGGCGGCGGCCCGCAGCCTCCTGCCGCTCGTGATCGAGCGGGCGAAGCTTGCGTTAGCCGGTCTGACCAAAGCGCAGATCATGGACAGCACCACCGCGGCAACGACGCGGAAGTACAATCCCGCGCTGGAGCCCGGGGCCGTGTGCTACATGATGTCCAAGGAGGCGTACCTGACGGATGACGGCAGCCACAACATGGCGCACCTGATGTTCTACACTCCCGCCATCGAGGCTACGGCGTTAGGCGCCGACGTTCCGGGTTCGCCGGTCATCATTGGACGGCAGGGCATTCCGGGCACGCCGTCGCCGGTTACCGAGTTCTACGTCAGGGTGCCCAAGTGGTCGGATGGAACCCCGGCAACGAGTCACAACCAGTCGTAAGGAGACCCTCCGCGACGAGCGCGGGGGCATCGCGTTAGTCGCTCTGGCTGTCTGCCCGAAGCATTCCGTTAGCACGATGGCCAACGTCGTGCGATATTTCAGACACGGCGCGCGCTCGATCGGGCGCTTACCGACCAATCAGGGCGATTCAGCAATTGCTTTGCGCCGCCCGAGTCACGCGTGTTCGGTCATCCGTTGTTGGTTTCGTGCTTTCCTCCCCGTCGTCCGTGTGCGTTGTTGGTGATCAATCTTCGCGTCTGGACAGAAGCGAACAGCCTCGCGATCGCGATCAAGCGGCTCACGAGCAGATTTCCGAAGGCTGACTACGGCGCGCCGCGGAAGCAAATGGTGCGCGCCGCGGAGTCGATCGCCGACAACATCGCGCGATCGGGACCATCCGCGTCTTGCGGGCCACGTGTGCGACGTGCGGAAAATGACGTGGGGGCTGCGCAAGAAGGTGCTCGCCGGTCCCCAGAACCCACTCGGCCCTAATAGCCGCCCACGGCCGTCGCCGGCTGACGAACACGAAGGACGGACAACGGGTAGGAAAGCAC
>JAICLH010000101.1 GCA_025927495.1 Gemmatimonadaceae bacterium
GGTTTCGCGATGGACCGATCGTTCCAGACGCGGCCGCCCGGATTACGGCGCTTCCGTCGATGGCCGGCTAAGCGGGCAATTCCCCGTGGTCCGTCATTCGTTGTTCGTTTCGTGCTTTCCTACCCGTCGTCCGTCGTTCGGTGATCGTGATCAGCGCTGATCCGACCGAAAAATGATGCGACCTGAGTAGCCTGCCGCGGCCGTCGCCGGATGACGAATAACGAAGGACGGACCACAGGTAGGAAAGCACGAAACGAACAACGGGTGACGGACGACATCGCTCGCCAGACTGAGCTTCGGTGGCGAGGTCAATCGCTTCGACGAGGCCGGAGACGCCCTCCGTTCCTGCCGCGAGATGTTTCGTCACCACAATTCGGAACACGACCCCTACGGTCCCGGAGTCGCGCGCGACTCGACGAGCAGCCCGAGCGGCACCTTGCGCAAGCCGCGCCATAAGAGCGTGCGTCCGGTCGTATCACGGAGCAGCAGCTGGCTCGAGATGCCGCCGTCGAGGGCGACCGCCGATCGGCAGCCGAGCGCGCCCATGAGCGCGGCCATCTCGGGTGTGGTGAGGCCGAACGGAACGAAATCCATCGCGCCATCGAACGCGTCGAAGCGCGTGAGCGCGACGACCAGCCGCCCGTCGCGCAGCTCGCCTAACGCAAGGCGCGCATCCCGGTGGCCGAGGTCGACGGCCGCGGGTCCTGACACCGGCGCTTGCAGGGCAGCGGGCACGTCGCCGTCTTTCTCGAGCAGCGTCGGGTAGGACTGGAACGCTGCCTCGACGCCGGACATCCGTTGGGCGATGCTGTCGCCCGGGACCCATCGCACGCGGCCGGCGGTATCGATCACCACCGCCGTGGAGAGCGGGCCGTGTCCGGGCGACAGGAACGGCCGGCCCTGCAGCACCACCCAGCCCCACGGCATCGAACCGACGAACTGTCCGGCGTTGAGCGCCACCAGTGCGTCGTTAGGCGCCCGCGCGATGCTCCACGCGGCGGCCATGGCGGGCCCGCTGAATGCCGTGTCCAGGCGGAGCCGCACGAGGCGCGGGTCGATGCGCACGACCATCGCGCGGATCCGCCACGCTTCGCCGCGCCCGGCCAGGCGCATCGTCGCCCAGTCGATTCCCGGCGCAACTGGTTGCCACGCCAATACGCCCGAGAGCTCCGGGAGCGGCGCCGTCCATCGCGTCGGCGCGCGCTCGGACCGCCACCACGTGCGCAGACCGCCGTCGCGCTCGACGGCGAGCGCGCTCGACGGAAGCGCGGAAGCCGAACGCGCCGGCGTTGCCGGTGCAGCGAGCGCCGCGCACAGCGCGACGGCCGTTGTCCCGGCCAGGCGACGGACGATCATCAGGTCTGATTCGCCTTGTAGATGTCGTCGATCAGCTGGTGCAATTGTGCCGCCTTCGCGCCTAACGCGTCGACTTCCTTCTGGCTGTAACCGGCGATCCCTCCGCTCCGATTCTGATTGGCGAGGAACGTGAGGATGCGCTCCCGGGCGGTCGCGAACTGTGGAACCGTCAGGCCACTGCTCTTGGCGCCCGTCGCCTCCGCGGTGTCCTGCGTCGCGCGAATCGAGTCGCTGAGCGCGTTTTCCAACTTCGCCAGCGCGTCGCGTTGGGCATGCCATGCCGGCTCCTGCACCGGTTTCCCGCACTTGGCGTCCGCGGCGGCCGTGTCCTGTTTGGCGTTCGGGTACACCGACTGCATCAACTGCAGCTGCAACTTGCGCACGGCCGACGTGTCGCCGCGGGCGTTCGCCGCCGCCATCGCCTGCGCCGCTTGCATGTACCGCTGTTGGAAGGCCGGGTCGCTCATCGCTTTCGCCTGCGCCTCCTTCGTGTGGGCCTGCTGCAAGGCATCGATGGTCTGGCTGCGGCACGACTCAACCTTGGACGAGCTGTTCTCATACGCCTGCTCATCCTTGTCGTGCGCTTCGGCGATCTTGCCGCGCTGGTCCGACGCCGCCTGGCGCCGCTTGACCATGGCCTGCACGCCGCCCTGTCCGCTGCCCACGAGTATGTTGCGCTCCGCCGTTAGGCCGGCGATCACGCGGTCCACTTGGGGCGCGCCGAGCTCCACGGTCGTTTCGTCGTAAACCGGTGCGGGACCCGTGGCCTTGTTGGAGCTTGGCGCAGCCTTGTCGACGGCCTTCTTCACCAGCCTGCCGAACTGCGCGTGTGCGGCGGCGGGCATCCACGCCGCCAACGCCGCCGCAGTCGTCGCAACCACGATTGCGCGTCGCGTCCAAGGGCTCAGGGGTGCTGTCGGTCGAGGCATGGCGCTCCTCCACGAGGTGAGATCTGACAGACTGGTGGGTGCGCCAAGCTATGGCCTTCCTGTCGTTTCGGCATCAACGATGTCAACACGTTGGGCGCCGATACTTTGTGAGGGCGGACAAGGCGAGACAAAGCCGGACAACACAGAACAGCATCAGCGTTGTTTGTTCTTTGGGCTCTTCGTGGAATCGTGTGGGTGATTTTGGAAAAAGCTCAGGACTCTCGGCGTGTGGACATGTGGAGCCGTTTTCGGTTCAACAACAACGACCATGTTCTCTGCGTGTGGCAACGCACTACCCGCCGCGCAGCACGATCACTTTCGTCATCCCTCAGTTTCACTTTTGTTATCCGTCAAGGCTGTTGTTGTTGTTGCTGTGTCCAGAGAGCCACCGGGCCACGAGCCGTACGCGAGACGCTGGACGTTTCCTGACGCCGATGGGCACGCGTGGCGACGACTCACCGCGTGCCCGGCACGAACTTCAGTCCTCTCGACCAGCTCCCGAGTTACCCACTCATTTCCCCGAAGACCCGTTCTTTGTAAGGCGGCATCGTGAGGCGATTCAAACCAATTCACTTTGTCCGGCTTTGTCCGGGCGTGTCCACTCTTTAACTCGTGGATGCTCGCCGGATTTTCTCGAGAAACTGCCGCACGACCATCGCCATGCCTTCGCGCTCGGGAATCACTTCTTGGTATCCGAGCTCGCGTCGGATGCGACTCGTGTCGTAGTCGATGTTCTGGTCGAAGCGGCCGCCGCCTGGAAGCACAGATGCGGCCGCTCTCACCGGCAGATACGCAAGTCGCTCGGCGACGGTCGGCGTGTATTGCTCGCCGACATTGTAGACGCCGTGGGCGTCTTCGTGCGTGCTCGCCAGAACGATTGCGCTTGCGACGTTGTCGACGTGACCGTGGGTCCACCGCCAAGCCGGATGGCTTCGAGCGCCGTACACGGTTGCGAGGTCGGCATTGTCGCGGACGGGTGTAGGCAGCGCGCAGCGGTGTTCGCCCCGGTGAAAGACCGCGACGCGATGTCCTAACGCAACAAGGCGCCCCACTACGCGCGGACCGATGAATCGCGTGCCGCCGACCACGAGTACGTTCATGGCTCCGTCATGCCCGCCGCTCCGGTTCGTGGCGAATTATACGCGAGAGGTCTGACCCCCGATGTCCGTCGGGGGCGGCGCACCGCGCGCCGCCCCCGCGTACTGGTCGAACGTCGAGCTCGCGTTCCGTTAGACAGGGAACAGCATTTCCCGGTACTTGGGCAGCGGCCAGTGGTCGTCGGGCACGAGCAGCTCCATCGCGTCGCAGCCCGCGCGCAATTCGGCCATGCGGTCGGCGCCTTCGGACGTGAGCAGCCTGGCCTGTGTGAGCGGATCATCGTGGAGGCGATCGGCCTGATCGATCACCCTGGCCAGCGCCGAGCGCCGCTTTTGGATCTGCTGGGCCACGGTGCCGACCTCTTTTGCCGTTTCGAGCTCCGGAATGACCGTTAGGCCGAGCTCTTTCGCCTTGGCGGCGGTGTCGATCAACGCGCCGTGGTACGCGTACGCGGCCGGGAGCACCATCGTGTCCACCATCTGCTGGACCGTGTGCAGCTCGATGAGCATGTCCTTCGTGTAGCGTTCCATGTGCACATGGAACCGCGACTCGAGCTCCTCACGCGTGAGAATTCCCAGCCGCTCGAACCGCGCGCGCGCCGGCTTGGTGATGAGCTCCTCGAGCGCTTCGGGCGTGCGCCGCAAGTTCGGCAGACGACGCTTCGCGGCTTCCTTCACCCAATCGTCCGAGTAGTTGTTGCCTTCGAAGCGCACGTCGGCGGTTTCCTTGAACGCCTTGCGCACCACCTTGAGCACGGCGTCGTCCACCGATTTCGTGCCCTGGAGCGCTGTTTTGAGCTGCTCCGTCAACTCGCCGATCGCCTCGGCGACCGTCGCGTTGAGCACCATGACCGGGAACGCGATGGTTTGCGATCCGCCCACGGCGCGGAACTCGAACTTCGCGCCCGTGAACGCGAACGGCGACGTGCGGTTGCGATCCGTGTTGTCTTTCTGGATCTCCGGCAGCTTCGCCACGCCCAACTTGATCATCGCCTGCTCGGCGTTGGCCGACGTTTTGCCGCCGGCGATGTCTTCGATCACGCGGGTGAGCATGTCGCCCATGAACACCGAGATGATGGCGGGGGGCGCCTCGTTGGCGCCTAACCGATGCTCGTTGCCCGATGTCGCGACGCCGGCGCGCAGGACGGCCGCGTGCTTGTGCACCGCCTTGAGCACCGCCGCGAGGAAGATGAGGAAGCGCAGGTTCTGGTGCGGTGTCTTCCCGGGCTTGAGCAGGTTCACGCCATCCAGCTCGTTGTCCGACGCGATCGCCATCGACCAGTTGCAGTGCTTGCCGGAGCCGTTGATGCCGGCGAACGGCTTTTCGTGCAACACCGCCTGGAGTCCGTGGCGCAGCGCCACCTTGCGCAGCGTGGCCATGACCAACTGGTTGTGGTCCACCGCGACGTCGGTCTCCTCGAACATCGGCGCCATCTCGAACTGACTCGGCGCCACTTCGTTGTGCCGGGTCACGATCGGCACGCCTAACTTGTACAGCTCGTGCTCGACTTCGGCGATGCACGCCTGCACGCGCTCCGGAATGCCGCCGAAGTAGTGGTCCTCGAGCTGCTGGCCGCGCGGCGGCGGCGCGCCCAACAGGGTGCGCCCGGCCATCACGAAATCGGGTCGCAGCGCGAAGTGCGCGCGGTCGATGAGGAAATACTCCTGCTCGGGTCCGAGCGTGGTGTACACGCGGTACACGCCGCGGTCGCCTAACAGCTCGAGCAGCGCGATGGCTTTCTGCGACAGGACGTCCGAGCTGCGGAGCAGCGGCGTCATCTCGTCGAGCGCCTCGCCGTTGTAGCCGATGAAGACGGACGGAATGCAGAGCGTGCGCGTGTTTCCGGATTCGACGATGAAGATCGGGCTCGCCGGGTTCCACGCGGTGTAGCCGCGCGCTTCCCACGTGGCGCGGAGCCCGCCCGACGGGAAGCTCGACGCATCCGGCTCGCTCTGGATCAGCTGTTCGCCGGTGAACGACTCCATCGGCTGGCGGTCGTCGTCGAACGACAGGAAGGCGTCGTGCTTTTCGGCCGTTAGGCCGGTCTGCGGCTGGAACCAGTGCGTGAAGTGCGTGACGCCGCGCGAGATCGCCCATTCCTTGATGACCTGGGCGACCGTAGGCGCAATGTCCTGCTCGAGCTTCTTCCCGTGGCGGATCGAGGACAGCAGCTTGGCGTACACGTCGCGCGGGAGCTTCGCGCGCATCTGCCTAACGCCGAACGTGTTGACGCCGAAGTATTCGGATGTGGGGGGATGCGCGGGGGGCGCGCTGCCGTTCATGCGCGCGAGGTCGGGCGCCGAACGGTCCGTGATGTCCTTGAGGACCGCTCTGCGAGTGGTGGTAGATGGCATCGGGTGACCGGGTTGGCAGGTGGCGATTGGCCTTCGAGCAACGAGTTCGTGGCGCTCACTGCGCCGTGATCTCTGCTCTGCCTGCACAAACTACACCGCATTTCCAGTCTTATCCACCCCAAAAACAGCCGAACGCGACAGTAAGAGTGCATTTTGTGCGCGTTCCTTTGGACACGGCGCGCGTCCAAGTGAGCCGGTTCAACGCCCGAACAGGCGCCCGGCCAAGGGCTTAGCGCAGCGTCCCGCCGCGCCAAGCCTAGCGTCTCCAAAATGCTGCCCGGCTCGCGCCGCCGGGAGCCCACCGCCAGCTACATCTTCACCAGCTCGACTCGACGGTTTTCCTGGCGCCCTTCGGCCGTGGTATTCGGTGCGATCGGCTTGGACGCGCCGTAGCCTTTCGTCGACAACCTCGTTGCATCGACGTGCGCCATCGTCACGAGGTACTGCTTTACCGCCGCCGCACGCCGCTCGGACAGCGATTGGTTGCTCTGGGCGTTGCCGACGTTGTCGGTGTGTCCCTCGATCATGAGCTTGAGGTCCGCATGCGCCGTCAACATGTCGCTGATGCTCTTGAGCGTCGGGGTGCTCTCGGCGCGGATATGGTCCGAGCCGACGTCGAACAGGATGCCGTGCGTCGCGACGTGGCCGGCGGCCGCGAGCGCATCGTACAGCGGCTTGCCGCCCTCGGCGACGCGGACGTTGCTGAGTGAAGCTGGATCGGCCGGACTGCCGTCCACTGAGATCCAGATGCCTTTCGCGCGGCCGAGGTCGGCCTTCGGGACGTTGGCCACGCGCACGCCGTTCAAGTACGCTTTGACGTAGGGCCCGTCCGCCATCACCGCGACGTGCACCGGGTGACGGATCTGACCGGCGTCCAGGTGCACTTCCGACGTAACCGGTCCCACGACGCCGCCGAAGTCAGGTCGGAACTCGATCTTGAAGTGCGAGGCCGAAGCGCTCGCGGGATCGGCGAACTGCACCGAATTGACCCACCCCTGCGTGCGGTCGCCATCAAAATCGAACTCGACCGTGAAACGCTGTGGGAGCGTTTCGTCGAGCGGGATCTCGACCTGGCCGCGCCCTGTCGCGCGGAGGAAGCGGGCGCCGTTCGACTCGGCGACCTCGAAGTTGCCGGACACGAGGTCGAGGCGCTTCGCGAAGTCGCCGACGTTGTCGCCGGCGAAGTCCTCGGCGAACAGCACCCGATCGCCGGGCACGAAATCGTAGTTGACTAACACTGTGTTAGGCTCCGGGGCCGCGGTGCTACCCGGCGCCGCGCCGCCCGCGCTGTCCAACGCCGGCTGCGCGGCGGCGGCTGCCTGCGCTGCCGCGGCGCTGATCGCCGCCGCCGAGTCGGCGCTCGACACCGGCTTCCCGTTCGCGTCGGTCACCTGGATGGGCTTCCCGCTCGCTTTCGCCTTGTTGATGCACGCGACGTCGGTGATCGCGCAGACGACCGCCTGGGCCGCCTTACTCACCGCGCTGTCCATGGCCTGATTGGCCTTGTCGCCGGCGACCTGCTTCGCCTTACTGCCTAACTTGCTGAAAATGCTCTGGCTGAGCGCCGGTTGGCTCGCGCCGGTCATCGCGGCGCAGACCACAACGAGTACTTCCGTGATGTGACGCATGGCTCCCGACTCCGCATGAAGTTCCATCGACTCACGAACAGAAACCGCCCATCGTTGCCCAACGGCTGTCGAAGATACCACTTACCGGAAGAACAAGCACGCGCGCCGGCGGGCGCGGAGCGCCGTGCACTGCCCTGCTCGCTTGCGCGCCTCGGATCATGGATCCGAGCTCGGTCCCGACAGGCGAGAAAATCGCGGCGATTCAGACGTTTCACCAAAAGACGCGGGTCTCGCAGGCCCTCGCCGCAATCGCACAAGCTCTGATTGGATCGCAGAGTAGCTCCCGTCCCGTCACGGGGACTTCAACAAGGTCAACACATTGAGAGACGAACCCTTTCGACTCGTCACGCTCGGCCAGCTGGCGTTGGTCGCCTCCGATGGGTCGGAGGACGCGTCACTCGCCACGCGGCGGCGAAAGCTGGCTCTCCTGGCCGTTCTGGCTACCGCCGGCCGGCCGCTCTCGCGTGCGGTGCTGGCCGAGATGTTTTGGGGCGACCAGGATGAGGAACGCGCCCGGCATTCGCTGAGCGATGCCCTCTCGCACCTCAGGCGCGTACTTGGCCGCGAGACAATAGCCTCGCGGCAGACGGACGTATGGATCGCGGCGGATTGCAAGCTGACGGTCGACACGCTCGAGCTCACCGCGGCAGCGGCGGCACGCGACACGGCCCGGGTGGTGGATTTGTATGCGGGCCCATTCATGGACGGCGTCAGCGTGCCGCGCTCGTGCACGTTCGAGCAATGGGTCGCGCGCGAGCGGGATCGCCTCGAGCGCCTGTTTCTCACCGCGTGCGACGGGCGCTGTTTCCGGTTGGCGCGCTCGCGCGAATGGGATGATTGCGCGACGCTCGCCGCACGCTGGCTTGGCATTGCGCCGTTGTCGGTGGACGCGGCGCTCTATCGACTCAACGCGCTCAAGGCGCCGGGCACGCGCGACGCCTATGCGCGCGCGCTCGTGGCGTACGACCGGCTCGTCCGTCGCTTGCGCGACGAGTACGCGCTGGCGCCGGACCCGCGAGTGTCGGCGTTAGCTACCGACATCGCGGCCTGTCTCCGGGCGACACCAGCTGTCGCGGTCGAGGCGCCATCGTTTGCGTCGGTCGGGGCCGCAGAGCGGGCGCCGGTCGCCGCGGCGCCGGTCGCTGCCGCGGCCCCGGAGCCGTTCGAGACCGCCGTCGCGGGCGCGACCGACGCGCCGCGCGCGGCCCCCGCGGCGCCGCGGCGGTTAGGCAGAGCCTCTCGCTGGGTCACCATGGCGGGGAGCATCGGGATCACGTTCTTCCTGGCGGCGCCGAGTGGGCATCGCGGTCGGACGCCGGCGCCTAACGGCGAGCCCGTGGTGGCGGTGTCGCCGGTGCGCGTCCTGGGCGCCGACGCGTCGAGCGCCTGGATCGGCGCCGGCGTCGCTCAACTGCTGGCTGCGGACCTCGCCGACTCGGCGCAGTTGACGGTCGTCCCGCCGGAGCGCGTGGTCAACGCGGAAGGCGGCTCGATGGCTGCGTCGGACGACGCAACACGCGCGCTCGGGCAGCGACTGGGAGCGACCTGGATTGTGGATGGCGGCCTGGTGCACGGCGACACGCTGTACTTGCTGGACATCAGCGTGCGCGAGGCGTCGTCGGGGCGCGTCGTGCAACTCTTCACGGTGACGAGCCGGGACCTGGCTGGTCTCGCGCGCCAAGCTGCGACGAGGCTGCGCTCGACGGCTCTCCAGCCGGCGAGCGGGGCGCTCGCCGGTGCCAATCGGCCGCCCGTCGAAGGCACGACGGCGTACGCCGGCCATTCATAGCCTTGACTCCACTGCGAGCTGTGAACTGCATTTCGCGCACAACTAGACCGCGGACGGACGGTATTAGCTGGCTCTCTTGACCGCTATTTGTCGTCCAATTTTTGCAATAATTGTAGAAAGCCGTTGACAGTAGTACCTGGCGAGGCCTAGCTTGGGATCGAGCCGCATTCCCGGACGCCGGGGCGCGATCGTTTTCCCCCACGCAGCAGGCCCGCCATGAAGCTCATCACCTGCATCATCCGTCCGGAACGGCTCGCTGCCGTCAAGGAAGCGCTCTTTCGCGCCGGTGTCACCGGAATCACGATAAGCCGGGTCAGCGGACATGGCGGAGAACGCGAGGTGGTGGAGCACTATCGCACCTCGGCGCTCGTGCTCGAATTCCGCGACAAGGTCAAGCTCGAGATGGCGTGTTCGGAGCCGTTCGTCGAGCCAACCATCGAGGCCATCACCTCCGCCGCGCGCACCGGCCAAGTGGGCGACGGCAAGATCTTCGTGCAGCCACTGGATCGCGTCGTACGCATTCGCACCGGAGAGCGCGACAACGCGGCGCTCACCCCCGTCACCGCAGACGAAGTCCAGCGAAAAGCACAGGGCACGCTGGTCGCGGTGTCATGAGCGCGCCGCCCGTCGACGCCGGCGACACGGCCTGGCTGCTGACGTCGACCGCACTCGTTATGGTGATGCTGCCGGGCCTCGCCCTGTTCTACGGCGGCCTGGTCCGGCGCTCGAGCTCGCTCAACACCCACATGATGACCATCGCCGCGTTAGGCGTGGTGGGCGTGCAGTGGGTGTTGTTCGGCTATTCGCTGGCCTTCGCGCCGAGCGCGCCGTGGATCGGCGGATTGGCGTGGGCCGGCTTCGCAAACGTCGGCGCTGACCCGAACGCCGCCTACGCCGCCGGCGTCCCGCACCTCGCGTTCGCCGCCTTCCAGGCGATGTTCGCCGCCATCACCGTCGCACTGATCTCCGGTGCGGTGGTGGAACGCATGCGGTTCCCGCTGTATCTCGCGTTCGCCGTCGCCTGGACGACGCTGGTATACGATCCGCTCGCCCATTGGGTGTGGGGCGACGGCGGCTGGCTCCATTCGTTAGGCGCGCTCGATTTCGCGGGCGGCACCGTGGTCCACGTGAGTGCGGGCACCTCGGCGCTCGTCGCCGCGGCGATGTTGGGCAAGCGCCGCGATCTGGGTCGCGCGTCGCTCGTTCCGCACAACGTTCCGCTCACGCTTCTCGGCGCGGGCCTGCTGTGGTTCGGATGGTTCGGATTCAACGCCGGCTCGGCGCTCTCCGCGTCGGGCGTCGCAGCCAACGCGTTCGTCACCACCAACACCGCGGCCGCCGCGGCGCTCACGGTGTGGATGCTCGTCGATCACGTGCGCGCCGGTCGCTCGACGGCGGTCGGCGCGGCCACGGGTGCAGTCGTGGGACTCGTCGCCATTACCCCCGCCGCCGGCTACGTGACGCCGCTCGCGGCCATCGCGATCGGCGCGATCGGCGCCGGTGCGAGCTACGCGGCCATGCAGTTTCGCGCGCGTACGAAAGTCGACGACGCGCTGGACGTGTTCGCATGTCACGGCGTGGCCGGCATCGCCGGCGCGTTGCTCACCGGTGTGTTCGCGACAAGGACGGTGAATGCGTCGGGCGCCGACGGTCTCCTCGCCGGCCACCCGGCCCAACTCGGCATCCAGGCGCTAGCGGTAGTGGCGGCCATCCTGATCGCGGGTGCCGGGACGGCGTCGATCCTGGGAGTGCTGCGCGTGTTCGCGTCCCTGCGCATTGCGCTCGCGGACGAAATCGCCGGAATCGACGTATCGCAGCACGGGGAGCAGGCGTACCACGATGGCGATCTCGGCGAGCCCGCCGGCGCCGACGTCGCGCTTGGCGGCAGCGTGCTCATCGCTGCGAGCGAGATGAACGAAGGGCAGGGACGACTCGCGAGCCCGATGCTCGCGTAGGCTCGTCTTGAAAGAGCGGGCCCATGACCGGGCCCGTCCTTTTGTCGGTCGTCTCGAACAGCGGCGCGCAGTGGAGCGCTCTGTTACACGTCGGTCAGCGCTTCGTCCCGAGAGTACGCTCTGCGCCACCGACGTCGACATCCATGAAAATCCTCTTATTCGGCGGGCGCTGCCCAAGGCGCGAGCATTCCGCGGCGCGCCGCTGACCACCCTGCAACGCCTTCACACAATCGCCGTGAACGCGCGTCCACTCATTGCTTCGTTGCTGTGTGTCATCGCCGGTGCTTGTTCTTCAGGCCCTCCGACGATACACCTCGGCGTCGCCGGCCCGTTCGCCCAGCCGTACGGCGACATGAACAAGAAAGGCATCGAGATGGCCATCGCCGAGGTGAACGACTCGGGCGGTGTGCGCGGCAAGCACCTCGAGCTCGACGAGCGCGACGACGGCGCGGACGGCGCCAAGGCGGCAGGCATCGCGCAGGGCTTCGTCGCCAACCAGGCCATCGTTGGCGTGGTGGGACACGTCACGTCCGGCGCGATGGTGGCGGCCGCGAAGGTGTACGACGGCGGACGACTGCCGGCGATCGCGACCTCGGCGACGACGCCCGAGCTGACGGGCATTTCGCCGTGGGTGTTCCGGGTGATCTCGAGCGACTCCAGCAACGGCATCACCATCGCGCATTTCGCCGAGAGCATGGGGCGAAAGCGCGCGGCCGTGTTGTACGAGAACGACGCGTACGGACGAGGTCTCGCCTCGAGCTTTCGGCGGAGCTTTACCGGCCAGATCGTGAGCATCGATCCGATCTCGGCGAACGTCACGAACGCCGAGCCGTACATCGCGTACTACAGGACGCGATCGCCGGATGTCGTCTTCGTGGTTGGTACGCAGAATTCGGGACTCGTGGTGCTGCACGAGGCCAAGCGCGACAAGTTCACAGCCGACTTCCTGGGGGGCGACGGATGGACCGGCATCGTCGCCGACACGGCGATGTCCGAGGGTGTGTACGTCGGTACGGCTTTCACGGTGAAGGATCCCCGGCCGGAAGTGCAACGGTTCGTCGCCGATTTTCGGGCGCGGTATCACGAGACGCCGGACGCCTACGCTGCGTTAGGCTACGATGCGGCGCGGATGATGGCGCGCGCCATCCAGGAAGCGGGGCCGAACCGCGCGGCGGTTCGGGCGTACCTGGCGTCGCTCACCGATGAAACGGCCTACCATGGCATCACCGGCGTGCTGCGCTTCGGTGCCGACGGCGACCCGGTCACGTCATCGTATCGCATGACGCGTGTGCACCAGGGTGCGTTCGAGCTCGTCGTGCCGGGCGGGGGGAGCGCGCAATGAGCGAGTCGACTTTCACCCCGATGCGCCGGACGACCACGATACGGGCGCGCCTCCTGATGGGGTTCGGGGCGCTGGTCCTGCTGCTGATCACCGCCGGCGTGCTGGCGCGCGCGTCGATGAACGCCACAGCGATGACGGTGGGTCACGTGCTGGAGGACATCCAGCGCGAGA
>JAICLH010000316.1 GCA_025927495.1 Gemmatimonadaceae bacterium
AGCGAACGCTTTCAGCGCCTGGTCGATCTCAAGCGCACCCACGCGCTCTGCCGGTTGTGCGCGGCATTAAGTAGGTGAGACGATTGTCTCGCGCAGAGACGCGGAGACGCGGAAATTGATATAGAACGTGGTGCGCGCGTCATCGGGAATCCGGCGAACGAGTCGCACGAGCCGATAACGGGGAAACAGGCCGCATGAGTATCAGCGCACGCGCGCTCAACCGGGTGACGCTCGATCGACAACTGCTGCTGGAGCGCCAATCGCTTTCGGTGGCGGAGGCGGTGCGGCGGGTCGTCGCGTTGCAGGCGCAGCAGCCGGCCTCGCCCTATCTGGCGCTCTGGAACCGGCTTGCAGATTTCGATGCGGCCGAACTCGACGCGGCGTATGCGTCGTACGCGCTTGTCCGCTCTACCCTCTTGCGCGTCACCATGCATGCCGTTCATGCCGATGATTACCCGTGGTTCCGCGAGGCGATGGAACCGACGCTGCGCGGCTCCCGGCTGCGCGACCGGCGCTTCATCGCCTGCGGGCTGACGCCTGAGGATGCCGATGCGCTCTTGCCGGATTTGCTCGATTTCGCAGCTCAGCCGCGCAGCGCAGCCGAGTGTGAGGCGTGGTTCGTTGAACGGATCGGCTCGGCAGAGTACCCGAGCGCCTGGCGTATGTTGCGGCAGTACGCGCGGCTCTGGCACACGCCGAACGGCGCGCCCTGGTCGTTCGAACCGCGGCGCGGGTATATCGCGGCGAACGCACGGCCGATGCTGCCTGGCCCCGATTCGCCCGAGGCCGCGCTGCGAACACTCATCAAGCGCTATCTGTCGGGCTTCGGCCCCGCCTCGATGCCGGACATGGCGCAGTTCGCGATGATCGTTCGGTCGCGCGTCACGGCTGCTGTGCAGGCGCTGGGCGATGAACTCGAACGGCTCGAAGGCCCGAACGGCGTCGTGCTGTACGATCTACCCGGCGCCCCGCTTCCGTCTGAGGAGACCCCGGCCCCGCCCCGCCTCCTGCCGATGTGGGACAACATCCTGCTCGCCTATGTCGACCGAACCCGCGTCATTCCGGAGCCATACCGCAAGCTCGTCATCCGTATTAATGGTGATACGCTGCCCACGCTGCTGGTCGACGGCTATGTGGCCGGAGTCTGGCGCACGGTCGATGACGGCATCGAGGCGACGGCGTTCCACCCGCTCTCGAAAGAGACCTGGGAGGTGCTGGCCGCAGAAGCGCGGCAACTGCTCGCGTTTCTGGCCGATCGCGACCCGGCGCCCTACCGCCGCTACGACCACTGGTGGAACAAGCTTCCCGCTGGTGAGACGCGCATCCTAGCTTAATCCGTAAAGCTCTGCGTCTCCGCGCGAGGAATTCGTCTTAGAGCGGTATGCACAAAGATTGACCGTCGTGCGCAGTCGTCTCGTAGGGGAGCAACCGGTGTGCTCCCGCCGGTCGCCGTTGTTCCGGCCGACCGCGTCTTCCCCGTTCGAGCGTCACCGACGGTCATCCGAAGGCCACCAAACGTCACCTCAGCGCGTTTCCGAATTCATTGGCATCCAGGTCACGATCGCAATCGAACGTGGGTGTGTTCGATTGACGATGTGGCGCGGACACGCGGTCGGTCGCCGGAACGACTTGCTCCCCTACGAAGGACCTGCGAAGCGCG
>JAICLH010000189.1 GCA_025927495.1 Gemmatimonadaceae bacterium
ATCAGTTGTCTCTGGGTGGAGAGTGCCGCATCGCGCGGGCTCGCACAGGGCACTCACATCGTGCACACCATTGATGTTGTTCCACTCCCTCAGGCGGCGTCGCCGCCGCTTCCCCCAGCGCAGCGCTTCCCCCAGCGAGCGTTAGCGAGCGCTTCCCTCTTCCCAACTTTCTCGATCCGCAATCAGAGGCGCAGTTCAGTAGATGTGCGACGGGGGCGTGCCGCTATGGTACGCCCCCTTCGTCTGCTCGACGCGTGCGCTGCCGTCGAGTGAGAATTACTTCATGTGCTTGCTGGCGAGCTTCGTCATCTCGAACATCGACACCTGCTTCTTGCCATTGAACACGCGGCCGAGTTTGTCGTCGGCGTTGATCATGCGCTTGTTCTTCGCGTCCTGCAAATTGTTGCGCTTGATGTAGGCCCACAGCTTTTTCGTGATCTCGGTGCGAGGCATCCCACCGCTGCCGACCACTGCCGCGAGCGCATCATCGGGCTGCATCGGACGCATGAACGCCGGGTTGGGCGCGCGCTTCTTCCGCGGCGCCGCCTTGCGTGCTGCCTTCCGTCCACCCTTCCTGGCCGCTTTCTTCGCTGTGCGCTTCGTTCCCTTCTTCGCGCCGCGCTTCTTTTTGGTGGCCATCGATGGTCTCTCCCGATTGGTTGAATGGATCTCGTCCTAGAGAGGAACAGGGGTCCGTCGGGCCACAAACTAAGAAGGTCCTACAGCAGCGCAATAGGGGCGCACACGATTTCTCCCTCTGTGCACGCGGATTTCCCTCGGGAAATTCCGCTCTGGCGGCGTGCACCAGTCGCGATACATTGGGCTCGACCCATGAATCCGCCACCTGGCTCACCAGCGTATCGAGCGCATACTCCCGTGCGCACGCCGACGCCGTCGATACCCGCGCGCGACTACGTGGCGCTCACCAACGCGGAGCTCGTGCACCGCATTGCCGGCGGCGACCAACGCGCGCTCGGCGCGCTCTATGACCGACAGGTGACACTCGTGCATTCGCTCGCGCTGCGCCTCCTCGGCGACGCCGACGACGCCGAGGATGTGGTCGAAGAAACGTTCTGGCAGGTGTGGCGACACGCCGCACGCTACGATGCATCGCGCGGCTCCGTGTCGACGTGGATGTGCTCCATCGCGCGCAGCCGCGCGCTCGACGCGCTGCGCGCAGCGAGCCGCCGTCCCGAACGCATCGCAACATCCATCGAGCGTGCCGACGACTCTGCGCTCGCCTCACCGAGCTCGAGTCCACTCGGCGGCGTCGAGGAGAACGAGCAACGCGCGCTCGTGCGCGGCGCAGTGGCCGAGCTGCCGCCGGAACAGCGCGAATCGATCGAGCTCGCGTACTTCGGCGGCCTGAGCCAATCGGAAATCGCCGAGCGCACAGGTCAGCCACTTGGCACGATCAAGACGCGCATTCGGCTCGCGATGATGAAACTCCGCGCGCGATTGTCCTCGCTGCGAGAGGGCGCGACATGACCCACCCCGAAGCACAGGAGCTGCTCGCCGCGTTGTCACTCGACGCGACGTCGAGCGAGGAGCGAGCGGCGATCCTCGCGCACGTCGCCGAATGCGACGCGTGCGCGCGAGAGTTGGGCGAACTCCGCGACGCCGCGCACGCCATGGCGCAGCTCGCGCCCGCGGTGCCCATGGATCCCGCTCGGCAGGCGCGCGTGCGCGCGCACTTGCTGGCGCGCGCGGCAGAGCGCGCGGAATCGGCCGTCGCACCCGCGCCGAAACCGGCGAAGCCGGTGGCCATCCCAATGCCGCCGCATCGCCTTACGCGGTTCTCGACGGCGCGACTCGTAGCCGCCGCGGCCATCGTGTTGATCGGCGTCGCGCTCGCCGTGTACGCCGTGTCGGCCGGCCAGCGCGCGAACGCGATGCAACGCGACACACAGCGCTTGCTCGTTGCCCAACGGGGGCTCGAGCGTGAAATCGCGGCGCGCGACTCCGCGTTGGCCGATCGACAGGCGCTCCTCGACGCGATGACGGGAGCCGCCGTGCAGGTGATCGAAGCCGGTGCGCCGAGCGCGCGCCAGCCCTCGGGCAAAATGTTCTGGGATCAGATGAGCGGTCAGTGGACGTTCGTCGCCCACAACCTACCGCGGGCGGCGCCCAACCGGACGTATCAGCTCTGGCTGATCACGCGTGCCCAACGGAAGATCAGCGCCGGCGTCTTTGCGACGAGCGCGTCCGGCGACGCGCTCGTGATCGCGCACTACCCGCTCGCCAAGGATTCGCTCGCGGCGATTGCGGTGATCGACGAGCCATCCGGCGGATCGCCCGAACCGACGACGACGCCTGTCCTGGTCGGAGCGAGCCGTTAGTGACCAAGCGTCTGCGACTGAGACGCCGGGGAAAAGGGAAGCGCTCGCTGTCGCTCGCTTGGGGAAGCGCTGCGCTGGGGGAAGCGGCGGCGACGCCGCCTGAGGGAGTGGAAGGACATCAGTTGTCTCTGGGTGGAGAGTGCCGGATCGCGCGCGCTCGCGCACGGCACTCACGTCGCGCAGACCATCGATGTTGTTCCACTCCCTCAGGCGGCGTCGCCGCCGCTTCTCCCAGCGCAGCGCTTCCCCAAGCGAGCGTCAGCGAGCGCTTCCCTCTTCCCTCTAAGGTGCGATCACAACGCCAGACGCAGTCCCGTTAGACCTGCAACCGATAGCCTGTCTTCCGCACCGTTAGGAGATGGCGCGGCGAGCCGGGATCGCGCTCCAGCTTGCGGCGCAGCTCGGCCATGTGCGTGTCCACCGTGCGGCTGACGATTTCCGCATCGTAGCCCCACACCTCGTGCAACAGCTCGAGACGCGACGCCACCTGACCGTTGCGCTGAATGAGCGCCATGATCAGATCGAACTCCTTCGGTCTGAGCGGCACAGGCTCGCCGGAGCGCAGCACCTCGTGCGTGGCCGGCCGCACTTCCACTTCGCCAAACCGCACGGGCGGCGGCGGCACCTTGGGCGCGATCGGCATCGGCGACGCCGCGCTGCGGCGTAGAAGCGCCTCCACGCGCGCCAGAAGCTCCATCAGGCTGAACGGCTTGGTGACGTAGTCGTCCGCGCCCCAGCGGAACCCGCGCACCTTGTCGGCTTCGTCTCCGCGCGCCGTGAGCACCAGCACGGGTCCGGCGAATCCGTCCTGCCGTAACAATCGCAACAGCCGATAACCGTCGAGCTTCGGCAGCATGAGATCGAGCATGATGAGATCCGGATGCACCGCGCGCGCTTGCGACAGCCCCTTCACGCCGTCGCCGGCGATCGACACATCGTATCCTTCGAGCTCGAGGTTGGTCTTGAGACCCGACGCGAGATCGGCATTGTCTTCGACGATCAGGATGCGGTGCATGCGAACTCCCTGGCTCGTAGCAACTCCCTGGCTCGTACTATCGTGCGGCAGCGAGATCATGCGTTCCTCCTTCGGACGATATGCTCCCCGCTCCACCCTCTCCGCCTCCGACGCGAGCACCGGGTAACTCCACCACGAATCGCGCTCCCCCGGACGGCGCGTCGCCCACGCGACACGTGCCCCCGTGCAGCATCACCAACTGCCGCACCACCGAGAGCCCGATGCCGCTCCCCGTAGACACGGAATACTCTCCGCTGTGCAGCCTTACGAACGGATCCCAGATTCGTTTGCTCTCTGATTCCGGCACCCCGTCGCCTTCGTCGTCCACGCACAACACGGCGCGGCCGCGCTCGAGCGTGAGACTAACGGCAACCGTCTGTCCGTCGGGACCGTACTTCACGGCGTTGTCCAACAAATTGAGCAGAATCTGCCGTAAGGCCCCTTCATCCACTGGCGCTACGACGCGTTCGTCCAACGCCAACTTGAGTGTCGACTGGCGCACTTTCGCCAGCGGTTCGAACGACTCGACAACCTCGCGAACCAACGGCGCCAGCGGCCTCGCTTGCGCCGATACGTGCGTCGCGCGACGCTCCGTGCGCGAAAAGAGCAGCACGTTGTCGACCAGGTGACCCAGCCGCCGCGCCTCGCGCAGGATCACGCGCAGGGCGTCGCTGCGCCCGCGCTCCGTGGTCACCCGACCGAACGACAGCGACTCGGCGAACAAGACGATCTGCGCCAGCGGCGTCCGTAGCTCGTGCGACATGCTCGACGTAAAATCCGCGCGGAGGTGCGCGAGTTCCTCGGCGCGCCGCGCGAGGTGGAATGCGACCACCACGAGCGCGCCGGTGCAGAGCAAGAGCGCGACGAGGAGCGGTACCCGGTTCCGCGGAATGCCGCCGCGCAACAGCATATCCGCCGCCTGCTGACGCACGGCGATCTGCACGGTGGGGCCTCCCGCGAACCGCCACAGCTGCTCGGTCGCGCCGAACGCCGTGAGGCCGGTGACCCGGGATTGATACATTACGTGGCCGCCGGCGTCGCGCACCGTGACCGAGAGCAGCGAATCGTTAGGCAGGCCGTGGCTCAGCGACCGCGGCACCAGCGGCGTCGCCTGCGCGAGCTGCGGCAGCACCGTCTGCGCGTAGTCCCGGAATACGATCGAGAAACCATACACCATGTCCGGCGTCGCGCGCACGCCGTGCATGTACACCATCAAGAAGATCTCCGTGCCGTGCGCGGAGCTGTCGGTCATCACCCAGAGCGATCGTTCGTGCGGACCCGCGCCTTCGGACGTTGCGGTCACCGTGTCGAAGTTCGCTTGCAACGAATCGAGCAATCGCGCTCGCTCGCCGTCGCTCGGCATGGTCTCGCCGCTCACGTCCATCTTGTGCGTCGAGAGATCGTAGCTGAACACGTAGCGCGGCGACGGGACGTACATCCAACCCCAGTCGCGCATCTCGCCGGCGGCCGTTCGTAACTTCGAGAGCGGGTACACGTGGTCGGCTTCCATGGTGGCCGAGCCCGCGCCCACCGACGAGAGAATCGCCATGGAACCGCCGTAGAGCGCCTTCCCCGCCGCGTCGGTGAAGTTCGCCGCCGCGAACTCCGCATAGTCGCGCATGGCATCTTCGGCCGCCGCGCGATGCGAGCTGGTCGATAGCCACGCCACCCACGTGATCGCGCCGGCGACGACGAGCGTCAGCAGCAAAACCGCAACGAGAGGGGCCGCGGAGGCTGTCGACGGCGGGCGCGGCGAACTCTTGGCCATGCTATCCTCGTGAGTCGGAACGCACGCGTTGGCGCATGAAACGGACGGCTATCCGACAATGCGCAACGCATCGACCGCCAGCGCGCGACCTGACCAACACCGGACGTTGTCCGGACTTCATTTGGACGCCGTCACGCTCTACTTGGTTTACATACGACGCCCGGCAAATGCAGTTTCGCCGGGGCGTCAGGCCTGGGACAAGGCCATCGAGCGCAAGAGCTGCAACATTTCAACGTCGTTCGGGTCTGGTGCGAGATTGTCCTCGGACTCGGCTTCCTCACGGTGCGGCGTTTCCAGAATCAACGGCACGCCCGCGGCGCGCCGATCGGCCAGCAGCCACCGGAATGGCTCGGTCCCGATCTTTCCCTTCCCTAGTAGTGCGTGACGGTCGCGATTCGATCCCTGCGCGCCCTCGCTGTCGTTCAGGTGGAAAAACGACGGCGGCTCTCCGCAGGCCGACTCGAACGCATCCAGAACAGCCCGTTGTGCTTCGGCCGATGCGGCAATGTCGTGTCCGGCCACAAACAGGTGGCACGTGTCCAGTCCATAGCCGACACGGCTTCGCAGCTGCGACGGGATATCGGCGAGAATGGCTCCAACTTCGTGGGGTGTTCGACCGACGGTAAGACCCGCGCCGGCGGTGTTCTCGACGAGGAGCCGGGTAGAGCCGGGCACCTTCTCCAGCGCGAGCGTCATCGCTCGGGCGACGCGCGCCGTGGCCGCATCGGGATCGCCGCCCAGCGCGGCGCCGGGGTGGAAACACACCGCACCGACCCCGAGCGCCGTAGACCGCTCGAGCTCTTTCGCGAGTCCCGCGGCCGATCGGCTCCATTTCTGCTCGTCGGCGGTCGCGGTGTTGATCACGTATGCGGCGTGGACCACGACATTGGCGGGTTCGATGCTGGTCGACGCGAGCGCCGTACGAAACCGTTCGACGCGCTCGGCACGAATGGAGGACTTGTCGCCGTAGTAGGTGGGAATCGCGGTGAAGAGCTGGAGCGCGTCCATGCTGCCGGCGGCGGCGCGCAGCACGGCCGTGTGGATGCCGCCCGCATCCGACGCGTGCGCGCCGAGGATCAGCCGGCGCGCCGGGGCGCCGTCGGCTCCGTTAGGCATTCAGGACCCGTCCGACGAGAGGTCGATCATGCGCGACCCGCCGCGCAGGTACTCGACGCTGCGCGGGTCCTGCAGTTGGCCTAACCGCTTGACGATCGTCGCGATGCGGGTGCTCTGCGCGTGGATGGATTCGCCGAGCGCGCGGAGGTCCGGGTTGGCGCCCGCGACCGCGGCGATCGACTGGGCTTCGATCATGAGCGCCGTGAGCGGGTTGTTCACCTCGTGCTGCACCGCGATCGCGATTTCGCCGATGCCCGCCAGCCACTGCGCGCGCGCGAGTTTTTCCACCGCATCGCGGCGTTCCGCGTCGAGCGCGATGCGGCGCTCGGCGATGGCCAGGCGTGCCATCAGCTGTGCGGGGTCGAGCGGCTTCATCATGTAATCGTCGGCGCCCGCCTCGAGCGCCGCCTGGAGGTCTTCGGGCGTGTCGCGTCCCGTCACGACGAGGAGGAACGTGTCGCGCGTCGCCTGGCCGGCGCGCGCGCGGCGGCATACCTCGAGCCCGTCGACCACCGGCATGTTCCAGTCGAGCACCGCCAGGGGCGGCGGGTCGGTTGCGATCGCGGTCCACGCGGCCTCGCCGTCCGACGTCACGACCACATCGTGTCCGCGACGCTCGAGGGCGCCGCGGAGGAGCCGCTGCATCACCGGGTCGTCGTCGGCGAGCACCACGCGCATCAGCGCACCCTCTCCCCGGTCATTTGCCGTTGCCTAACGGCGCCACGTCCACCACCGTGGCGGCGGCGCCGCGGCCGCCGGTGGTGCCGCCGGACGTCCACCCGACCGCGACGACGCCGCCGCCTAACGCAATCCGCGGATCGCTCGCCCGCTCCGTGCCCGACGACACCGGCATGCGCGCGGCGAACACGCGGCCGGCGGCGTAGGACACCGCCACGCCCACGCGGGCATCGGCGGCGTTCGGGTACTCGTAGGCCACGAACACCGTGTCGCCGTGCGCAGCGACATCCGCGTGCGCCGCGTCGTCGCCGTAGAACACGCCGACGGGATCGTGCCACGTCGCGCCCCGATCCTGCGACTGCGCGTACCATACGCCGGCGCCGTCGTGTGGAGCGATGAAGTACGCGAGATGCACGTACCCGCTCGCCGAATCCGCGGCGATGGCCGCGTTAGGCCGGGTGCAGCCCAGCGGTGCCCGGTCGCGGCTGTCGGCCGCCACGGGCGCGGTCCAGGATCCGCCGCCGTTGGTCGAGCGCGACACCATGAGCTGCGCGCTGCTGTCGGCGCGCGGCTGCCACCACGCGACGAACCAGGTGCCGCCGCCCGCGGCGG
>JAICLH010000259.1 GCA_025927495.1 Gemmatimonadaceae bacterium
AGCGCCGTGAGGGGATCGACCGTGGTCGCCCGCAACGCCGGGATGAGACACGCCGCGAGACCGGTGAACGCCAGCACCACCGCGACCCCGGAAAAGATGACGGGATCGCGCGGGTGCACCTGGAACAGGACCACGCTCAGGAATTGCGCGAGCGTCGCCGCGAACGCCAGTCCCGCCGCGACACCGATCGCAATCTGCAGCGCGCCCTGCCCGAAGATGATGCGCATCACGTCGCGCGCCTGCGCGCCTAACGCCATGCGGATGCCCATCTCGCGCACCCGGCGGCTCACCGAGAACGACATCACCGCGTAGAGGCCGATCGACGCGAGGAACAGCGCGATGACCCCGAACATCATGAACATCGCGCCGAACACGCGGATGAACCACACCTTCCGCGCCATGGCTTCATCCATGGTATACGTCCAGTAGATGGGCAGGTCCGGATTGAGGGCGGTGACGGCGCTCCGCACCTGCGAGGTAATGCCCATCGGCGGACCGTCCGTCACCGCCGCCATGCTCACGAAATTCGTGTGATGCTGCGTGAGCGGGACGAAATACGCGGGGACCCGCGGCTCTTCCTGATCGCCGGAGAACGTCGTGGGCACCAGTCCGACGACGGTCATCCAGGGCGCCGTGCTGTCGCGGCCGCCCTGCCGGATGCGGCGGCCGAGCACGTCGCGCCCGCCGAGATATTTGTCGGCGAACGCCTGGTTCACCACCGCGACCGGCGACGCATCCGCCCGGTCCGTGGACGTGATGCCCCGGCCTTGCAGCACCGTGATCGCGAACGTCTCGAAGAACCCCGGCGACACCGAATACGAGCGTGCGTTAGGCACGTCGTTGTCGGTGGTGTACGTGCCGCCCTCCACCTCGAACGAGCCGCCGTCCGACTGGACGCCGGGCAGCCCCGACGTGATGGTGGCCATGCGCACGCCGGGAATTGCCTCGATTCGCTCGCGCAGCCGCTCGTAGAACTGGCGCTGCATCGCCGAATCCGTGTATTCCGCTGGGAATCCGACCCGCGCCGTGAAGAGGTGACTCGTCCGGAATCCGGGATCCATCGTCCGCAGGTTCGTCACGCTCTTGATCGTGAGGCCGGCGGCGACCAGCAGCCCGCACGACAGCGCGATCTCGAAGATCACGAGGCCACGGCTCATCTTGCCGATGCGCAGACTCGAGGAGCCGCGCGTCTCATCCTTGAGCACCTCGTTGATGTCGGTGCGCGACGACTGGATCGCCGGCAGCATTCCCGAGAACATCGCCGCCAGCGCCGCCATCCCGATCGCGAACGCCAGCACGGGCGCGTTGAGCCGGATGTCGATGTAGAACGGGACGTCCGTCGAGGCGTACAGCACGCGGTTGAACGCGGCGATGCCCGCGTACGCCACCACGGAGCCGAACACCGCGCCGCCTAACGCAAGCACCAGCGCCTCGGTGAGAAACTGGCGCACCACAGCAGCGCGCGTTGCGCCGAGCGCCGTGCGGATTCCGACTTCCTTGGTGCGGTGCGCGGCGCGGTCGAGCAGCAGATTGGCGACGTTCGCGCACGCGATGAGCAGCACGAAGAACACCGCGCCGAACATCGTGTACAGAAGCTGCCGGGGCTGCGGCCCGAGCTCCGCGTCGATGTAGCCTTGTACGCGCGCGTCGATCCCGTCGTTGGTCGCTTTGTACTCGTGCTGCAACCGTTGGGCGATCGCCGAAAAGTCCGCGGTCGCCTCGTCCAGCGTCACGCCAGGCTTCCGCACGCCGACCACCGTGAGCCACGTGCCATCGCCCCGCTTGGTGGCGACGGGATCCATCTGCAGCGGCAGCCAGATGCGGGCGTTGTCCGGAAAGTCGTATCCTTCCGGCATGACGCCGATCACCGTATACGGCACGCCGTTCGCGCGCAGCACCGAGCCTAACGCGTTCGGGTTGCCGCCGAATTCGCTCTGCCACAGCGGATAGCTGATCACCACCACCTTCTCGCCCGCCGGGCCATCCTCGCCCGTGCGGAATGTGCGGCCGAGGACCGGTTTCACGCCGGTGACATCGAACGTACTCGCTGTGACGAACGATCCGGTGTAGCGTTGCGCCTGCGTTCTGCCGCTGACGTTCACCGTCCCCGAGTAGTAGGCGGCGATCGGCGCGACGGTGTGTTCCTGATTCGTGAAGTCGACGTAGTCGCTGATCGGGACGGACATGTGGTTGAAGCCACGCGCCTTGTTGTTTCGGATCACTTCCACGATGCGGTCGCCGTTCGGGTACGGCAGCCCTTTGATGATCACACCGTACACCATGCTGAACATGACGGTCGTGAGACCGATGCCGAGCGTGAGGGCGAGGGTGGCGACCAGCGTGAGCCCCGGACTCTTGATGAGCGAACGGAACCCATATCGGACATCACGGATAATCGAATCCATGAGGGGCCCCGCGGGCAGGAGGATTCGTTACGAGAGGTCGACTGGTGGCCGTACGGCTCCCATGGCATCGCGGTTTCGCGATGTGACGCATCGGGCCGATGCGAGGGTAATACATCCGCGTGGGCGCGCGACCCGAGATCGGGACTGCTTGCCCGCAACGCTCGACGGCGTCATGCTTGCCTGACGTCGGCGCGAACCGGAGGAGTCGCCATGCCGCAGGTGTTTCGACACGCCCTGCCCTTCGTGGGCCCCGCTCTCGTGCTGGGCGCGATCGCCATGGCGCGACCGGCCGCCGCGCAGTACGCCGCCGGCGCGAACGTCGGCGTATCCATGGTCCCGATCACGACGGGCCTCGTACGCGTGACGGCGGACGCCGGCGTGGGGCGCAACATGTCGTGGTCCGCGCCCCGCACGCTCCTTTCGTTAGGCACGACGGCGGCCACGGGGACCGACAAGCACGGCGCGTCGCTCGGGCTCTTCGCCCAACGAGCGGCGGAAGCCGACTCCATGGGACCTGTCTTCGCGCTGCGGGCGTCGGCCTGGCACTCGATCGGGCCGATCACCCTCAGACTCGGCCTCGCCGAGCACGCGCTGCGATTCGCGGGACAGCCCGGCACCTTCGACACCGCGGAGGTGGTGGTTGATTCCCTCCGCACCGACAGCGGATACGTCCCCTATCATGGCGTGACGGTCGACACGATCCGACACCCCGGCACGCCGTCGAGCGTTCGCGTCTGGTCGGAGCTCGAGGCTGGAGCCCAGTGGGTCGCGGGCCGTGTGCAGTTCGAGGCGTTCGTCGGTGCACGGCCGGCTGTCGCATCGTTTCCGGCCGCGATGTGGGCGCAGGCCGGCGGCAATATCGAGCTTCCTCATGGCTTCGGCCTGCAGTTCGCCGCGGGCACATCGCCGGCGCGCATTGGACTCGGCCTCCCGAGCTCGCGCTTCGTGAGCGTTGGGCTGCGCGTGCAACCGGGACACGAATCGCCGCCATCCAATGCGAAGCCGGCGGCACCGCTCGTCGCGTTCACCGTGCACCCCGACGGCGGGCGCGTCTTCACGCTCACGTACGCCGGCGCGCCGGCTGGGATGGTGCAGCTCGCCGGCGACTTCAACGCCTGGACGCCGATAGACCTAACGGAAGATGGTCATGGTCGTTGGCGTGCGACGATCGCGCTCGCGCCGGGTGTGCATCACGTGAGTCTCCGCGTGAACGGCGGTCAGTGGTTCGCGCCGCCCGGCATACCTGCCGTTCCCGATGATTTTGGCGGCACGACGGGCATCATCGACGTTCCCTGATCGGTGACGCGTGACGCCCGGCCGGGTGCGAAGGTACCAACCCGGTGGAGATGACGGATGCGATGCTCGTCCGTGCAGTCCTGGCAGGCGACCCGGGGGCGTTCTCGCTGCTGGTGGACCGGCACGCGCCTGCGTGCCTGCGCTTCGCGAGCCGCATGTTAGGCAATCGCGAGGACGCCGAGGTCGTTACGGAGGATGCGTTCGTGCGCGCGCACCGCGCGCTCGCGCGCTTCGACGAGCAGAT
>JAICLH010000280.1 GCA_025927495.1 Gemmatimonadaceae bacterium
CCACCCAGGGACAACTGATGTCCTTCCACCCCTCAGGCGGCGTCGCCGCCGCTTCCCTCAGCGCAGCGCTTCCCCAAGCGAGCGCCAGCGAGCGCTTCCCCATTCCCTGACTGCTATCCGAACCTCAGACGCGCTCCACTAGATGCGCAGCAGCGCCGCGGCGTTGCCGCCCAGGATCTTGGCCCGCTCTTCAAGCGAGACTCGCACCGTTGCCAGACTCTCCTTCATGAGCGCAATGCTGCCGATCATGTGTGGGTAGTCGCTGCCCGCCAGCACGTGGTCCGCGCCGGCAAAATCCACGGCCAGGCGCAACGCAGCGGGATCGAAGTTGACCGTGTCGAAATAGAAATCGCGAAGGTACTCGCTCGGCGCTCGCGTCACGTGCTCGCGGCACTCGGGGAACGCACGCCATCCGCGATCGAGACGTTCGGCGATGTACGGAATTGCACCGCCCAGGTGTCCGAGCACGAATCGGATGCGTGGATAGCGCTCGGGGATCCCCGCGAACACGAGGTGCGCGGCAGCGAGGCTGCTGTCGAACAGAAAGCCGACGAGTGCGGTGAGCCAGTACTCGGTCATGCCCGTCACGCTCGCCGGGTTGGTCGGGTGGATGTGGAGCACCGCGCCTAACCGATCGGCTTCGGCATAGAGCGGTTCGAAGCGCGCGTCGGCGAGCGGCACGCCGTTCACGTTGCTGAAGAGCATCGCGCCTGCGAAGCCCAACTCCGTCATCGCGCGGCGGAGCTCCGCCGCCGATGCCGCGGGATCGCATAGCGGCAGCGTGGCGAGCGCGGCAAACCGCGGCCCGCGCTCGCGTACCACCTTGGCGAATGCGTCGTTCACCAGGCGCGCGAGTCGCGCCGCGCGGGGCGGCGCCTCGACGTGCGTGCCGGGCGTGGTCAGCGTGATCACCTGCGTGTCTACGCCGTCCTGCTCGAGCACGGTCTGCCGGTAGGCGATGTCGCGATGCCCGCGCACGGCGACGTTGTAGTCGCCCGGGTAATGCACGCACGGATTTCCGGATTCGTCTTCCGTAAGGCGCACGACGCTATCGGGTTCACGCAGTGCATCGAGGTACGCAGGCGGATAGTAGTGGTTGTGGATGTCGATCAGCATGCGATGGTAAGGAGGGCGGGGTCGGCGAACGTTCACAGCCTGGTGTCCCACTATTATAGTAGGGTGAACGTCGACCGCCCCGATTTTGTCTCTCACATCGCGCGTTCTGCAATGCGACGATTCGCCCTCGCCTTCGCCTTCGTTGTCGTTTCCGCCGCGGCCCTCCCGGCGCAGCGGACGACGTTCACGCACGCCGACACACTGCGCGGGACCAACGGACCGGGCCGCTCGTGGTGGGACGCGACGTTCTACGATCTGCACGTGGCGGTGGATCTTGCCGACAGCAGCATCCGCGGCTACAACGGCATCACGTACCGCGTGCTTGCTCCGGCGAAGGAGATGCAGATCGACCTGCAGGTCCCGATGCAGGTGGACAGCATCGTCCAGGACGGTCAGGTACTGACCGCGCGCCGCGACAGCAACGCGTTCTTCATCACGATGGCATCGCCGCAGCGCGTGGGCGACACGAAAACGGTGACCGTGTACTACCATGGCCATCCGCGGGCCGCCAAGCGTCCGCCGTGGGATGGGGGATTCATCTGGCGACAGGACAGCCTCGGCCACCCGTGGGTCGCGACGGCCAACGAAGGACTCGGCGCCAGCGTGTGGTGGCCTAACAAGGACATTCCGTCCGACGAGCCGGACAGCCAACGCATCGCGATCACGGTGCCCGACTCGATGACCGACGTGTCTAACGGACGGCTGCGGAGCACGACGCACAACGCCGACGGCACGACCACCTACGAGTGGTTCGTCACGAGCCCGATCAATAACTACGACGTCGAGGTCAACGCCGGCACGTACGCGCACTGGACGGAGACCTTCAAAGGCGAGAACGGCGATCTGACGTTGGACTTCTGGCCGCTGGCCTACCATCTGGACACAGCGAAGGTGCAGTGGCAGCAGGCGAAGTCGATGCTCTCGTGCTTCGAGCACTGGTTCGGGCCGTATCCGTGGTACGCCGACGGCTACAAGCTGATCGAGGCGCCACATTTAGGCATGGAGCACCAGAGCGGCGTCGCGTACGGCAATCACTTCAAGAACGGCTACCTGGGGCGGGACCTGTCGAACACGGGACTCGGGCTCAAGTGGGATTTCATCATCGTGCACGAGAGCGCGCACGAATGGTGGGGCAACAGCGTCACCGACAAAGACCACGCCGACATGTGGATCCACGAGAGCTTCGCGAACTACGCGGAGTCGATCTACACGGAGTGTCAACAGGGGAAAGCGGCGGGCGCCGCGTACGTGATCGGCACGCGCCGGCTCATCAAAAACGACCGCCCGATCGTCGGGCACTTTGGCGTGAACGATGAAGGGTCGGAGGACATGTACTACAAGGGCGGCAACATGCTGCACACGATTCGTCAGGTGGTCGACAACGACACGAAGTGGCGCAGCATTCTGCGCGGCGTGCAAAAGACGTTCTGGCATCAGACGGTCAGCGGCACGCAGCTCGAGGCCTACATCAGCCGCGCCGCGGGCATCGATTTGAGCAAGGTGTTCGCGCAGTACCTCACGACGACGGAGGTGCCCGTACTCGAGTACTCGCTTGATGGGAGCACGCTCAAGTACCGTTGGGCGAACGTCGTGTCCGGTTTCGCGATGCCGGTGAGGGTCACCGTGGCACCCGACCACTACCAACGCATCCGCCCAACGGAGTCCTGGCAAACGATGAAGGTGAAGCTCGCGAGCGCGGCGCAGTTCACGGTGGACGACAACTACTATGTAACCGTGCGGGAAACAGGTACGGCCATGGGAAGCGGAGGCGAACTCGAAGTCCATGTACGCCTTGCCCCAGACTTTGCGCGCTCAAGGGCTGGTAGAGCGCATTTGAGGTTCTGAGGGCAGACACCGAGGGAATGGGAAGCGCTCGCTGTCGCTCGCTCGGGGAAGCGCTGCGCTGGGGGAAGCGGCGGCGACGCCGCCTGAGGGAGCGGAACAACATCGATGGTCTGCGCGACGTGAGTGCCATGCGCGAGCCCGCGCGATCCGGCACTCTCCACCCAGAGACAACTGATGTCCTTCCACTCCCTCAGGCGGCGTAGC
>JAICLH010000202.1 GCA_025927495.1 Gemmatimonadaceae bacterium
GGACTGTCGTTGCTGGCGGCTTTCGCGCCGCCGGCAACGCCGCCGGAGTTGGTCTGATTTTCGAACATGTCAGCAGCTCCTTATTGTTTGTCTGAGGTAGAGGCGGCGCGGCGCTGGTGGTCTCGCGCCGGTGTCACGATCAGCGCGGCGGTGTGGTTGCTGTCGTTGCTCGTCGGGACGGCATATGCGCTCGCGGCGCCGTGGCGATACACGAGCTCGCCACCGGTGTGGCCGACTCGGACCACGAGGCCGGCGAGCGCGAGCGATCCGACGCCTGTGAGCACGCGCGCCGCTCGGCCTGACCTACCGCCGAGCAGACCCGCGGTCGTCAGTACCGCCACGGCTGCCGACGCGGTGAGGAACGCTTCGGCGAGATCTTCGTGCGCGTCGAGCGGCGTCGCGTCCACGACTTGTTCGACGCGCTCGCTCTGCGCATCACCCGTCTGAACGGACAGCCACGCGCTCACGACGAGCGCCGCGGCGACCGCTGTCGGCACGAGCCAGGCGCGTCGTACGGCGGCCCCTCGCCGAATCGACCACAACGCGCCGCCTATGAATAGCGGAAAAAGGAACGCGAGAACGATCGGAAAGTGTACGATCGCCGGGTGCAGGGGATTGGGAAGCATCGAACGAGCTCCGGTTCAGGTGTTGCTTGACGCTGCTCGAGTTCTGGAAACAGGCCCATCCGACGTTCGTTCATACAGAGTCCGGCATTTGCCCGATGCCCTTACAGAGAGCCGAGCGCTACATACGTCCTATATGCGACTCGTGGACGAAGCGATTGACGAAGGACGGCCGCTTGTGGCGTTACTTGCGGTGGTGCTCGTGATCGCCATCGCTGGCGGCGCGATCGATCTGTACGTCGATGCTCCGGACGCCTGGTGGTCGGTAAACGCGGTCTACGAGGTCGGTTTCATTGCGGTCGAGCTGGCAGCGTCGGTCATGCTCTGGCGCGGCTGGTGGCGCTCACGGCACGAGTTAGCGGAGACGCGCCACGTGCTTGAGACCCATGACGCCGGGCGGGCGATGTGGCGGGCGAGCGCCGAGGCGGCGTTGAACGGCTTCTCGCGAGCCGTCGACGAGCGCTTCTCCGCGTGGGCGCTGACGCCGAGCGAGCGCGAGATCGCGCGACTCCTGAAGGGCCACAGCCACAAGCAGATTGCGTTCGAGACAGGGCGCAGCGAGCGCACGGTTCGGCAGCACGCGGGCGCGATCTATCAGAAGTCCGGGTTGGCCGGCCGAGCGGAGCTGTCCGCGTTTTTTCTCGACGACCTGTTCCTGCCTACGAACCGGTCAGAGGCCGGGCATCCGCCTACGCTTGCGTCGCTCGCCATGGATTGAGCGAGCGGCAATGCCCGACGCAGGCTTCTGAGTCTGCTCCTGATCAATATTGGACAGCAGGCGTGTCCACCGCCCGTTCGCCAACTCCTCGAGTCGCGCGCGGATCTCTCCGACCGGCATTTCGGCGATCTGCCGGATCATTGCGCGGTGTGCCGACAAGCCGCGTGCTTCGGAGCGACACAGGCCGCGTGAAGCGGGCAACCGAATACCCGGGGCTTGCTCTGAACGCTGAAGCGGCACGGCGGCGTCGACCGCAACGGTGAGCCTTCCCTTCGCCGCCTTGACGGCGACCTCCTTTCGTTTACGCCTGCGAGCTCGAGCCCTTTCCAGTCGCGAGCAGGCATTCCGCGCATTACCGCGCGACGGGGCGAACACCGCACCCGTCGTGGTGTATAGGCATCGTCATTTCACAATGTGCCCTGCTTCATCGATGTCGTTTCCGGTTGGCCCCGTCCCATTTGAGCCAAGTCAATCCGTCGAAGCCGTGATCCGTGCATATCCCGGGACTGCGGCGGTATTTCGCGACCACGACATCGAGCTCTGCTGCAGCATGGGTCTTTCCGTGCGAGACGCCGCGTATGCGGCCGGTGTCGACGAGGCGGCGCTGCGCGCTGATCTCTGTGCGGTGATCGCCACAGGCGGCGCGATTCAGTTTTAGCGCGTTCTAGCGCCCGATGATCGCCGAGCTCGCGAGCCTTGTCCACGCGAGCGGACGGGCCCCCGCGACGCATGCCTCTGAAGGCGCCTAGGTCGGGAATTCCCCGACCGTCGCAGCGAGCTTTCCCTACGAACGATCCAGCCCTTCGCCGACGGAAACGCATCGGCGCCCGAAGCACTTTCCATCGCGTACCGATTGATTCGCGAAACGAAGTGCTCCTCGGAGATGAACGATGTCCACGTCGCGTAGTCGTAACCTCATCACATCGGCCCTCGCGCTCGCCGCGCTTTGTGCTGCCGGACTTGGCCTGACGGCCGCGCGGCGCGGCGACACGGTCGAGACCTTTGACTTTGCCAAGTCTACCACGCCGACTCAGCCCGCGTTCGACGCGCGGCTGGCTCCGGCATCCGATGCCGGCATCAAGGCGTTCCGCATTCCGATCGAGGACGCCGCGATCGAGATCGCCAAGGGCGTCACGTACCAGGGCTGGACGTTTGGCGGAACCGTGCCGGGCCCGGCGCTCCGCGTTCGCGTCGGCGACAAGGTCCGCGTCACGGTGGTGAATGAATCTCCGATGCCGCACTCGATCGATCTTCACGCGGCGCGCATCCCTGCGAACGTCGCGTATCGCATGATCATGCCGAAGGACTCGGTGGAGTTCGAGTTCGAGGCGCGCGACGCGGGGGCGTTCATGGTGCACTGCGGCACGCCGCCGGTGACGATGCACCTCATGCAAGGCATGTATCTGCCGATCATCGTCGACCCGAAGGACGGGTGGGGTACCAAGGCCGATAAGGAATTCGTCATCGTGCAGAGTGAGTTCTATGCGAAGCCAGGCGACACCACGAACGTGCAAAGCGCCATGCCCATGCCGATGGAGCCCGACTGGCCGGCGGAGCAGGAGAAGAAGGCAACGTACGTCGTGTTCAACGGCCGCGCGGCGCAGTACAAGGACAATCCGCTGCATGTCGACGTCGGCGATCGCGTGCGCTTCTTCGTTGTCAACGCCGGTCCGAACTTCGACAGCGACTTCCACATCGTGGGTGCGGTGTTCGATCGCGTGTATCCCGACGGCAATCCGAAGCACGCGCTCGAGGACGTGCAGACGTACGGCATCCCGGCCGGCGGCGGCGCGGTGTTCGAGACGGTGTTCGACCGGAATGCGAGCGGCGAGGGCCTCTACCCATTCGTCACGCACAGCTTCGCCGATGCGGAGAAGGGCGCGGTCGGCATCATCCAGGTGGGCACGCCGAAACAGTACGCCCACATGGACCACTGAGCGAGAAGGTTCAGAGGATACTCATACGCAAAGACGCTCAGGCCTCCTTCTGGTCCTTGCGGCGCTGCTGCTCGCGATCACGTCGTTACTCCCGATCTGGCGCATTTCATTGATCGCGCCGCAGTATCCCGAGGGAATGGGGATGCTGATCCGGCTCAATACGATCCAGGGGGCCAAGGAGAACGACCTCGAGAACATCAACCACCTGAATCACTACATCGGTATGCGGGTCATCGAGCCGAAGGACATGCCGGAGCTCCAGTACATGACGCCCATCGTGCTCTCGATCGCCGCGCTGGGACTCGGCGCCGCGGCCCTCGGACGTCGCGGTGGGCTGCATGCGTGGGCAGGCTTGTGCGCGGCGGCCGCCATCGGTGGGATGGTCGACTTCTGGTGGCGCGCATACACCTTCGGCCACACGCTCGATCTCGCGCATGCCGCCATTCAGATTCCAGGGCTCGCGTATCAGCCGCCGCTGATCGGCGTCAAGCAGATCGCCAACTTCACGGCGTCCGCATGGCCGGCGTCGGGCGGGATCGTCGTTGGCATCGCGGCGTTGTTGACAGCCGTGGCAGTATGGCAGTCCGCGCGGGTCGCTTCACCGCAGGCGCCGATGACGGAAATGCGCGAACGTTCCGTGCACGCCGCGGCCGCTGCGTGAGGAAACGGAGACAAGGACGATGATGGCCGAACGCCGTGCCGCGCGCGCCGCCGAAGGCGCGGAGACGCGGCGCCGTCTCACCCAGCGCGAATGCACGGCGATGTTGCGCGCAGTCGGATGGGGCGTCCTTGCGGTCGCTGAGATCGCGACGGACGGCCCGGTCCCGGTGGCCGTGCCGATCGCGTACGCGTTCGATGGAACGCGGCTGTATCTCGCGATGTTGGATGGTAGAAAGACGCGTGCGCTCGAGCGCAATCCGAACCTGTGCCTCACCGTGACGGACGTGCGATCGCTCGACGACTGGCGTTCGGTCGCCGTGATCGGGCGAGCGCGGTGGATTGTCGACGCCGCGGAGCGCGAAGCAGGGGTGTCGGCCTTCCTGGGGCAGTCGGTGAGGAGCGATCGGGCCATCGATCCTGCGAGCGCGCGACGCCTATCCATTGGTCGCTTCCTCGTCGTCGACGTTGACGAGTTGCACGGATGTGCGTCAGTCCGCGCGGAACCGCTGGATTTCCCGGCCAGTGCGCCTCGCGACCCCAGTCTCACGCTGATTCGATCTGCTGCTGAGAACGAGGACGCGGCCGTCGACGCGATGAACGTGCTGCGTCAACTCGTGCGTGCGTTGCGAGCGGCGGACAACGAGAGCGAAGCATCGCTCGGCGTCACCGCGGCGCAGCTCTTCGTGCTACGTGCGATCCAGTCCGCGGGCTCGCTTTCCGTGAGCGAGTTGGCGCGGCACACGGCAACTGCACAAAGCTCCGTCTCGGAGGTCGTGGCGCGATTGGCCAAGAAGCGCGTGATCGTGCGGCGGCGCTCGGCGATCGATCGGCGCCGGACGGAGATGTCGTTGTCGGACACGGGAAAAGCGTTGCTTGAACGTGTGCCCGAGACCGTGCAGGAGCGCCTGATTGCGGCATTCAGGCGGTTGCCTGCTGAGCGACAGCGCGAGGCGGCGAAGCTACTGCGCCGGTGGATCGACGATGCCGGCCTCGGCAAGGTCGGTGTGACGATGTTCTTCGAGCCGACGTCGCCTTGACCGATCGTGCCTCGCGCGGCGAAGCATGAGGCGCGCTCCGTCATCGTTGCGGGGGCGATTATTAAAGCGGCTTTAGGGATTGTAAACAAGAACGCCCGACGGGACCGATGCTCCCCGCGATGAATGAGTCGGCATCGTCAGCTCAACGCACTCCGTGCGAAGATCGAACCGCTATCGGTATCCCGCGTCCTGACATTCGCCGGCGGACGAGCAGGGAGGGGATTGCGCGCCATGACGGTCGTCATGATCACGGCGCTCAATCCGGCAAGCGTGCTGTCACGCGACCATGCGCCTCTGTCGGAAGAGCGAGGGCGGGTAATGTCGAGCATCGCCGAGGCGCGGAGCGCGACGCGCCGCAGGAAGCTCGAGAAGGTCCATCGACCAGTACCCACCGTGCAATGTGTCGTCTACCGGCGATCGATGCGAACGCGCCAGACCTCGGGACCTTCGGCCTCATATGTCCACGCGAACTGATTCGGCCGTTCGGCGCTCAACTGGTAAAACAACGGCTTGGGTCATGGTCGTTGATGATGACCATCGACTCGCCGCTCGCGAGATTCTCGAAGGTGCGGAAGATCGTGGGGTGCTTGTCGCGCGGCGGAATCACGCGGACGTCGAGCTCTGTGGTCTTGGTCGGCATTGATGTGATAACGACTGGATGTTGAGAGGGTGGCGAGCTACGGGAACTATGACGCGTGTGAGATGCGAAGCAGCACGTGGTCCGGCCGCGAGTCGTCGATCTCCCACGTGAACCCACGCTCGGAGAGCATGGGGAGAAGGAACTGCGGGACGCGGGCTGTTGATCTGGACCAGCGTGCGCCCTCGTGCGAGCGTCTCGAGCGCGGCGAGCGTTCGCATCATTGGCTCCGGCGGATTGAATCCGCGAACGTCGAGATAGACCGTCCGGTCGTCGTCGGCCGGAACATCGTTCGTTTCCGTGATCGTTGGCGCCGCGAGCGTCGCCGCGACACTGGTCGTCGTCGGCCGCCAGAACCAGACCGACCAGTCGTCGGCGGTGTGAGCCCTGAATTCGTGCGCGAACCCGCGCTTGCTCAGGACCGTGAACAGCGGTGCCGGCTCGAAGATCGCGCGGAGATGGAGGACGTCGTCGTCGCGCAACGCGGCGACCGCGCTCGTGATGCGTGAGAACGGTTCGCGCCCGTGGCGGTGGTCGTCGCGCACGTCGAGCTCGACAATGGGCGCGGCTTCCGGATGTCGCTCGCCCGCCCCCGACGGCGCCACGTTCGGAGCAATCGCGACCACGTCGAGGCTCGGCCGGTCGTCGACCACGCCGAGAGCGGCGTTGAGGTCGCGCGCGAGACGCTCGGCGGGGATGTTCGCGGTGCGCGCTGCCTGCTCAACGGTGACGAGCCGCGCCATCACGAGGCGCATCGCACGGTTGCGGAGCTTGCCGAAATGCGGGCGCGGCTTGCACGAAAGTCCTCGACGAGCGATTCGTCACGCGCCAGAACGTCGCTCACCTTGTCGGAGGGAGAGATCGGAACGGTTGGTGAGCTCATGATGCAGTACCTGCTCGCGGCCGGCCGAGCGCGACACGTCCGATCTGACTCCCGAACAACAGAACACCGAGCATGAACAGGCCAGCACCGGCGTAGGCGCCGACAGCCGAACCGACGAGAATCGCGACCGAGAGAATCACGAGCGCGCTCACCATCACGCCCAGTTGAATCTCGGCGGCACGCCGCGAAAAGAGCTGCGCGACGGTTGGCGCCGTCCCGGTTCTCCTCGTACCGGTGTACCGCGCCGTCCATGCAAGCAGCGGAACGATCTTGTAAAAGAATCCTGATACGAAGACGACAATCCCGGCGACGAGTCCAAGCAGCACGTACGCTGTTGCGAGCCGGGTGGCGCTCGGACCGCGCCACAGCACGAGCGGCCCGAGGAGTGCCGCCGCCAGGAGAAAGGCGACGCCTGCCGCCGCGAACCCGCATGCCGACGTCGATCCGCTTGCGTGCGCGAGCGCGGAAGAACGAC
>JAICLH010000217.1 GCA_025927495.1 Gemmatimonadaceae bacterium
CGCCGCCAACCCGTAGAGGCCCGTGCACACGCTCGCGACGCGACGCACGCGCGGCGCCATGCTCACGATCCATTGGGCGGCGCGCTCGGTCGCGTCGGCCCGCCGAAGTCCGGCGCCGCCGGGAATGATCAGCGTGTCCAGACTCACCATGGAGGGGACCACCGCGTCGGCACGAATCACGAGCCCGGAGCTGCTCGTGAATCGACGCCCGTGCAAGCCGATCACAACGACTTCGTACGGAACCCACGGCGTCGCGTCATCGTCGTCGCGATCGATCGTCGCGAATGCATCAGACGCAAAGGCGTCCGACGGCCCGACAATATCCAGCGCCTGAACGCCATCGAATCCCAGAAATCCAATGCGCCGTGGTTTACCGCGGCGCTGCCGCGCGGTGCCTGCTGTCACGTCTCGGTGTCACCTTCGATGCGATGCGTCCAATGTGCCACCGGGCGCCAGTGGCCGCAATGTCGTGATACCGACGTTTTCGGCCATCGCCATGCACAAAAAGAGGGCGCGTGGCGCGTGTTCTGCCAGTCGCCCTCCCCGTGTTCCTCTCCTGCCCCCCGCCTCTATGCCGCCTTTTTCCCCGACTGCTGCCAGCTCACCTGGTCGTTCAACCCCTCGACGAACGCCTCGAAATGCGCCGGCGGAAAGCCGCTGACGCCGATCTCGAGCATGTCACCACGGCCCACACGTGCCTGCTCGGCTATGGCTTCCATCGCTTGCGCAAACGTCGGGCTTGTGACCGCGCCGGCAAGGCGCAGCGCTTCGTCCGGACCGCTGAGCGAAAACTCAAAGCGTGGCATGCGCCCTCCTGGAAGCAAGGTTCCGTCAGGACCCGCGCACCAGGACCCGTTTCCCGGTCAACGTAGGTCGACATTCACGTGCCCATCCCGCTTCCTCCGCCCTCGCGTCGTTGTACCCCAACTATCGATAAACGATCGCCAACGCGCGGTCGTTCCGAACTGTTATAGCGAGTGCAGTTTGTGGAATTGCACGCGTCGTGCCCGCGACCACCTGGCCGTCATGCTCCAAGGGCATCCAGAAACTCCCTTGCCCAGCGTGCCACGTCGTGCTCCGTTACACGCTCGCGCAGCGCACGCATGCGTTGCGCGCGCTCGTTCGGCGCCATCACCAGAGCCGTATGCATAGCTTCGGCGGTCTCGTCCACGTCGTACGGATTCACGATCAGGGCCTCGCTCAGTTCCTCCGCCGCCCCTGCGAATTCGCTCAGCACCAGCACGCCGTCGTCATCCGTGCGCGTCGCGACGAATTCCTTTGCCACGAGATTCATGCCATCGCGCACTGGTGTGACCACCATCACGTCGGCCGCGCGATATAAGCCCACCAACAGCGACTTGGCCACGACGCGATGCACGTAATGGATCGGGGCCCAGGTCGGCACCGCGTACATGCCGTTGATCCGACCGACCAGCGTTTCCACCTCCTCGCGCACTTTACGGTACGCGCGTACTCCCTCGCGAGATGGAACGGCGATCTGCAGAAACCGGACGCGCTCACGCCACTCGGGATGTTTGAGTAACAGCTGCTCGACCGCCAACAACCGCCGCGGAATCCCCTTGCTGTAGTCCAGCCGGTCGATGCCGACCAGCAACGGGCCGGTGTCATTGCGCCGGATGCGCGCCGCTTCGGTGCGCACCGCTTCCGATTCCGCGCGCCGCGCGAAGTCGCGTGCATCGATGCTCATGGGAAACACGCCCACCCGCACGCGACGACCGCGGTAGTCGAACTCGTTGCCGTGCGCATCAGCGCCTAACAATCGGTGCACGGCCGCGGCAAAGTGGCCGCGGTGCCGGCGCGTATGAAACCCGATCAAGTCCGCGCCCAACATGCCGGTCACCAGCCACCGCCGCCGCGCCAACGCGAAAAAGATCTCGGGCGTCGGGAAGGGAATGTGCAGAAAGAAGCCGATGCGCGCGTGAGGAATCCGTTCGCGAATCAGCGCCGGCACGCGCAGCAGATGATAATCGTGCACCCAGATCCGGTCGCCCGGCTTCCACACCGCCGCGACGCAGTCCGCGAATCGCGCGTTCACGCGCTCGTAGACATCCCATCCCTCGACGCGCAGCGGCAGCTGGTCCAACCGGTCGTGACACACGGGCCACAGCACGCTGTTCGCGATCCGGTCGTAGAAGACCGACACTTCTTCGGGCGAGAGCTCGACAGCGACGAGGCGCCGCGACTCGAGTTGGCGCTGCACCTCCGCACGCTCCGCATCGTCGAGCGAGCTCATGTCGCCCGGCCAGCCTAACCACAGTCCGTTGGACTGCTCGTGCGGGGTGCGCAAGCCCGTCGCCAACCCACCCACACTGGCGCGCACTTGCGGACGCCCGCCCGTTTCCGATCCGCTCACCGTGACCGGCAAACGATTGGAAACGATCAATAGTCGCCCGCTCACGACGTGGGCGCCGACGATATGCGATCGCCGGATGGGGCCGCCCCGGTGGCTTCCCCTGTGGGCGGCGGTTCGAGTTGCACGGTTTGCGTCGGGAACGCGAAGGACGTGCCCGACCGCTCGACAACGTCCATGATCTTCAGCAACAGGTCTTGCCGGATGCGATTGAATTCGTTGCCGTCCGTCGTGAGCACCTGCGCCGCCACCTGGATATCGAGCGACGACGTGTTCAACTGCAGGAAAAACACGGTCACCGATTCCGGCGCCACGTGTTCTTCCGTCTTGAGCAGGTGATCGACGTCCGTAATCACCGTGCGCAGCTGCTCGGCCGTCGTATCGTAGACGAGCGCCAGCACGCAGGCAAAGCGGATCCGGTCTCGCGGCGCGAACGTCTCGATGCGCGAGTCCGCCACCTTCGCGTTAGGCATTGAGACCACGCTGCGCTCGGCCGTGCGGATGCGGATCGACCGCAGCCCGATGCTTTCCACGGTGCCCGTCACCGTGTCGATCGTCACTTGGTCTCCCTCGCGGAACAACCGGTCGCCGCCGATCGCGAAGGCGCCGAACAGATTCTCGAGCGTCTTCTGCGCGGCGAGCGCCACCGCGAGCCCCCCGATGCCAAGCCCGCCAATGATCGCGGCCACCGGGTAGCCGAGCGCCGCGAGCAGCGACACGAAGCCGAAGATGCCGACGATCATCTTGGCCAACCGGGACACGAGCGTCAGCAGACCGCGCGATGTGCTGTGCATCGCCCAGCCCGACACCGACATCACCTGGCGCCAGACCTCCACCACCCGCCACAGCGCCCAGAACAACGCGATCGTGAACCCTGCGTTGATCAGCGTGTGGACGTGGCGCGAGACGTTCGCGTTGAGCGACAGCCACGGCAGCAGGAAGAGCACGACCACCAGCATCGCGGCCAGGCGGAACGGCCCGCGCAGCGTCGTGCTGATGCCGTCGTTCCAATGCGTCTTGGTCCGCTTTGCCAACACGCCTAACGCGCCCCGCGCCAACCGGCCCAGCAGCATGCCGGCGAAATACGACACGGCGACGACGATGATCAGCGCCAGCCACTGCCACCACAAAATGCCGAACGGGCCGGCGCCGAGCAGCCACGCTGGCAAGTGCTCGAGCGTCCAGCGGTCCGGGAGCTGGTGGTACCACTTCGGGATGTTCGCGACCGTGCTGCGGGAGAACACCCAACGGGCCTCGACACCTGGCCTCGCCTGTCGGACCAACCGCACCGGATCACTTCGGCCGCCCGGTTCCGGAATCATTCCGATTTGCTGCATCCCCGCCGCCAACCCGGTCGTCGTGTCGCCGAGCGACGCGCCCGAGATTGCATCCAAGTCGATGTAGACGTACCGGTCGAGCACAATCGAGAACTCGCGAGCGAGCTGCTTGGCCTGCCCGCGCTCGGCCTCCGGCACGTCGAGGTACTGCGCCGCACGCGTGAAATCGCCGGCCTGCGCATACTCGAGAAATGCGGACAGCGATGCGCGCGGGGAATCCGGCGCTGTGACCGAAACCTGCTTGCCAGTATCGGCAGCCGCCGATTTTTTGCCGAGCAGTTGTTGGATGAGCTGCGCCGTCGCTACCCGTGGCAGCGCGACACACAGGGCGGCGGCGAGCGCGGCGCGCACCAGCATCACCGACGCCGTTCGCCTACGATGCGTGGCACGGTTCATAGGTCTCATTCGCAAGGCATGCGGGGCAGGACGCGCATCATATGTTGGAGCTTGCGCACATTCCAGCGAGGCCGTAGCTAGAATTGGCGCGAATGAAGCGAAAGCTGCACGCCGCACGGCCCGCGCGCCATCCGATCTCACACCGCACGTGCGTCCCGGTTCTCATTCATCTTCCGACGACCCCGAAGGGTCCGCACCTGCTTCGCCACCGCCGCCGGAGCTGCGAACGCTCGCACTCGAGCGCGCTGTACGGTGGGAGCCGGTGGACGACCTCATCGCATCGCTCTCGGTACCGCTCGGCACCATCTCAGCAGTCGAACCACTGGTCGTTCACCACCAAGCGCTGGTGGACCTCGAAGCGCACGCGGCGGCGTCGCGAGCGTTCGCATTCGGCGTTCTCTATGGGGAGATCTATCGGTGTCCGCGCTTGCACATGAACTACGTGCTGGTGGAGGGCGTGCACCGCGGCAGCCTCTCCGACGCGCCGCCCAACGCGGATATGCGCACGATGTTGGCCTCCATGGTCGATCACCTGCGCGCCACGGGCGTTCGATCGGTCGGTTGGTATCGAACCGGAGCGGCCGTCGGGCTGCATCTCTCGCCGCCTGATGTCGGCATGCACGTCGCGCTCTTTCCGGAACCGTGGTCGGTGGCCTTCGTGCGTGACGCGCTGATCATCCGGTCGACTGCCGTGTTCATGCGGCTGGTTGACCGTTCGCGTCCATATCCCGCTCCGTTTTACGAGCAGTTCTCGGCGGAGGCGTATGGGGATGGCGAACGGCCGCGAACCGCTGTTGCCTGGTCATCATATCATACGATGACTAGCGTCTCGCCGCCCGAAATGCCTAACGCACCCCTGCCACTGTTCGACGCCCGGAAAATCCGTCGCGGAGCGGTCGCACGACCGGCCGTTTCCGGCTCCCGGCAAACCGCTCGTGTCAAGCCGTTCGAGCCGGTGAAGACAGCGCAAAGTGAACCCGCGCCGGCACCGTCACCCGCGCCGGCACCGTCACCCGCGCCGACACCGTCAGCCGCGCCGGCACCGTCAGCCGCGCCGGCACCGTCACCCGAGCCGGCTCGCTCTATAGCGGCCACTCCAGCACGGGCCGAACCGGACCCGAGGCAGTCGATCGATCGCATCTTTGACCCGCCCGATATCAGGGCGCTTGCGCGAATCCAGCTGCCACTTTCCCCCCGGCGCCGCCTGGTCCAACGGCTCTCGTTCCGCCCGCGCGCTGGGCTCCTCGTGCTGACCATCGTCGCTGTCACTCTCGCCATCCTCGCTGCGTGGCGGCTCACGCATTGAGCATGTGACGAGCTCGACAATCATCGACCCTTTGTCAGCGTTCGGTTAACCCACCGCGTAACGCGGGTGACACGTATGCTGCCCGTCCTGTCCGCTTCCCCTCGGAAGCCGACAGGTGCTTTCGACACGCGCGGAGCGCACCCGATGCCTGGTACGCTGGATTCGATGTGGGACTCGCGACGCCGCGATGGCGTCCGCCGATCGATCGCCCCGCTGGCGATAGCCGCACTCTCGCTCAGCGCCGTGTGCGCGCCCAACGCAAACGCACAGCAGGGCCGGCGTGGCGGGCGCGCGCCGGACACGACGCACGCCGCGGCCGCCCCGTTCGGACGACCCTCTCGCGACTCGGCGCGCGCCGCGGAAGACTCCATCCGCATCTCCGAAATCGCCACGCGACCGCCCGTCGTCACGCACCACACCATGCAGCTCAGGGGCGCGTCGCTCGCGTACACCGCGACAACCGGAATGCTGCCCATCCGCAACGACACCACTGGCGTTGCCGAGGGCTACATCTTCTACGTCGCGTATACCAAGGATGGAACAACCGATCCCGCGAAGCGCCCCATCTCCTTCGTATTCAACGGCGGCCCCGGATCATCCACCGTCTGGTTGCACCTCGGCGCCTTCGGCCCCCGGCGCGTGAAGCTCAACGCCGATGGCTCGCCGCCGGCGCCGCCACCCGCGCTCGAGGACAATCCCTATACGCTGCTCGACCAGAGCGATCTCGTATTCCTCGATCCGGTTGGCACAGGCTACAGTCGTCCATCAAAGCCCGCGCTCGGGCCTAACTTCTGGGGCGTCACCGAAGATTTGCGCGCGGTCGCCGAGTTCATCCGGCTCTACCTGACGCGCAACGAGCG
>JAICLH010000290.1 GCA_025927495.1 Gemmatimonadaceae bacterium
CCTCGGCGCCGGGCGTATTTGCCGTCGGTGACGTGACGGGCGGACCGCAGTTCACGCACAGCTCGTGGGACGATCACCGGCTCTTGTTCGATCGGCTGCTCGGTCGCGGCACGCGCGGCCGCGCGGATCGGCTCGTGCCGTACACGGTGTTCACCGATCCGCAGGTGGGCCACGTCGGGCTGCACGAGTGGGAGGCGCGGGCGCGCGGCCTGAGCGTCGAGGTGGCGACCATGCCCTTCGGGGAGATCGCGCGCGCCATCGAGTGCGACGAGACCGCCGGCGTGATGAAGCTGATCATCGATCCGTCCGACGAGCGCATCCTCGGCGCCACCATCGTCGGCAGCGACGGCGGCGAGCTGATCCACATCTTCGTCCCGCTGATTCAGTCTCGCGCGAACGCGCGCTCGATCGTCGACGCGGAGTTCGTCCACCCGACGTTCTCCGAAGGCGTGCAGACGCTGGTGATGCGCCTTTCACGCTACGCGCTCGACTTCCAGTAACCGAGATCAAGACGAGGAGCCGCCGGATACGCCCGGTCAGCCTCGATAGCCGTCGCCCGCGCGAAGCACCTGCAGCGCGGACCACAGCTCCGACGCGAACTCGTAGCCGTTGCAGGCGTCGAAACGCGCCGGAACGATCACCGTTCCGCCACCGTGCAGCGCCAGGACGACCTCGTGCGCCCTGCTGCCCGCCTGGCGCAAAAGGACGCTGCGGATCGTCACACGCTCGACCGACCAGAGGACTCGATCGTCTTCGGTCGCGACCGCGCGCGTGCCTTCGAGTCGCATCGTGGCGCCAGGCCGCGGAGGTCGCGCGGCGATGGCGAACATCAGCGCGGCGAGCGCGAACCAGACGGCGGCCACCGGCGGCGCGTGCATGCGCATGGCAGCGAACGCACACAGGAGCACCACCGCGACCGTGATCAGCGACCTGCCGCAACGTCCGCCATTCCGCGTCGGACAGCATCGGGCAAGAGTAGACGACCGATCGCTGCGCCGACAGCGCGGCCGACATGCGCGCCCGCAGGAGCTCGACGCGCTCCTCACCGAGTAGCGCCGGCCCGCGCGAGCTCCCGCAAGGTGCGCCGTCGACCGTTGCCTGGCGCAGTTCCTGCTATCGGCTGCGCGCGTGCTCGCGACGATCGCACGTCTTGCCTCCTGCTGCTGCGATTCAGTCGGCTTTCCGTTGATGCGACGGCGCATGCGGCCGCCCGCTGACGTGCCTCGCTCCGCCCTCGCGCGTGCGGACGGCCTCGGCGAGTGACTGTTCTTGGCGGAACTCGCCGAGCTCTAGCGCCGACAATTACAGGCGCGGCACGCCCTTGCCCCACGTCGCCGGCGGCGCGAGATCAGGGCGGAAGTGGGGAGCGTCGAGCGGCCGCGCCGCCGACGAAAAAACGGCGCCGGCCTGCTCGATCAAGTAGTCCGCGGTGCGCGCCGCGAGCGCCTGGATCGTGAGACCCGGATTGGCCGATCCTTGTGTCGGAAAAATGCTGCCGTCGCAGATGAACAGGTTCGGCACGTCCCACGTGCGCCCGAACTTGTCGACGACCGAGCGCGACGGGTCGGCGCCCATCCGCGCGGCGCCGACGAGATGTGCGAAACGCGCCTCCTGCACGGTCTCCTCTGCGCCAGCCGCGCGCATGACTTCGATGACCTTGTTCTTTCCGAATTCGATCAGCTTCTGATCGTTGTCGTGCAGGTTGAACGTCACCTTCGCGACGCGCAGCCCCCACCGATCGGTCTCGTCGGCGAGCTCGACGCGATTGTCCTCCCACGGCAGGATCTCGCCGAGCAATGCGATCGATGACCAATGGTTGTAATCCATCATCACGCGCCGCATGCCCCAGCCCCACGCCCCCTTGGCAGCCATCATCTGCTTGGCGAACGAGATCGGCAGCGGCGCCACCGTCTGAATCGCGAAGCCGCGCGCGAAGCCGCGCTTGCCATCGGTCTCGTAGAACTCCTCGGTCATGGCGTGCGCCGGCGGCGCCTTGTACATGCGAATCGGCTCTGCGAAGCGCCCGAGGACGACGTTGCCCGCTTGCGCCATCAAATAGCGCCCGAGCGTGCCGGACGAGTTGGCCAGGCCGCGCTCGTGCCCGGGACACGCCGAGTTGAGCAGCAAGCGCGGCGTCTCGATCGCGTAGCCCGACACGATGACGGCGCGCGCGCGTTGGAACTGCTCCGTGCCGTCGCGATCGAAGTACGTGATGCCCCGCGCGCGTCCGTCCTTGCCCAGCTCGACACGCGCCACCATACAGCGGTCGCGGATCTCGGCGCCGTTCTCGACGGCATCGGGGACGTGCGTGATCAAGGTCGATTGCTTTGCCCCGACCTTGCACCCCTGGATGCAAAAGCCGCGATAGATGCAGTGCGGACGATCGCCGTGGGCGCCGGACAAGATGGCCACCGGTCCGCCGATGCTCACGCGGATGCCGAGCTTGGTGCAGCCCTTGATCAACGTGTCACCGACGCCACCCATCGGATGCGGCCCGTACGAATAGCCGTGCGGATCGCCCCACGGGAACCACGGCGGGCCAGCGACGGGCATCTCCTTTTCGATGAGCTCGTAATAGGGCTTCAGCTCTTCGTACGACATCGGCCAGTCGATACCGACGCCATCTTCCGAGTAGACGCGAAAGTCGGACGGGTGCAGGCGCGGCGTGAACGCGGCCCAATGGACCGAGCCGCCGCCGACACCGCGCCCCGAGTTGTTGCTGCCGAGCGCGAGCGGATGCTTGCCGCCGGTGATGCGCGGATCGGTCCAATAGAGCTCGTGCGAGCCGGCCTCGTCGCTCACCCAGTCGCGCTCGGTGTCCCAGAACGGGCCCGCTTCGAAGCCGATGACGCGGAAGCCGGCGCGCGCGAGGCGCTGCACGAGCACGCCGCCGGCGGAGCCGACGCCGACGATGACGTAGTCGACCTCGTCGCCGGGCGCGAAGCGGC
>JAICLH010000168.1 GCA_025927495.1 Gemmatimonadaceae bacterium
CAAACCTGACCACACCGCCGCCCTGCCCCCGAGTCTCGCCCACGGATCGGAATATCGGCGTCACACGGCATCAGGGTTTTTTGGCCTACAAAGTAGGAAAAAACTCCGCGATGGGCCGTCAATGCAGCACCGATCTACGCCGCCAGCGCGGCGCGCGACACGGCGCTCGGCGCGCGGAGCTGACGGAGGATCAAGAGGTGAATGAGGAAGTACAGCGGCACCAGAAACGTCGGAACCAACACCCAGGGCAACGTCGTGATGGTCGCGGCCGATCCACTGAACACATTGAACGGCGTACCCGGTTGCGAGAGAACGCCTAACGTCACCGCCCCAGTCGAATGGGCGCGGCGTCGCAATGGTTCCCGCCGCGCCCCAGATGACCTTACGAACGCACCTTACTTCTCACTTCCTCCGGCGCTCACTGACCCGCCGCCGGACACAACGCTGATCGTCACCGCCGACGGATACTGCTTGTCGTGGTGCACCGAATTCTGCGCCACCACCCCTTCCTTCTCGTCGTAGTTGTTCCCGCCCGTGTTCAGATTGCGGTCGAACCGCGGGAAGTTGCTGCTCGACACCTCCAACCGCAGCCGATGTCCCGGCTTGAAGTAGTTGGAGAAATCGATCGGCTGGAACGTCACCTTGTACACCTTCCCCGGCTGCATCCACACCTCGGGCTTGTCGTAGCCGTCCCGATAGCGCATGCGCTGGATGTTCTCGATGAGATTGAACGCGCGACCGTCGGGATAGACGTCGTCGAGCCGCCACGTGAAGTCCGTGTCCTTCCGGTTGGACCCGACGTAGAGCGTGACCGTGATCGGTCCGCTCATCTCGACGCCTTCCTTGAACGGGTCCGTCGTATAGACGAGCACGTCGTTGCGAGCCTCGACGGGTCGCTGGTCGTACGACCCGAAGTGCACGGCATTTCCCTCGCAGCATCCGCCGCCGCCGTACGTCTGCACCGGATTGGCCGGATCGTAGTTGAACTGGTCGGGCTTGTCGTTCCCCGGCTGCGGGCCGTCGCCTAACGAGCCATCGCCATAGAGCGTGTTGGCCTTGCCTTCGCTGTGCAGGTAGAACGTCATCGGCTTGGCGCCCGGCGGCGGCCAGCTCGTCGTCTTCTTCCATTGATTGAGCCCAACGACGTAGTACTGGACCTTGGGCTGCTTCTGCAAGACGCCGTTGTCCTCGCCCTTCATGAAGTGGTCGAACCAGGCGTACATGAGCGAGTCGTACGGGAAGCGCGCGTCGCCCACATCCAGGTCGCCGATCATCGTGTGCTCGGTGGCGCGCGTGTACTGGCAGTGCAGCACCGGCGCGATGATCATGTACTGCTCATTGGCGACGTCGCCCTGCGCATGTTGCCTAACCCAGTTGTAGGCGGCGATGTTGGGCGACACGGACACGTCGTACCAGCTCATGAACCAGAGGCCCGGCTTGTTCACCGCCATGCTGTCGTTCCACAGACCGCCCTTGTACCACGCCGGGTCGTTGGGCGCGCGCGCGATCATGTCACCGCCGGTCTCCACCGGCATCTTGGTGTCGAAAATGCCCGGCGGCCCGCCGATGGAGCTGATGATGCTGTCCTCGGGCAGGTGCCACAGCTGCGCCGACCAGTCGATCGGCGGCATCTGCGGCGCCAGGTCGAACATCTTGCGGGCCAGCGTGATGTCGGCTTGCGGCGTGTTGGCCGCGAGCTGCGGACGGATCTGATTCTGTTCGCCGTACAGCCAGTCGATGAACAGCATCTGCACCGCCCCGCCGCGATACCAATTTCCCTGCTCGTAGTACGGGCCGACGCGGCCGACGCCGGCGCCGAACCCCTGCACGTTGAAGGTGGCCAAGCCCGGATTGTCCTCCGTCACGACGCCAAGCTGCCATTCGGCGGTCGACGAACAGCCGGTGAGTCCCACCTTGCCATTCGACCAGGGCTGCGACGCCATCCACTTGATCTCGTCGTAGCCATCGGTGCGCGGCGGCCCGAGGATATCGTAGTTGCCCTCGGAATAAAAGTGCCCGCGCTCGTTGATCTCGACGTAGGCATAGCCGCGTTTCACGGCCTCCAGCTCGCGGCTCATGTCGCGCGGAGCGCCGTTCTTCACGTCCCACCAATTGAAATTGTAGGGCGTGCGGACGAAGATGATCGGCACCTTCCCCGACGCATTCTTCGGACGGTAGACGTCGGCCAGCATGCGCTTGCCGTCGCGCATCGAGACCATGACGCTGCGGTCGATGATCGCGACCGAGTCGAGCTCCTGCTCGACGGCGTTGCGCTGCGCGACGAGCACGGCGTGTGAATCAGGGCCTTGGGCGCCGACTGCCGCCGGGACGCAGAGCACCAGCGACAGCGCGAGCCAAGCTCGAGTACGTACCATGACGATCTCTCCAGCGGAGTTGCAGTTGCTGCGAGGGTATGCGCGTGTACGGGGACTGTCAACAGTGCGTCAGAATTCGACCCGTCAGCGACGTGGCTCGAGACCTTCGGGCCTGAGCGAAGCCAGTTCGGGGGCCGCGGGGAGCCGCGGGCGCACCTCCACCGGCTCGAGCTCCTCGATCTCGGATTGTCCATCCGCCGTGCCTAACGCACGGAACCGCCGCGCCGAGGCCAGCACGCGCGTCTCGAGCGACCCGACGGCGTCGTTGTACGCCTCGACCGCGCCCGCGAGGCCGCGATTGAGCCGCACGAAGTGATCGGCGAGCGTCGCGATGCGGCGATAGAGGTCGGCGCCCAGGTCGCGGATCGCTTCCGCGTTGCGCGCGATGCGCTCCTGTTGCCAGCCGTACTGCGCGGACTTGAGCAGCGTCACGAGCGTCGTGGGCGTGGCCGGGACCACACCGCGCGCAACCGCGAACTCGATGAGCCCCGGATCGCGCTGGCACGCCGCGCTCAGTATCGACTCGCCCGGCAGGAACATCACCACGAACGGGAGCGCGCCGGCCACGCGCTCGCCGTACTGCTTTTCGGACAGCATCTCGACCTGCGTCCGCACCTGCTTCACGTGCTTGTCCAACCACGCCGAGCGCCGCTCGTCGTCCGTGGCTTCGGTGGCAGAGACGAAGGCATCGAGCGGCGTCTTGGCGTCGACGATCACGATCTTGTCACCCGGCAACCTGACGATGAGGTCGGGACGGAACGTGCCGTCGTCGTCGCGCACGGTGTGCTGCACGTCGAAGTCGCAGTGCTCGAGCATGCCCGCCAGCTCGACCACGCGCCGGAGCTGCAGCTCGCCCCACTGTCCGCGGACGTGCGGGGTGCGCAGCGCGTGCACGAGGCGCTGGGTTTCTTCGGTGAGCTGCTGCTGCCCATCCGCCATCGCCCGCAGCCGCTCATGGAGCTCGGCGTTCCCGGCGGCACGGTCGCGGCCTAACGACTGGAGGTGTTCGTCCACGCGGAGGAGGCCATCGTGCAGCGGCTCGAGCAGCGCGCGGCTGTTCGCCCTGAGCGCTTCGGCCGACAGGGCAGCGAACGTGTCGCGCACGCGCGCGTCGGTCTGCGTCGTATGCTCCGTGAGCGACTTCGTTAGGCGGCGCTCGGCGTCGCGTTCGGCGAGGTAGGTCGCGGCGGCGTGCTGCGCGTGCGCGAGCTCGTTGCGCGCGCGCTCGAGCTCCGTTAGGAGCACCGCGCGCTCACGTTCGCGCTCTTCCAGCAGGACGCGCACGCGCACGGCGCGGCTCCGCGCGGTCGTCCAGGCGAAGACCGCACCGACAATCGTACCTGCCACCCCCGCCCACAGCAGTGACCACACGCTCATTATCGGTTCCTCCTGGCGTCAGCGGTACACTATAGCCGCCGCGCCTGTCGCCTTTCAACGCCTGCGGGCGATTACCAGATGGAAAGCGGACACACGCGGCGCACGCGCTAGGGTTTTCCCTAGCTCCGTGCGCTAGCTCAATTGGCAGCTTGCGGAACAGACGGTTACTCCGCACCCTGCATCCGCGCGTCGACGAGCCGATGCGGGCCTCGATGCAACCGGCGGCGCGAGCCGGACTCGCCTAACGTACCGCCCCACGCTCGTTCCAGCTGCAGGAGGCCCGCCATGCCAAAGACACGATCGTCCCGCACCACGAACGGGGAGGGCGCTGCCCCGAGATCCGCCGCGGTCATCACCGCGACGCCGATCACGCGGCAGCGCATCCCGACCACGATCGATCCGTTCGGAGAAAAGGGCGCCGCCATCGCCAGCGATCTGCTGCCGTTGCGCACCGAAGCCATCACGCGCGTGTATCTGGGCATCCAACAGATACAGCAAAACCTCGCGCAAGTCACGACGGCGCTCGACACCAGAACGCTGCCGGCATCGCTGATTGGAACTCTGCAACAACCCGACGGCAGTAATGCGGCGCGAGTCCAGGTGGGGTTCGATCCCGGCACCGTTGGAAACGGTGCGCCGCCGGTCAGCTTCGTGACGGGCGACGACGGACACTTCCAACTCGACATTCCGCCCAACACGACGCTGCCCACCGCCGGCCTCACGCTCACCGTGCACGGAGCCAACACGACGGCGAGCATCGCGGTCGCCGCCCAACGGATCGCGAGCAATGGCCTCATCGGCAGCCTCACGCTCGACACGACGATCGCGCCGCTGCCGGTGAGCATCCTGGCGGCGTTGGAAGCCATCGTGCCCGTCTCCGCGCCATCCGGCGCGACGACAGAGCCGACCAAGGCGTCGCTCCCGACCGTGCAGATCGGCGAAGACGGACACTGCGGCATCGCGTTCAATGCCAATCCGTCGGTGGACGTCTTTCCCTACGGTGTGTTCTTCCGCCTCGTCGAACCGCGCCTGAGCATCGTCCACCCGATCTTCCGATTCCCGATCCGCGACAAGTTCCTGCCCATGCAGGTCTACGAGACCGCCTTCAAGAGCCTCTCGTTAGGCGAGGCCACGAGCTACGTCGACCGCGTCCCGGTCGAGCAGCCCTTGAGCGTCGACGGTTTCCGCGATCAGATCATGGGCCTCGCCACCGACGGCACGATCGTCCAGGATGAAACCGTGCCCATGGCCGCGACCCTCGGACTGGGCTACGTCCTCACGCTCGCCCAACGGTGGAACTACGCGGGTCTGAGCCTGGGCGACCTGGTCTACTCGCTGCCGCTCGCGCCCGGCGAGCAGCAGCAGATCGCGATCTTCGAGCGGCAGGACCGCCTCGAGGTCACCGAGAGCGAATTCTTCTCCGAAGAGGAAGCGGAAACACAGGCGGCCCTGGCCGACACGTCGACCAACGCAACGTTCGACTCCGCATTCGCCGAAATGATCAACGGCGGCAGCCAGTTCCATACGTCGTCGACGTCCGCGAGCGCCGGCTTCAGCTTCATCGGATTCGGCGGCGGCGCGGGAACGTCGTCCACGAGCGGTAACTCGAGCGAGTGGCTGCAAGGCCAGCGCGACTTCACCCAGCAGGCCGCCGAGAACACGCATTCGTCGGCGGAGCGCCAGGCTGCAGCGCGCCGCTCCGCGTCTCGCACGGGCATGCGCATGGCCTCGGCGAGCGAGCAGCAGTCGGTGACCACGAAGACCATTACCAACCACAACCACACGCGCGCGCTCACCATGCAGTATTGGGAAGTGCTGCGCATGTACGACGTGACGACCACGATCGACGGGCTGCAGCTGGTCTGCCTGGTACCGATGCAGATCGTGCGCTTTCTCCCGCCGGGGCAATTGCTGGCGCTCAACGATCCCGACATCCAGGTGGGATCGCGCACGACGGTACTCGCGCGCTACGCCAACGTGCTCAAGCACGCGGACGTCCTGGCCAAGGCCCTGCCCCGCGCGTTCGAATACGGCCTAACGCTGCTGCGCGAGTTCGCCGCCGACCCCACGGCGACGGTCGAAGCGGCCGGCGGCATGGCCGAAGACGTGCTCGCGTTCTCGTTGACCGGGAGCTTCGTGCCGTGCGAGGACATCTACATCTCGGTAGTCACGAAACGCAACACGCGAGTTGGGCCTGTGCGCCTCACGAACCCGCTCACGATCCAGCCCGACAAGTACACGAGCAAGGATGAGCTGGTCGGCGCGCTGCAGCAGATGCGGCAGGCCACGGCATCGACCACGCCCGCAATGGTGGCGTTCAACGGGAGTCTGGCGCTGCCGCAGTCGCTCAACCGGAGCGACGTGGTCGGCTTCGAGATCTCGCGGAACTTCCGCCGCGTGGACTACACGCTCAAGAACGAAGGCCTGAGTCTCGTCGACGACCTGGTCGCGGTGTTGGGCGGGCCCGTTGCGGGTCCCGCGGTCGCGTCCATTTTGGCCGGCGCAACGTCGCCCAGCACCGTGCACCTCACGCCGTCCGATCTCGAGGCGGCGTTAGGCGGGCCCGAGCTGACGCAGTTCGCGGCCACGATACAGGAGTTGGACCCGAACAATCAGAATCCTCCGGGCTCCGAGTCGTACGCGAACGAGTCGTTGAACGGCACGATCCTGCCGACGCAGCCGCTGCCGGTTCCGGCGATGCAGATTGGCCCGGTCCTGCGGTACAACGAAGTGCTCGAGGTCGAGAAGATGATGCAGCACGTGGTGCGGAACACCACGGAATACTCGCGCACCATCTGGGCATCGCTCACCACGGAAGAGCGCGCGATTCTCCTCGACGCGTACACCATTGGCGTGTCACCCGGCGGCATCCAGGACGAGAGCCAGATGGTGCCGCTCCTCAACTGCGTGCAGAACACGCTGCTGGGATTCTACGGCAACTCGATGATCCTGCCGTTCATCATCCCGCAGGCGGTGGCCGATGAGATGAAGATCGACCCGGCCAAGATCCAGCAGGGACTGCTCGCCTACCAGCAGGCGAGCTTCACGCCGCCGCACTCGAGCGTTGCCCTGCCCACGCGCGGCGTGTTAGGCGAAGCCGTGCTCGGCCACTGCGCCTCGGCCGAGAAGATCGACCTCACGCGGTTCTGGAACTGGCAGGATTCCCCGAGCGACAGCGCACCGACGATCTCGCCGGTCACGCTGCCGACGAGCGCACCCTCGCTGGTCGCCGGCGCGACCGCGCCGAACTCGCTGGCCAATCTGCCGCCGCTCATCAACAACGTGTTGAGCGCGCCGACGCCGGACACGTCGCTGCTGCAGGCGTTGTCCAAGAACGCCGCGTCACAGCAGGACTTCAACGCCGCGCTCACCGGCGCGCAGCAGCTCGAGCCGCTCATGGCGAACGCGCAGAATCAGGCGAACGCGGCGCGGCAGGATGCGCTCAAGTCGGCGACGGACACGCAGATGATGGCGATGGCGATCGCCGGCAACATCGTGGGCGGATTGTACGGCGGGAACCCCCAGGCGGGATCGAACGCCGCGTCGTCGATCACCGGCAAGGGTGGGGGCCAAGCGTCGTCGAGCAAGAAGACGACGACCAAGAAGACAACGTCCGAGAAATCGACCGGCGATGCGACCGACAAGGGCTCGACCGACGGCAACTCGAACGGCGGCGACGGTGGCGGCGATGGTGGCGGCGACAGCTGACCACCTCCGGACCGCACGAATCGCAACGCTCACGACGTCATGAACGACCACCGATATAGAGGACTCCGAACATGGCAGCTCCAACTATTACCAGCATCGTCCCGGCCTCGGGCGCCGCCGCGGGCGGCACGAGTGTCGCAATCGTCGGCACGGGTCTAACGGGCGCGACGGCGGTCGCCTTCGGATCGGCCGCGGCGACATCGTTCGCGGTGATCTCCGACACGCAGATCGTTGCCGCCTCGCCCGCGGGAAGCGGCAGCGTCGCGGTGACCGTGACCACACCGTCGGGCGTCTCCGGCGTCACGGCCGGCAGCGCATTCCTCTACAACGCGGCCGCCAGCACCACGCCGGACCCGGCGCTCGTCACCTCGCTGACGACCAGTCTCATGACCATGCTGCAGACGGCAACATCGCGCGATGCACTGGAGGCGCAGAGTATCTTGCTCAGGCGTCTCGCCCTCGAAGGCGACATCATCCCCTCGCGCGTGCCCGCGCCGCGGAACATCACCGAGATCGGCGGCTACATGAACCTGTTAGGCACGCTGCACGAGCCGGCGATGCGCGAGCAAGCGCTCGCAGGGATACTCGGCGTGGCCGGGCCGACGACGCCCCTCGGGTGGACCAGCACGATTCCGCTCTCCATGGTGGCGGTCACGAACGACCGGCCCGCGGGGCCCGCGCAGCCGACCATCCCGCTCACGTTCTACGTGCGGAGCGATTTCGTCACGCCGACCAACGCGGCGCTCACGTTCCTGCACCAGCGCGGGTGCACGCTGCCGTTAGCCAACTCGGCGCCTCGGCTTCCGGCCGGGATGCCGGGCGCCGCGCCACCGGCGGATGCGTTGCCGTTTCTGGGACGCACGCTCGACATCGTCGCGGCCGCGGCGCTCGGCAATCCGGCGACGGATCCGATCGCGCTGGCAAAACCGCAAGGATCGGCGACGCCGTTCCAGATTGCGTCGAACGTCTTGAACGCGGGCAGCGTCACCGTGCCGCCGGCGGCATACGACGCGGTGACGTGCACCGCGACCACGTGCTCGACGGTGACGTTGGGCAGTCAATCGCTCGTGAATGTCGCGCCGGTGCTGGCCAACGCCGGGTTCTATCCAGCGAGCCCGCTCTCGCAGCCGACTAACGGAAGCGATGCGTCGTGGGCGCACTTCACCAACGTCACGGGCTTGGTCGCCGGCACCACCAAGCTCGGCGACGAGCTCGGATTGCTCTACGATGCGCCGACGATCGCGGGGAGCGCATTCGCGGGAGCGTTGGACTGGGTGTGGAACGGCTCGGCGTTCGCGGCACCAGCGTAAGGCGCGCGCACAGATGCACTG
>JAICLH010000110.1 GCA_025927495.1 Gemmatimonadaceae bacterium
AGCTCCAATTGCGTGGCTACCCCGCGCAGCAGTCGCCTGATCACCGTTCGAACATTTCTGTCGGCCCGTCGACGAACGCCGTGTCGCGCGACGACCAGACGAGCGTGTGCACCGCGATCCGACCCGGATCGAGCGCGATCACGTTGATCGACGACGGCCGGCCGCCGCGCGACCGATCGGACACCGTCCCGGCGGTCGAGACGACCGTTCCGCCCCGCGAATGCTCCACGTAGTGGATGGCTTCCTGGTGGTCGTGGCCGCACATCACGAGATCGACGCCCAACGCCTCGAAGGCGCCTAACGCACGCCGCCGGTGGGCCAGACCGTACCGCCGCGACAGTTGTCCCTTGAGCGGATTGTGATGCATCACGATCGCGCGACGGTCGCCCGCCGGCGACGACTCGAACACGCGCCGCGCGTGGTCGACCTGCTGCGGCGCGAGATTACCCACCACGCCGATGTCGCGCAGATTCCAGGTCAACGTGTGGACCTGCACGCCGTGCGCCGTGTTGAGCCCAACGAACGTCACGCCCGGCACGTGCAGCACCGGCTCCAAATCCTTCGACACGTAGCGCCGGTAGCTCGAGAACAATCCACCGCGCATGCCAATGCCCAACGGCGCCCGCCACCATTTCACGTCGTGGTTCCCCGGCACCACGATCGTCGCGCTCACGCGCGCGGCATCGCGCAAGAACTTCCGCGCTCGCAGGAATTCGCCGGCTCGCGCGCGCTGCGACATGTCGCCGGATATGGCGACCACGTCGAAGCGTCGTGTCTCTATCAGTTGTTCAATGGCATCGACTTGCTCGGGGACGGCCGGCGTTCCGAAGTGCACATCGGAGACGTGAAGAATCGTCGTCACGACGCCCCCACGGCGGCCGCGGCCGCACGGCGCGTCGCCGTGATGCGCGCTATCGCAGCCGCCATGCGCTCCGGCTCACGGGGCGGACACCAGATTGGCCAGATGATCCGCGAAGCTCGCGGCGAGTCCGCGGGAAAACTTCGTGGCCGGCTCACTCGAGACGTCACCCATCCACGTGATCCGTGATTGTCGCGCGTCGAACACCACCAGTCGGACCACGGCGCGCTCTTCGCCGGGACCCGCGCCATCGAATCGGACTTCGATCGGAAATAAGACGTAGCGGCAATCATCCTCGAGCGCCACCAGAGTGCGGAGTTGAGAGGCCAGCGGCTCCGGCAACATATCCGGAACTTTCTTCATCGGCGGACGCAGCCACTCCGCGGCCAGATCGTACACGTCCGGTGCATACGGCGCGTTGCGACGCGCATTCTCGGCCAGCTGGTGCGGAAATACCCACATCCGTCCAATTCGGTCTCGATCGCGCAGCGCGAAGGCGATTTCGCCGTCCACGTCGTCCAGGAACGCTTTTCGATCGGTGATCTGCGCCGCCCAACCCAGCGAGTCGTCGGTTCGCAGGTAATGTGTCGGAATCACCAGTACGCGGCGCGTCGCATACGGCGACAACGGACGTCCGGCAGTCGGTGCGGTCTGCTGCGCCGGCACCGGCGCGACGCCCACGCTCACGACCATCGCGCCGACCACCATCAGAACGGATTTCACGAAAGTCCCGGGTTGAGATGGAAGAAACTTACCGTGAGGGAGACGATCCGTGCAGCGTCGCGTCTCCTGTCGACGCTCGCGACTCTTGTCGTCGGCTGCCGCGGCACGCAGAATCCCGGGCATGAAGAAGGTCCTGTCCGCGGCCACTTGGATCGCGGTCGCCAGTCTGGGAGCCGGCTCGCTCGCCTGGCTCGCGCTATCGCGCGGTGAAACCGTCAACGCGGCGTGGCTCATCACCGCCGCCGTTTGCACGTTCGCGGTGGGCTACCGGTTTTACTCCAAGTTCATCGCCTCGCGCGTGTTCGCGCTCGACGCACGCCGGGCAACTCCGGCGGTTCGGCTCGAGGACGGACGCGACTTCGTTCCCACCAATCGGTGGATCGTATTCGGCCACCACTTCGCCGCTATCGCCGGACCAGGGCCGCTCGTTGGGCCGACGCTCGCCGCGCAGTTTGGCTTTCTCCCGGGTGCGCTCTGGATCATCATCGGCGTCGTGTTTGGCGGCGCCGTGCAGGATTTTGTGATCCTCGCCGCGTCCGTGCGCCGAGATGGCCGCACGTTGGGCCAGATGGCCAAGGATGAGATCGGTCCGAGAGCCGGCTTCACCGCGCTCATCGCCGTCCTCGGCATCATGATCATTTTGATCTCCGTGCTGGCACTGGTGGTCGTCAATGCGCTACGCGCGAGCCCGTGGGGCACGGTGACGATCGGACTCACCATCCCCATCGCGCTTCTGTTAGGCATCTACCTGCGATGGATCCGCCCGGGACGCGTGCTCGAGGCGAGCCTCCTGGGCCTCGTGCTCCTCGCGTGTGCGCTGTATGCCGGACAGTGGGTGGCCGCCAACCCGTCGCTCGCGCCGATATTCACGCTCGACGCGAAGACGCTCGCCATCCTCGTCATGGCTTACAGCTTCGCCGCGTCGGTGGTGCCCGTCTGGCTCCTTCTCGCGCCGCGCGACTACCTCTCGGCCTTCGTGAAGATCGGCGTCGTGGTCGCGCTCGCGTTAGGCATCATCATCGTCTTGCCGCCGCTCCGCATGCCGTCCCTCACCCGTTTCGTCGACGGCACCGGTCCCATCTTCGCCGGCAAGGTATTCCCCTTCGCGTTCATCACCATCGCGTGCGGCGCGATTTCGGGATTTCACGCGCTCATCGCATCCGGCACCACCCCCAAATTGCTCGAGCGCGAAACCGACGCGCGCCCGATCGGCTACGGCGGCATGCTGATGGAAGCGCTCGTCGGTGTCATGGCCCTCATTGCCGCGTGCGTGCTCACGCCCGGCGTGTACTTCGCGATCAATGCGCCCGCGGCCCTGCTCGGACCAACCGCCGCGAGCGCCGCCCATGCGATCTCGACCTGGGGCTTCACGCTCGACCCCGCCGCGATGCAGCACCTCGCCTCACAGGTTGGCGAGAACACGCTCCTCTCTCGCACCGGCGGCGCACCCAGCCTCGCCGTCGGCATGGCGCAGCTCTTCACAGGACTGCTGGGCGGCTCCGAAGCGATGGCCCTCTGGTACCACTTTGCCATCATGTTCGAGGCGCTCTTCATCCTCACGACGCTCGATGCCGGCACCCGCGTCGGCCGCTTCATGCTCCAGGACTTGGGCCGACACGTGTGGGAACCGTTCGGCCGGGTGTCGTGGTATCCGGCCGTCCTCCTGTCCAGCGCCATCTTCGTGGCGATGTGGGGCCACTTTCTCTGGCAGGGCGTCATCGATCCGTTAGGCGGGATCAATTCGCTGTGGCCGCTGTTCGGCATCTCCAACCAGCTGCTCGCCGCCGTCGCGCTCTGCGTCGGCACGACTATCATCATCAAGAGCGGCAAGGCGCGCTACGCGTGGGTCACGCTCGCGCCGCTCGCGTGGCTGGCCGTCGTCACGCTCACGGCCGGATGGCAGAAAATCTTCTCCTTGAGCCCGCGCCTCGGATTCCTGGCTCACGCGCGCATGCTCGCCCAGGGGCCCGCGGCCGCCGACACGGGCCGCCTCATCTTCAACGACCGCCTCGACGCCGCGGTTGCTGCGTTCTTCATGATTGCCGTCCTCGTGATTCTGGTCGACTCGGCGCGCGAATGGTTTCTCGTGCTGCGCGGCGACAGACCCGCCGCGAGCACCGAAGTGCCGCTCGAGCCCACCGCCCTCGCCTCGTGACTCAACCCTCGCTCTGACCATGCGCCGCCGACTCTGTTCGCACCCGATGGTAATGATCGGCCTGCTCGCCGCGTCCGCATCCGCGCCGTTGGCAGCGCAGGATTCCTCCGCGTTCGCGCTCACCATCCCGAACATGATGCGCGGCGATGAGGTGGTCGGCCGGATGCCCGAGCGCATCCGATGGTCGCCGGACAGCCGCTGGATCTACTTCGATTGGCTGCCGCCCGGCAGCGACTGGCGCGACCGGCTCGCGCCGTATCGCGTCCGCGCGCAGGCCGGCGCAAAACCGGAACGCCTAACGGACGCGCAGATGGACAGCGCCGGTCCCGTGGTCGAACCGGGAAGCCGCTCGCGGGACGGCCGCTTGCGCGCCGTCGCCTACCAGGGCGACATCTACGTGATCGATCTCAAGACCCAGTCGAGCCGCCGCCTGACCAACACCGAAGTGCGCGAAGACGATCCACAATTCGGGGTCGGCGATGACCGCGTGTATTTCACGCGCGACGACAACGTGTTCGCCGCCGAGGTGCACAGCGGACTCGTCCAACAGCTCACCGACGTACGCCCGGGCCCGGCGCCCAAAGAAGACTCGGCCGATACCCCGCAGCGGAAAGCGCTGGAGGCAGACCAGAAGCGCCTCTTCCAGGTGATTCGCGATGAGTATCGCGCCGACAGCATCGCGAAAGCCGAGAAGGCCCGCGCCGAGGGCATCCGCGGCAAGCCGCTGTACCTCCTCAAGGACGAGCGCGTGAGCCAGCTCGCCGTCTCGCCTAACGGGAAGGCGGTGCTGCTCATCACGCGCATCAGCTCCGAGCGCTCGCGTTCCACCGAAGTCCCCAAGTGGGTCACCAAGAGCGGCTACGTGGAAGACATCAAGGGCCGCGACAAAGTCGGCGACAGCCAGGACTCGGGCCGCGTCGCGCTCGTGAGTCTGCACTCCGGCACTGCGCGCTGGCTGCACGCCATTCCCGGCGACTCCGTCGCCAACCCCGGCCTCGTCCGCATGCTCGGCTGGAACGAGGATGGATCACGTGCTCTCCTCTTCACCGTGCGATCCGACTACAAGGAGCGCTACCTCGAGACCGTCACCGACGACGGGCACATGGATACCGTCGACGTCCTCCGCGATACGGCCTGGATCGAAGGCCCGTGCTTCGCCTGTGGCGGGTGGTTGGGCAACGGCACGCGCGCGTGGTTCGTGTCCGAGGCCGACGGCTGGGCACACATCTACGCGGTGAACGCCGACGGCACCGACCGCACGCAGCTCACCAAGGGCAAGTGGGAAGTACTCGACGCCGACCTGTCGCCCGACAAGAAGTGGTTCTGGATGCACACGAGCGAGCCGTCGCCGTACGAGCGACAGTTCTATCGTATGGCCGTCACGGGCGGTGCGCGCGAGCGCGTCACCAACGCCAAGGGCGGGCATGACGTGACGGTCTCGCCTAACGGACAGTTGCTGGCCGACGTCTACTCTGTGTCCAACCGACCGCCCGAGTTGTTCGTCGAGCCCTTCCGCGCCGGCTCGTCGATGGCGCAACTGACCGTGTCACCCACCAAGTCGTGGCTCTCGTACCACTGGATCGACCCGCAGATCATCCAGATTCCGGCCTCGGACGGCGTCATGGTCCCGGCCCGCATCTATCGCCCGCAGGACGTCGGCGCCCAGCCTAACGGAGCCGCCGTGATCTTCGTCCACGGCGCCGGCTACCTGCACAACGTCGTCGATTATTGGTCCAGCTACTACCGCGAGTACATGTTCAACCAGTTCCTCGCGACCAAGGGCTACGTCGTTCTCGACGAGGACTATCGCGGCTCCGCGGGCTACGGCCGCGATTGGCGTGTCGCCGTCTACCGGCATATGGGCGGACGCGACCTCCAGGACGAAGTCGATGCCTCACGCTACCTCGGCGCCAAGTTCGGCATCCCGCCCGAGCGCGTCGGCATTTATGGCGGTAGCTATGGCGGCTTCATGACGCTCATGGCGATGTTCACCGAACCGAAGCACTTCGGCGCCGGTGCGGCACTCCGCGCGGTCACCGACTGGTCGCACTACAACCATTGGTACACGTCGCGGATTCTCAACCTGCCCGACAAGGACACGGTCGCGTACCACCAGTCGTCGCCGATCTACTTCGCCCAGGGCCTCGAGGGACCGCTCCTCATGTGCCACGGGATGGTCGACACCAACGTCGAATTCGAAGACATCGTCCGCCTAACGGAACGCCTCATCGAGCTCGGCAAGACCAACTGGCAGCTCGCGCCGTATCCCGTGGAGAATCACGGCTTCGTCAGGCCATCGTCGTGGACCGACGAGTACTCGCGCATCTTCGCGCTCTTCGAGCGGACCATCGGCCACACCGCGCCCGCTGTCACGTCGGGGGCCAAATGACACGGCGGACAATCCGCGATCATCTCGCCACGGCCGCGCGCGTGGCGCGCACGATCGTCGGCGCGCCCGACTACGACCGATACCTCACGCACATGCGACGGCGACATCCCGGACGCCGGCCCCTCACGCGCGAGGCGTTCGCGCGCGCCCGCATGGACGATCGATACAACCGTCCGGGCGCGCGCTGCTGCTGACACGCAGGTGACGGAGACAATCGGGAAGAGGGAAGCGCGATCCGAAACTCAGACGCGGTTCACTATTGCGAAATCGCGACACCCCACGGCGAATCACCCGCCGGGATCGTCTTGATCACCTTGTTGGTCGCGGCATCGATGATCGCGATGTCGTTCGACGGGCCGTTCGCGGTGTAGATCTTCGATCCGTCCGCGGTCACCGCGACGCCCCACGGACGCTTCGGGTCCGGAATCGTCGCCACCACGGAATCGTTCGCCGTCGCGATCACTTCCAGCGTCGCGCCGCGCCCGGTCGTGATGTACACGAACTTCCCGTCCGGCGAGATCGCCGACCCCATTGGCTTCGCGCCCGGCGTCGTCTTGGTAAGATCGAGCGTCTTGAGCACCTTGTGCGTCTTTCGGTCGACAACCGACACGTTTCCGCCTACTTCCGCCGGGACATAGCCCTTCGATCCGTCGGGCGCGAAAATCACCGAGCGCGGGCGCTTCCCGACCTTGATCGTGGCAACCGCCTTGTTCGACGCCACGTCGATCACCGTCACGGTCCCTTTCCCCTCGCTCGTCACCCACGCCTCCTTGCCATCCGGCGTGATCTTCACGCCCTCCGGTTCCGAACCCACTTTCACCGTCGCCACCGAGTGGCCGTCGGACATGTCGAGCACGCTTGCGGTGCCGGCATCTTCGTTGGACACGTAGATGAACTTGCCATCCGGCGTGATGTCGAAGTTCTCCGGATCGTGCCCACCCTGGATACGCCGCACGCTGCCGGTCGAGAGATCCACGAGCGCGATGCCGTCTTTGGACCGATCCGGCGGCGGCAGCTTCGATTCATCGACCCCCGGGCCGCCGATCGGCGATCCGCTCACCGCGACGACCAGGGTCTTGCCGTCTGGCGTTAGGCGTACGCCGCGCGGCCGTTGGCCGGCACCGATCGTTTTCACGACGGTGTCCTTCGCGGCGTCGATGACGGTCACTGTGTTGCCGCGCTCGTCCGACACGTACACGAGCGTCGACGGCGTGCTCGCCGATGTCGGCGCCGCCGCCGTCGATTCGGCTCCCGCGGCCGGCTTCTTCTCCCCTCCCGAACACGCCGCCAGAATCAGGCCGCCCGCCACGATGCCGCCGCCTAACGAAAATCCGCGCCCCGTTCCACGCATGTCGCATTCTCCTCGTGCTGAAGGACCGGGCGCCCGCACACGCGCCCGCCCGCGCCAGTTACGCGAGCCCCATTCCCCACCTCGCCAACGCCGTCGGATAGCCGCCGTATCGCAGCAGCTCCGTGTGAAAGCGCGAGAGCGAAAACCCGCCATCGCTGCCCCACGCATCACGCGCATCGTCGCGCAACCGCTCGATCTCACGCCGCCCAACGACGAAACACGACATGAGCGTCGGATGCGCTGCCACGCGCATCACGTCCGCCCGCGCCGCCAGTTCGTCCATGCCGAGCTCATCGCGCAGCCGGCGCTCTGCCGCCGGCACCTGCAGTGTCTTGGTGTGGATCGCTACATCAATGATCGCGCGAAGCGTCCGCCATAGGACATCGCGCGCGTGGAGCAGGCGCGCGACGGGCGTCCCGAAAAAGCCCGCGTCCGCCATCATCGCTTCGCAGTAGTACGCCCACCCCTCGCGCGTCACATCGCTCGACACCACGCGACGCACGACGCGATCGGATGCATTCGCAGTCACCGCCTGTTGATGATGCCCGGGAACGGCCTCGTGCACGACCGTGCTCGCGATATCCGACCGTCGGTGCACCGACTCCGCTGCCGAGTGCGGCATGGTGATGTAGAGCGTGCCCGCTTGCGATTCCACGAACGCGCCCGGACCCTCGTATACGGTGAATGGCACCAGCGGTTGCAGATACGCCGGCGTGGCGCGCACCCGAACCGGCGGCGACACCACGTGCACCAAACCATGCTGTGCCGCAAACCGACGCGCCTCATCCATTGCGTCCGCGTACGCCCCGAAGGGCGACGAAACGGCCGGCGCATCGCCGCTCACACGGTCGACCACCGCGCGCCACGGCGTGTCGGGCGCGATGGCCGCGGCTGCCGTCTCGACGCCGCGCCGGGCTTCCTCATACGCGCGCTCGGCCCAACGCAGCAGTGGATCCACACCGTCCTGGATCATGTGCGCCGTGTGCAGTCGCCGCTCGAACAACTCGCGCCCGATACCCACGCTGTCGCGGGCGCGTTCATCCATCATCGCCAGCGCGTCGCCGAAATGTTCGAGGGACTCGATCGCCGCCTCGTGCGCCGACGCCACGTCCGGATCGGCGCCCAACGGGCCCAGCGCCTCGCGCACCTCATCGCGGAGCAGCGCCAGGCCCCCCGGCAGCATCGCCGCCGCCGTGCCTAACAGTGGTCGCTCCGGCTGCACGAGCGCGTCGGCTGCCGCGGCCAGGAACTGCGGCATCGCGCGCAGCCGCGAGACGAGCGCCACACTGCGCTCGCGCGCATCGACATCGTCGGTCGCCAACCGATACAAGCCGTCCAGCGCGTGTCGCAGGTGGAATGTGGGATCGTGTGCGAACGGGCGCTCGCGCTCGAGCCACGACTGGAGTTGCCGCGCGTCGTGCAACACCGCGGTTTGGTCGATTTCGTCGTCCAGCGAATCCGCGGACGCTTCCTCGAGCGCGCCGGTGTAGCTCCGTAAGGCGGCGATGTGCGCGCGCACCGACGCGGCATCGAACGCGCCGTACATCCCGTCGAGCTCGCGCCGTCCCGCGCGCGTTCCCTCGACTGGATCGATCCGGTATCGAAGGTCGAGATATCCCTCGAACACCTGGGCGAGGGGTGCCGTCACGCCCGGGCCGGCTGGCTCCGATACGCGGCCACCAGCGCCTCGATCTCGCCGTCGTTCAGCACTCGGCTCACGCGTTTGGCCGCATCGAACACGTGCTGGCACAATCCCTGATCCGTCGCGTCGTGGCCATGCTCCTCGAGCCAGTACTTCACATTCGACAACCCGGAAACGTGCGAGATCTCGATCCGTTGGGCGAGCCCGAAATCACCCGCCGGCACGCCGGAATAGATCCGATCCGCCAGCCACGCGTGCCCCTTGCGGCGCGCCTTGATGATCGCCGCGGCGTGCACACCGGTCCCCGTCCGGAACGCGTCGTCGCCTAACACAGGATAGCTCGGCGGTATCGGAACGCCGCAGGCCCGCGACGCCAGCCGCGAATACGCGGGCAGCCGGCTCAGGTCGTGCCGGTGCGCACCGAGCAGGCGGAGATTGATCAGCAGCAAATCCATCTCGGTGTTGCCCACGCGCTCGCCAATGCCTAACGCGGTGCCGTGCACGCGGTCCACGCCGGCTTCGATCGCCGCCAGACAGTTCGCCAAGCCGAGCCCGCGGTCGCGGTGCCCGTGCCAGTCCAGCCGCACCCGCTCGCCGCTCGGCTCGATGATCTCCTCGCGCACGAACCGCACCAGCGCTCGCACCCCATCCGGCGTCGCATGCCCAACGGTGTCCGCGAGACACAACCGCCGCGCGCCCCACCGAATCGCGTTGCCGTACAGCGCGCGGAGCGTGTCCGGCGCCGCGCGCGTGGTGTCCTCGGTCACGAACATCACCGGCAGCCCTTCGCGCACCACGAACGTCACCGCATCCTCGCTCGCGCGCAGCATGCGGTCCAACGTCCAGTCCTCTGCGTACTGACGGATGGGCGACGACCCGATGAACGTCGCCGCTTCGATCGGCAGTCCTGTCGCCTGCGCGATCTCGACCACGGGCTCTACATCGCTCAGCACCGTACGCGCGGCGCAATTGGTCGACAACGGAAGCCCCGCGCTCGCCACCTCGCGCGCCAACGCCAACGTGTCCGCTCGTGCACGCGGCCCGGCACCCGGCAGTCCCAGATCCACCGCATGGATCCCCAGGTCCACCATCAAATGCAGGAGCGCGCGTTTGTCTTCGATCGATGGGTCGGTGACCGACGGACACTGGAGTCCATCGCGCAGCGTCTCGTCATCCAGCTCGACGCGGCACGCGCGCCAGTCGAATGCCGTGTCGACAGAGTTCCAGTCGTGGATCAGCTCGCGTTCGTCCATGGTCACCTGTGAAGGTCTCCCATACAGGTACACTAACGGTTGCTTCCAAATATACCCTTGCGTATCCCCGATCCCGAGATCAATTGAAGGCATGCCGCGCCAGTCACCGGTCCTCGATCTCTGGGCATCCGCGCCGGTTGCGCATGCACGCGCGACGCTCCGTGCGCGCGACGCCGACATCGTCGCGTCGCAGATTGAGGTCTCCGAGATCGAGGCGCCCACCGGCGACGAACGACGACGCGGCGCATGGGTGGCCGAGCGATTCCGCGCGGTTGGGCTGCGCGCGGTACGCATCGACGACGCCGACAACGTGATCGGTCGCCGTGAGGGCGCAGCCGAGGTTGCACCCGTCGTCATCTGCGCACACCTCGACACCGTCTTCCCGCCCGGCACGCCCGTCCGCGTGCGCCGCTCCGGCCCGCGCCTCGTGGGCCCGGGCATCGGCGACAACGGCCGCGGGCTGGCAGCGATGCTCGCATTGGCCGAAGTAATCGACGGCACACGCGTTCGCACGCACGCACCGATCGATTTCGTCGCCACCGTCGGCGAAGAAGGCACCGGCGATCTGCGCGGCGCCAAGCATCTCTTCGACCACGCCGGCGACGCCCGCGCCGCCATCGCGCTCGATGGCGCCGGCGATGAGCGCATCGTCCACCGCGCGCTGGGCTCGCGCCGCTTCCGGATCACGTTCCGCGGTCCCGGCGGCCACAGTTGGACGGCGTTCGGCGTGCCTAACGCAGTGCACGCGGCGGCGCTCGCCGCGGCCAAGCTCGCGCGGCTGCCGCGCCCCGCGACGCCGCGCACCACGCTGTCCGTCGGACGCATCGGCGGCGGCATCGCCGTCAACGCGATTCCCGAAGAGGGCTGGCTCGAGGTCGACCTGCGCTCGACGTCGGTCCCCGTGCTCGATCGCTACGAGCGCGAGATCCACGCAGCCGCGCGTGCCGCGTCCGATGAGGAAAACGGACGGCGTGCGCGCGGCACGTTGCCGCTCATCGAATCGATCACGCGGATCGGCATGCGCCCCGGCGGCGACACCGACGCCGCGCACCCGCTCGTCGCATTCGCCGTCGACACCACGCGCCTCATCGGCCGCGAGCCGGAACTGGCAACGGCATCGACCGATGCCAACGTGCCGATCAGCAGGGGCATTCCGGCCATTGCGATCGGTGCCGGCGGCCGGGGCGGCGACGCCCACACGCCCGCCGAGTGGTTCGACAACACCGACGGCCACACCGGCCTCGCGCGCGCGCTCGCGATCGTGATCGGCGCCGCCGGCCTCGCCACAGGCCCCCTCGCGGCACTCCCCGTCGCCTGACCGAGCCTGACTCGCTGCGCGTGGCGCGCGATGTGGGGAATTGCCCGCTAAATCGGCTCAACGCAGTTCGGTACGTTCCGCGGCTTCATGCGTCACCGAACGTTACTAGTGGGGCGCGTCTGAGGTTCGGATAGCAGTCAAGGGGAATGGGGAAGCGCTCGCTGGCGCTCGCTTGGGGAAGCGCTAACGCTGAGGGAAGCGGCGGCGACGCCGCCTGAGGGGTGGAACAACATCAATGGTCTGCACGACGTGAGTG
>JAICLH010000216.1 GCA_025927495.1 Gemmatimonadaceae bacterium
ATTCATCGGTCGTTCGCCGGCGGGCGTCACGACCACCATCGGCCGCGGCGGCGGCGACTTCAGCGCCGCCCTCCTCGGCGCTGCGGTAGGCGCCGTGGCCATCGAGTTCTGGACCGACGTCGACGGCATGCTCACCGCCGACCCGCGCGTCGTCTCCGGCGCCCGCCTGATCGAAGAAATCCGCTTCGACGAGGCGGCGGAGCTCGCCACCTTCGGCGCCAAGGTGCTCCACCCGAGCACGATCGCGCCCGCCGTGCAGCGCGGCATCCCCGTCTTCATCTTCAACTCGCGCCGGCCCGACGGGCGCGGCACGCGCATCACCGCCGATGCGCCGCGCCGCGCCGTGAGCGCGATCGCCGGCAAGGGCAACGTGACCGTGATCAAGGTCAACTCCTCGCGGATGTTGCTGGCGCCGGGTTTTTTGCGCACGCTGTTCGAGGTATTCGAGCGCCATCACACGTCCGTGGACGTCGTGGCCACGTCGGAGGTCTCGGTGTCGGTGACGGTGGACGACCCGTCGCGGTTGGACGCGCTGCTCGTGGACCTTCGTGCGTTAGGCGACGTGTCCATCGAACGGCAGCGCGCCGTGGTCGCCCTCGTCGGCGCCGGCTTGGGCGGCGACAGCACGACCATGGCCCGCGCGCTCGGCGCGCTGCACGGGATGCGCGTCCATATGATCTCGCTCAGCGCCACTGAGATCAACCTCACGATCATCATCGATGGCGATCGGTTAGGCGACGCCATGCGAGCCCTGCACGCCGAGTTCTTCGATCGCCCGGAGCCCGCGTGAGCGCGCCGCGTTTGGCCCTCATCGGCCACGGCAAGATGGGCCGCGCCGCCGAACAGCTCGCGATCGAGCACGGGTGGACCGTGACCGCCGTCATCGACGCCGCCGCCAACCGCGATGGTGCAGGCATCACACGAACCTCGCTCGGCGACGCCGACGTCGCCGTCGAGTTCACCGCGGGCGATGCCGCCCCCGCCAACGTGCGCGCGTGCATGCGCGCCGGATGCCCCGTGGTGACCGGCACCACGGGCTGGGATGCCGAGCGCACGCGCGTCGAAGAAGAGATTCTCGCGGGCGACGGCGCGATGCTCTGGTCGCCCAACTTCTCGATCGGCGTCAACATCTTTTGGCAGGTGGCCGAGCTTGCCGCGCACCTCGCCGGCCGCACCAAATCGTTCGACGCGCACATCCTCGAAACCCACCACGCCGCGAAACGCGACGCGCCATCGGGCACGGCGCTCGCGCTCAAGCGACTCGCCACGGCGGCCTTCGGCAGCGACATTCCGGTGAGCAGCATGCGCATCGGCGCGGTGCCGGGTACGCACGAGCTGCTGCTCGACGCGGCGTTCGAGCAAATTCGCGTGGTGCACGAAGCGCGCGACCGGCGGGTGTTCGCCGAAGGCGCGCTCGCCGCGGCGCGGTGGCTCATCGGCCGACGCGGAGTGTACACCATGCGCGATTTTCTTCTGGCCGAGGTCCCTCGAGCATGACGCCCACGACACGCTTCTTCGGCTGCGGCACCGCGCTCGCCACGCCGTTCGCGAGCGATGGCTCGATCGATGAGCGCGCCTTACGATCGCTGGTGTCGTGGCAGATCGCCGAAGGCGTGCACTTTCTCGTGCCATGCGGATCCACCGGCGAAGCCGCCACGATGACCGTGGCCGAACACCGGCGGGTGGTGGAAATCGTGGTCGACGAGACGCGCGGCCGTGTGCCGGTCGTCGCGGGCGCCGGGTCCAACGACACGAGCAAGGCCGTCGCGCTTTCCAAAGAGATGTCCGCCGCCGGCGCTACGCATCTCCTGCACGTGAGCCCGATGTACAACAAGCCGCCGCAGCGCGGCATCATCGCCCACTTCCGCGCGATCACCGACGCAGTGGACCTTCCGGTGATCGTGTACAACGTGCCGGGTCGCACCGGCAGCAACATCGAAGCGCGCACGACGCTGGCGCTGGCCGAGATTCCGTCGATCGTGGCGGTGAAGGAAGCGTCGGGCAACCTGGGTCAGATCATGGACATCATCCGCGAACGGCCCGAGCGTTTCTCGGTCTTGTCCGGCGACGACGCGCTGACGCTCGCGGTGATGGCAGCCGGCGGAGACGGCATCGTTTCGGTGGTGTCCAACGCGACGCCGGGACCCATGGCCCGGCTGGTCGACTGCTGCGGCGCGGGCGATTTCGCTGCCGCACGCGCGCTGCACGAACGCCTGACGCCGTGGATGCGTGCGGCGTTCATCGAGTCGAATCCCATCCCCGTCAAAGCGGCGCTGGCGATGTTGGGCCGCGCCGGCAACGTGCTCCGGCTTCCGTTAGTTCCGCTGCGCGATGAGCTGGCGGACGAGGTGCGCGCGGCGCTGGTGGCCGCCGGAGCGCTGGCGTGAGCTACGCCATGCCGTTCCTCGACCTGGCGGTCGTGCAACGCCGGATCGGCGAGTTCATGGACACGCCGGCCGCCGACATGCCGGTGGACGACGTGGAGCACACCGTCACCGCGCTGCTCGGCGCCCTCGAGCGCGGCGAGGTGCGGGCCGCCGAGCGCGATGCGCACGGACGCTGGCGCGCCGTACCCTGGGTGAAACAGGGCATTCTGCTCGGTTTCCGCATCGGGCACATCGCCGACATGTCGTTGGGCGGCAAGTCGTCGTTTCGGTTCTTCGACAAGCACCTGTTCCCGGCGCAAGCGATCCAGCAGTCGCAAGGCATACGTATCGTGCCCGGCGGCTCAACCGTTAGGCGGGGCGCGTTTCTGTCCAAGGGCGTGGTGTGCATGCCGCCGATGTACGTCAACGTGGGCGCCTGGGTGGGCCCGAACACGATGATCGACTCGCACGCGCTGGTCGGGTCCTGCGCGCAGATCGGCGCGCGCGTCCACTTGAGCGCGGCCGCACAGATCGGCGGCGTGCTCGAGCCGGTGCATGCCGCGCCGGTGGTCATCGAGGACGACGTTTTCGTGGGCGGCAATTCGGGCGTGTACGAGGGCACGGTGGTGCGCGAGGGCGCCGTGCTCGCCGCCGGCGTGATTCTCACCCACGGCGTGCCGGTGTACGACGCCGTGCGCGAGGCCACGTATCGGGCTCGGGGAGATGCGCCGCTGGAAATCCCGGCCGGCGCCGTCGTCGTGCCGGGCACGCGGCCGCTCGCCGGTGACTGGGCGCGCGCGCAGGGTCTCTCGGTGCAGACGCCGGTGATCGTGAAGTACCGCGACGCCGGCACCAACGCATCCACCGCGCTCGAGCAGTGGCTCCGATGACATCGTCCACTGCGTCGCGACGTCCGGTCGCGATCGTCGGACTCGGTTGCATCGGCGGCTCGCTCGCGCGCGCGCTCGTCGCACAGGGCGTCGAAGTGCGCGGGTGGAGCACATCGACCAGCGACCGGGAGCTTGCGGCCGCCGCGGGCATCGCGGTGCCGGGGGGCGCCGCTCCGTTCGCGGCGCTGTGTGACGGGGCCACGTCGGTGGTTCTGGCCGTGCCGTTCGCCCGCATCGCCGAGGTCGCTCGCGCCGTGATCGAGGTGGTGCAGCCCCCGACGCGGATCTTTCACGTGGGCGGGTTGCAGCAGCGGCAAGCGTTAGGCATGGACGAGTCGCTGTGGAACCGCGCCGTGGGCACGCACCCGCTGGCCGGGTCGCACGACCACGGCTTCGGCGCGTCGCGGGCCAACATGTTCGTGGGCGCCACCGTGTGCGTCGAGGACCGACTCGATGCGCGGGGCCGGCGCGCCGCCGACTGGCTCTGGCGCACCGCGGGCGCGCACCGCCTCGACTATCGCACCGCGTCGGACCACGACCGGCTGATGGCGTGGGTGAGCCACCTGCCGCAGCTCACGGCTCTGGCCCTCGCCCACACGCTGGCCGCGGCCAACATCGTCCCGGCCGCGACGGGCTCGGGCGCGCGCGATACCACGCGTCTCGCCGCCACTCCGTTAGGCGCGTGGCCGGCGCTGCTCAAGGGCGCGCCGGACGAGCTGCGCGCGGCCCTGGGCCAGCTCGAGGCCACGCTCGCGCAGTTGAGCGTCGCGCTCGACACGCACGATGACCAGCGCCTCGCGGCCATGTGGGAGCGCGCGATGAACTGGCGCCGCGAGGCCGCGGGCGGCAACGGCGGAGAACGCCGCGCATGAAGGTCGGCGGCACGATCCGGGTCCCGGGCGACAAATCGATTTCCCACCGCGCGCTCATCTTCGCCGCCCTCGCCGAGGGCGCCTCGCGCATCCGCGACATCCTGCCGTCGGCCGACGTACACAGCACCGCCACGGTGTTAGGCGCGCTGGGCGTGCCCGTGCCGCCGCTCTCGACCGACATTACGATCGCCGGTCGCGGACCGCGCGGCTTGACGGCGCCCACCGGCGACCTCGATTGCGGAAACAGCGGCACCACGACGCGTCTCCTCGCCGGCGTCGCGGCAGCGCTGCCGTTCACGAGCCGGTTCGTCGGCGACGCCAGCTTGAGCCGCCGGCCCATGCGCCGCATCGCGAAACCGTTGCGGGAGATGGGCGCAACCGTCGACGTCGCGCCCGCCGACGGTTTGCCGATGACCGTCAGCGGCGGCCACCTCCACGGCATCACCTGGCGCTCCGAAACGGCCAGCGCGCAGGTCAAGAGCGCGATTCTGCTCGCCGGACTCGTCGCGGGCGTCGAGGTGACGGTGCACGAGCCCGCGCGATCGCGCGATCACACCGAGCGCATCCTCACTGCGTTAGGCGCGACCGTCGACGTACTCGGCGCCACCGTTAGGCTGGCGCCGCGCGATCGGCTCGCCCCGCTCCACATGCGGGTCCCCGCCGACCCGAGCTCGGCGGCGTTCCTCGCCGCGCTCGCCGCGCTGGCGACCCAGGGCGAGCTCGCGCTCCCCGACGTGTGTCTCAACCCCACGCGCACCGGCTTCTACGCGGCGCTCGCGCGCATGGGCGCGAACCTCACACTCGAGCACGGCGAACCGCAGGGCGGGGAGCCAGTCGGCACCGTCGTCGCTCGGCCCTCGTCGCTCGTCGCCATCGATCTCGGCCGCGACGACGTCCCGTCCATGATCGACGAGCTCCCGCTCATCGCGTGTCTCGCCGCACGCGCCGCCGGCACGACGACCATTCGCGGCGCCGAAGAGCTGCGCGTCAAGGAAAGCGACCGCATTGCCACCGTCGTCGCCAACCTGCGCGCTGTGGGCGTGAACGCCGACGAGCTGCCGGACGGCATGTGCATCGAAGGCTCCGAGCGCCCGCTCCGCGGCCGCGTCCAGACGCACGGCGACCACCGCATCGCGATGGCGTTTGGGGTGCTTCGGGCGTTGCCTAACAGTGAGATCGCGATCGACGATACGACCTGCGTGGCGGTGTCTTACCCCGGCTTCTGGGACGACATCGCCCGCGCAGTCGTCTCGTGATCACTGGATTGATATCCGCCGTTATCCTCGTCGGTATCCCGTGACCGGTCGATGAATCAGCCCACGCCACCCTACATCCCGCGCATCCGCGATCCCGCCACGCCGATCGTCGTCGCCATCGACGGACCGGCCGCGGCGGGCAAGTCGTCCACCGCACGGTGGGTGGCGGAACGGTTAGGCTTTTACCACATCGACTCGGGCGCGCTGTATCGCGCGGCCACCGCCGCCGTATTGCGCGCGTGCGGCGCCCAACAATGGAACGAGCCCGATGTGCTCACTGCCGCCCAACGCGTTTCGGCGCGCGATGAGCGGCGATCGTTCGTGCTGCTCGTCGACGGCGTCGAGCTCGAGCAGGAGATGCGCGGCGGGGCGGTGACGCAGAACGTCTCGCGCGTGGCCCAAATGCGCGGCGTCCGCGATTGGGTGAACGCACAAGTCCGGAGCCTGGCCACCGGTCGCAGCGTCGTGGTCGACGGGCGCGACATCGGTACCGTCGTGTTCCCCGACGCGCACCTCAAGATCTTTCTCATCGCCGATCCGTGGGAGCGCGCCCGCCGTCGCCTCATCCAACGACTCGGCCGGTCGCCTGCGGATCAGCAGATCGCGGAAGAGACCGAGCGATTGGTGCAGCGCGACGCGCGCGACTCCACCCAGACCGTCCAGGCGAAAGACGCCGTGCTCATCGATACGACCTACCTGACTCAGGAAGAGCAGGTCGAGCGTATCGTCGCTCTCGTGAAGGTCCTGAAAGGCGGACACGGCCGGACAACGCCGGACAAAGCCTGACCTTCACACGTCAAGTGCAAGGCGCAAGAGAACAGCACTTGTGAGCTGCGTCAGAGATTCTGATAGCGGTCAAGGGAATGGGGAAGCGCTCGCTGGCGCTCGCTTGGGGA
>JAICLH010000084.1 GCA_025927495.1 Gemmatimonadaceae bacterium
AAGGCGGGGTCGACCTCGGTCTTCTGCGCAACCGGGCATCGCTCGACGCGACGTACTACGACGAGCGCACGCGGTCGCGGTACTTCAACCTCAACTCGACCGGTTTTGCCTCGGTAAACCCAATGGCGGTTTCGAACCGCGGCGTCGAGCTGGCACTCGGTGCGAGGGCCCTCGAACGCGACAAAGACCTGCAATGGGATGTCGGCGTGCATTTCGCGACAAACCGTAGCCGCACCGACGGGGCGACGCCGGGTCGAGGCCTGGTCGGCCTCGGTGGCCACGCCGCCGTGGTGATGGGCCAACCGTACGGCACGATCGAAGCCGAGGTGCCGGTGCGGGATTCGTTAGGCAGGGTGATCATGTCGGGCGGCCTGCCCATCCTGCAGAACGCACCGCTCGGCTCCGAATTGCCGTCGTGGGTGGGGGGTCTCGAGAATGATGTCCGGTACCGGCAGTTCTCGCTGATGCTGCTGGTCGACAGCCGACATGGCGGCCGCGTGTACAGCGAGACCAATGGCTATGGAACGTTCTGGGGAACGCTCGCATCGACGGCCGCGCTGCGTGGAGGGGGCAGCTTCATTCTGCCGGGTGTCAACCCGGACGGGACGCCGAATACGACGCCCGTGGATCCGCAGTTCTACTTCGAGCAGATGGCGCAAACAGCGACGTTTTCGGTATACGACGCCAGTGCGTTCGAGCTCCGGGAAGTCCGTCTCGGTTACACGGTTCAACCGGACCTCGCCGCGCGGCTGCACGTGACGACGCTCGAGGTCGCCGTGATCGGTCGCAACCTCTGGATCCATGCCGCCGCGCCTAACTTCGATCCCCAATCCGTGCTCGATACAGGGCCGGCACAGGGCGAGGAGATGTTCGGCGTGCCGAGCACGCGGAGCTTGGGACTCACGTTCAAGGTGGTGCCGTAACGCAAGAGCGGCGGCGCGAAAACCGCGCCGCCGCTCTCCCGTTGGGCGCCGCCCGGGCGCCGTCAGTTGCCGAAGCTGATGCCGAACGTGACCGGTATCATCTGCAGCCGCTGGCGGGGCGTGAACACGTAGTGGTACCGCCCCTCCGCGAACAGGCTCGAGTTGCCGAGGGCGATGCGGATCCCCGCGCCCGCGTTCATTCCGAAATCGTTCTCGCTCGTGTTGCCCGACAGGATCACGGTGCTCCCCAAGGTGCGCACGTGGTACTTGTCGTTGTACCAGCCGATACCGGCGATGAGATACGGCACAACGGGTGGCTTCGAGGTCATGTTCACCAGATTGGCCACCAGGTTCGCGTTCACCGTCCAGACCTGCAGGGTCCGCGCATCGGTGATCTTGGTGGGGAGGGAATTGAACATGCCGTCGATACGAAAACCTAACGGGAACGAGTCGGAGCGGAACGACAGCGCCGCGAGCACGTTGTAACCGGTCTTGTTGGTCGTGCTGAGCGAGCTCACCGGGAACGTGAACCCGCCGCCAACACCGAGCCCGACTTGCGCACGGGCAATGGACGGCGCGACCGTCGCCGCGCCGACTGCAAGCATGAGACTGGGGACGACCATCGACACACGCATAGCTGCGGACTCCACATGAGTGATGTGTACGCAAGGCGTGAAGGCCGCCACATCGTCCGTACGGCCCCACTGCGCTGGACGGGCGTGTGGAAAAGCAAGAGCGGGACCACCATCTGTGGCAGGCGTAAGCCTCGCGCACCAAGCGTTGTTCACTCGCGCACGTCATATTCCGCCCATGGACGCGCGCTCTGCTTGCCAAGCCGATCCGTCAGGCTCAACTTGTGCGACAGATCCCTGGTGTGGCTGCTCGGCCCTGGTGGCCGGCTTCGTGGACGCGCTGTCTCCCTCAACTGAGGACACGACCATGGCAATCGTGTGGTGGATCATCGTCGGCCTGATCGCGGGCTATATCACCGGTAAATTGATGAAGGGATCGGGCTACGGCGCGCTCATGGACATCGTCGTCGGGATCGTGGGCGCGATCATCGGCGGCTTCATCATGCGCTCGCTCGGATTCGCGGGCCAAGGCAACTTGATCTACACGATCCTGATCGCGATTCTCGGCGCCGTCATCCTCACGTGGATCGTGCGACTCGTGACGGGCGGACGCCGGGCGCAGCTCTAGTCGCGCGCAGGCGCGACCGCCTAACGATCCACGACGAACGAACGCCACCGGCGGGCCACGTGCGCCGCCGTTGGCGCACCGGGTCACGCGCGCCCGTGCAGCGCGTCGTCGAGGAGCGACACCGTGGCGGCGGGATCGGCGACCTCGACCACGAGCCGATGGTAATGCTCGTGGTCGAGCTCGATCACGATGGTGTGCTCGGGGTCGTGGACGTCATAGAACACCGCGCCGTCATGCTGATAGAAGGTCCCCGCGGTGAGCACGCCGGGAATCTGCGTGCCCGGCATCCGGAACCCATGCCACCATCCGCGCGCCGGCTCGGCATCGACGCGCACCGACGTGATGTGTGCGAGCGGAATCTCCAAGCGGCTCTTCAGCGCCCACATCTTGTCCCACCCATCCACGTCGAATCGAACTCGATCGCCCTCGACGGTCACGTCAACCATGTGCGCTCTCCTGCAGGCTCGGCGGCTCCGAGAGTGAATTCGCCAGACCGGACGGACTTGGCGCAGAGACGATAGGCGGTTGGGCCTCGGCGTCAAGCATCCATGACGATTCGTGCGCATCCCCGTGTCGCGCTCGCTTCTTCTTCGATTCTTCACACATCGGGCGCATGACTTGCCTTTATTGCGGAATAGCCGGTATGCGCCGGCATCATCGCGGGTTCGCAGTTCATCACGCCACGAGGTCTCTGGATGGTCGCTCGCGCCCAGGTCCGCGCGTTCTATGATGAGTTCTTCGAGTCTCGCATGGTGCAGTACCGGTTGTTCGGCAACCGGCGCATCGAGCTGGCGGCACGGCGCATCGAGCCGTACGTGCAGCCTGGACATCGCGTGCTCGACGTCGGGTGCGGCATCGGGATCGTCACCGAGCGCATCGCCGGCCGCGCACGCGGCGGACGCGTGTGGGGCATCGACCTGGGCGGCCGCAATGTTTGGTACGCGTCGCACACCGTGCGGAAGTCGAACGTCTCGTTTTTTACCGCGGACATCCTGACGGACGCCGGACACATCCGCGAGCGGACGGGCGGGGCGTTCAACGTCATCACGCTGGTCGACGTCATCGAGCATATTCCCGAAGCCGAGCGGCCGGGTTTGTTCGTTAGGCTGAAGGGGCTGAGCGCGCCCAACGCGCTGTTGATCCTCACGTACCCGAGCCCGCAGTATCAGCGGTCGCTCCAGCGCAACCGGCCGCAGGAGCTGCAGATCATCGACAACGTCGTCGAGCTGCCCACGCTGCTCGCGGAAGCGGGCGCCGCCGGCTTCTCGTTGCGCCACTATTCGCTCGAGGACGTGTGGATGCGCAATCAGTACGTGCACTGCGTGCTGCAGACCAACGACGCGCTGGCCGAGCCGGCGCGGCCGGAGCCGACATTGAGCCGGGAGATCGGCGAGCGCGTGCAGCGCGCCACGCGGAAGGCGTTCGTGCTGCCGTGGCGACGGTGGCGGTTCGTGACGCGTATTCTCAAGGAGGAGCAGCGCGAAAAAAGCCCACACGCCGTCGATTCGTGATCGCTCCGGGGGAGAGCGCGACACGAGTCGGCGGCGTGTGAACCCACGTCTGCCACCGTTAGGCCACTTGCCGGCGTTACCGCATCGGGTCGGCGCCCACGAACGCCATCGTCGCGCGCGCACCCTCGCCGCCGCCCACGTTCACGTCCACTTCCTGCCCCGCGCGGTAACCACTCGTGATCACACCGTGCAGCAGCATCTTGCCGTTCGCGTTACCGCTCCCGAACAACTCGGCCGTGAACGACTTGGACGGATCACGCGACTCGTACTCCCAGCGCACGAGCACCGGCCACGCCGGGTCGATCGCGCTCTCGGGTACGCCGATGCGCTCGAGCGTGAGCGTCACAGTGCCCTTGAGGGCGCCGCCGGCGTGCCCGCGCCACGAGGGATGCAGCTCGCGGGCGACGCGGTCCGCGTCGCTATGGATGGGCGTCGGCGTGAGCATTGCAACCTGGATGCTGTCGGGCTGGTTGTAAGCGGCCTGCGCCCCGAGCACCGCGGGAGCTGCAGACAGCAAAGTCGCGACGGCGACGAGCGCTACGGCGCGCGGTGTTTTGATAGTGCGGCGAAGCATATCTCCTCCCGGTCGTATACGGGCCTGCCGCTCGCCAGTCAGCGTGGTCGGCGGCCTCGGTAATCACACTACGATCGGGCGCCCGCGTCGAGGTTGACGTGTCGTTAGGATTTCGAGCGGACTCTGTAACACGGCGTCAAGGTCGGGTCAGAATCGAAAGCGAATGGTGAATGTTCCCGAAACCACTAAACCTATTCTAGAAATGGGTCGTCCGAAGTGGCCGCAGCGGTCCGCGCGCTTCCCTCTGACTTCCCCCGCGTCTTCGCGTGGGTTGCTTCGCTCTCGCGAGCCGGTTAACCTCCCTGCGGCCCCGACGTCGCGTGCTGCGACGGAGGGTCCAGGCCGGCCTCGGCCTAAGTCCCCGCTTCGGACGACATGCCCAGCGCAACCACGATTCTCGACGCGCGCGCGATGGATCGCACGCTGCGTCGCATGGCAGACGAAATCGTCGAGCTGAACGACGGCACGGACAATCTCATCATCGTCGGCATCCAGCGCCGCGGCGTGCAACTCGCCGAGCGGATCGCCGCCACGATCAAAGCCCGCAACGACGTCGACGTCCCGCGCGGCGCCCTCGACATCACACTTTATCGCGACGACCTCCAAACCGTGGGGCCGCGTCCCGTCGTCGGCGCTACCAAGCTGCCGTGGGACCTCGAGGACAGGTTCGTCGTGATCGTCGACGACGTGCTCTACACCGGACGTACCGTGCGTGCGGCGCTCGACGAGCTCGCGGACTTCGGACGGCCGGCGCGCATTGCGCTCGCGGTGCTCGTCGATCGCGGCGGTCGCGAGCTGCCAATCCACGCCGACGTCGTGGGCAAGAGAATCGACGTTGCGCCGCGCGACCGCGTCGACGTGCTCGTCGAAGAACTGGATGGCAAGGACGGCGTGGTGATCGCCCGCCGCGACGACGACGCGTGACGAGCGCACTCGGCAAGGACCTGCTCGGTCTCGAGCCGCTCACCTCCGAGCAAATCCAACTCGTCCTCGATACCGCTGAGCCGTTCAAGGAGATCTCCGAGCGGGCGATCAAGAAGGTGCCGGCGCTCCGCGGCCAGACGATCGTCAACCTGTTTTTCGAGGCGTCGACGCGCACGCGCATCTCGTTCGAGTTCGCCGAGAAGCGGCTGTCGGCCGACACCGTGAACGTGGCGTCGTCGGGGTCGAGCGTGCAGAAGGGCGAGACCCTGGTCGACACGGCGCGGAATCTCGAGGCGATGCGCATCGACATGGTCGTGATCCGGCACGGTGCGTCGGGCGCGGCGCGCTTTCTGGCCGACCGTATCGAGAGCAACGTGATCAACGCCGGCGATGGCACACACGAGCACCCCACGCAGGGTCTGCTCGACCTGCTCACGCTGCGCGATCACTTCGGCACGCTCGCGGGGCGCCGGGTATGCATCGTGGGCGACGTGCTCCACTCGCGCGTGGCGCGGTCCAACATCTGGGGCCTCAAGAAAATGGGCGCCGAGGTTGGGGTGTGCGGCCCGCGCTCGCTGCTCCCGTGGGCAATCGGGGAGTTCGGCGTGACGGTGTTCTCGCGCGTCGAGGAAGCGATCGAGTGGGCGGAGGCGCTCAACATCCTGCGTCTGCAATTGGAGCGGATGACGGCGGGCTACATCCCATCGCTGCGGGAATACAACCGCGTGTTCGGCATCACGCGCGAGCGGCTCGCGCGCGCGCCGCGGGACGTGCTGATCCTGCACCCCGGGCCGATGAACCGCGGCGTGGAGATCGATTCCGATGTGGCAGACGGTCCGCACAGCGTGATTCTGAACCAGGTGACTAACGGAGTGGCGATCCGGATGGCGGTGCTCTACCTGCTCGCCGGCGGGCGGCCGGAGTTGGCGGAAGCAGCGAAGGGAGGGTCGGAGCGGTGACGCGCCGATTGCTGCTGCAGGGCGGCAGGCTGCTGGATCCGTCGCGTCGGCTGGACGAGCGCGGCGACCTGCTCATCGCCGAGGGCAAGATCGCCCGGTTAGGCGGCACGATCGACGCCGGCGAGTCGACAGATGTCCTGGATTGCGCCGGCTGTTACGTATCGCCCGGGTTCATCGACGTGCACTGCCACCTGCGCGAGCCCGGCCGCGAAGACGTGGAGACGATCGCGACGGGTGCGCGGGCGGCGGCCGCCGGCGGATTCACCGCCGTGTGCGCGATGCCTAACACAGAGCCGGTCACCGACAACCAGGCGGCGGTGGGCTTCATCATCCGCCAGGCGCTCCGGGCCAACGCGGCGCGCGTCTATCCAATCGGCGCGATCTCCGTTGCGCAGCGCGGTGAGGCGCTGGCCGAGTTCGGCGAGATGATGGGCGCCGGGGCCGTGGCGGTGAGCGACGACGGCCGTCCAGTCGCGAGTGCGCACCTCATGCGCACCGCGCTCGAGTACGCGCAGGCGTTCGACATTCCGGTGATCGATCACTGCGAGGAGCCTACGCTGGCGAAAGGCGGCGCCATGAACGAAGGCGTGGTGAGCGCGCGCCTGGGCCTCCCCGGCATTCCGACGGAAGCCGAGGAGATCATGGTCATCCGGGACATCCTGCTCGCGCGGCGCACCGGCGGACACGTCCACCTGGCGCACATGTCTACCAAGGGCAGCGTGGAGCTCATCCGGTGGGGCAAGGAGCGCGGCATCCGCGTGACCGCCGAGGTGACGCCGCACCATTTGACGCTCACCGAGGATGCGTGCGAGGGGTATGACACGCATGCCAAAATGAATCCGCCGCTGCGCACCGCGGCCGACGTGGCTGCGTTAGGCGAGGCGCTGCGCGACGGCACCATCGATCTTGTCGCCACCGATCACGCGCCACACCATTACGACGCCAAGGAGCGGGAGTTCGCGGATGCGCCCTTCGGGATCATCGGACTCGAAACGGCGCTCGCGCTCGTGGTCACGGAGCTCGTCACGCCGGGCGTGATCGATTTCGCGACGCTCGTCGACCGGATGTCGTGCCGGCCGGCGGCGCTGTTCCATTTGCAGGGCGGGACACTCGCCCAAGGATCCGTGGCCGACGTCACCGTGTTCGATCCTGCCCGCACCTGGACGGTGGATCCGTCGTCGTTCTTGTCCAAGGGCCGCAACACACCGTATGCTGGACGGACACTGACCGGACGCGCAGTGTACACGATCGTGGGCGGACATGTGGTGTACCGCCTGGGCGGATGACATCTCGCTCTGGGACGCTCGCTCTGCGACGCGCGGTCGTCGTCGTGTGCCGGCGTCTCTACGAGCGCGGTCTCATTGCCGGTCTGGATGGCAACGTGTCGGTGCGCCTTGGTCCCGACCGGGTGCTGGTCACTCCGTCGAGCATGTCGAAAGTCGACGTCCGGCCCGCCGACCTGGTGGAGGTAGCACTTGATGGGACTCGTCGAACCTCGCGTGGGGCACGAAGTTACCGTGAGGCATCGTCGGAAGTCTACCTACACCTTAGAATGTACTCACGACGGCCGGATGTCACGGCGGTGGTGCACGCGCACCCGCCTGTGGCGACCGGATTCGCGGTGGTCGGCGAAACCTTGCCGCCTCGGGTACTACCTGAGCTCACGGCGGAGCAGGTGGCCGCGTTAGTCGCGGCGCGCGCCGTGAAAGCAGATGTCCAATCGCGCAGCACGGCTCGCACGAGCCGGCGGGGGAAGGCATGACGGATCAAGCGGTGAACACGGAGCAGGTGACGGCGCTGTTCGAGGAGCGGCAGCGCTACGAGTCGTGGCTCGCGATGCTCGAAGCGAAACGAGCGACGACGCCCGCGCACATCTTCGAGCGGGTCCACGCGGACTATGCGGCCCGACTCGCCCGCGTGGTCGAGGAGCTTGGTTCGCACCGCGCCGCGCTCCAGAATCTCGAGCGCTCGTTCATGGAGCGTCTCTCGTCGCTCGACGTCGACGACGCGAAAAATCGCGACGAAGCGCTCGAAGCCGAGTTGCGATCCACCGTCGGCGAGCTGAGCGAAGAGCTCCACGAGGAAGTTCGCGCGCGCACGCAAACGGCGCTCGCCGCGGTGGCGGACGAGCGGTCCCACGTGGCCGCCGAGCTGACACGGCTGCGCACGATGCTCGAGGCGAGCGGCGGCACGCCGGCATCGGCCGCTCCTGCGGCAGCGACGAACCAGCCTGCGGCGCAGCCACCCGAGCCGCGGCGTCCGGCAACCGCGCCGCAGAGCGGTGCGGGCAAGCGAGACGACTGGCAGCAGACGCCCTTCGACCGTGCTCCGCAAACGCCGGCGCGTCCGGCTGCCGCGGCGTCGGCAACGACGAGCGACACGCAGCCCGGCTCCGCCTCGCCGCGGCGCAACAGCGCGCCCGACGTCGGCCCAACGGGCGGCCCGTTCGATGATCTCGAGTTCCTGAAGACGATGATCGAGCCGCGCACGAGCGGCGAGGGCGTGGCGGTTGGAAGCGGCGCCTCTGCACCGGCGTCGCGGGCGTCGGGCGCCATCGGGTCGCAAACCCCGCCGCAGCAAGTGGCGAGTACCACCGGTGCGTCGCTGCCGACCGTTGGGCGAGCGGTCGAGGAAAACACGCTGCCTAAGGAAGGGGGACAGGATCAGGTGAAGACGCTCAAGTGTCAGGAATGCGGCACGCTCAATTATCCCACGGAGTGGTACTGCGAGCGGTGCGGGGCGGAGCTGGCGGCGCTTTAGAGCGGACTTTGCCGAACAAGCCGGACAAACCCGCGACGCGTTGTTCGCTTATGAGGACCAGCGTGCGTGGCTGGTCTCGTCGACAACGGCGTCTAAGCGACAACTGCATTATCAAACGACAACTGCATCAAAAGATAACGAAAGGGAAACAAGGGATAACGAAAGTGATCGTCCTGCGCCGGGGAGAGTGCGGTAGCTCAATAGGAAGATGGGCCTTTGTTGTTTAACAAACAAAAGAACCTATCGCCCAATGGGCGATGATATTCCCTTCCGCGCAGAACGATCACTTTCGTTATCGCTTGTTTCCCTTTCGTTATCCTTTGATGCAGTTGTCGTTTGATAATGCAGTCGCTCCGATTCCCGCCGAGACAGCGGCCCGACAACTCGACCGACTCCCGACTTTCCCGAGAAGACCGCGCAAAACGAAGCCCGGAGCGAGTTGCTCCGGGCTGTTGCTTTCCGTTGGGCGAAGCGCTCAGTGCGCGGCTTTTTTCGCCAGGTGGCTCTTGCGACGCGCGGCGGCGTTGCGATGGATCAGGCCTTTGCGCGCGGCACGATCGAGCAGCTGGACCGCGCGCTTGCGCTGGGCATCGGTGGCATCCGCGGCGCCTGCCTTCTTGACGGCGGTGCGAAGCTCCGAGCGCTGTGCGCGGTTACGCACCGCGGCCGCGCGCGACTTGCGCATGTTTTTTTTCGCTGAATCGATACGTGGCACGAGGTCTCCGACGGCGCTCGATGAATCGGTCTCGGGAAGCGCGTAGTCTAGAAGTGCACGTGATCGATGTCAAGGCGCGACACATCTTTGACTTAGGCAGAGTGGTCCACTACCTTTCGCGCCGACAAGCCGAGCAGGCTTTTTCTCCCCTCCGGCCATCGATACTTGGGGACTTTTCAGACCTTCATCGTGGCATTTCCTGCGTTGCTCTTCGCGATGATCGCGCATGAGTACGCACATGGATACGCAGCCCTGAAACAGGGCGACCCCACCGCGTATCAGCTCGGACGTCTCACGTGGAACCCGATCAAGCACATCGACCCATTCATGAGCATCCTGCTGCCGCTCGTGATGGTGTTGGCGCATGGTCCGATCATCGGCGGAGCGAAGCCGGTTCCGGTGAATCCGCGCAACTACAGGAAGTTCAAACGCGGTGACATTATCGTGTCGCTCGCCGGCATCGCGACGAACATCGCCATCGCGATCGTCAGTGTGCCGGTCCTCGTGCTTCTGGGCCTGATTGCGCAAACGGTGCCGGCGACGGCGGGCGTGATCGCGATCCTTCAAGCAATGGTGGTGTGGGGGGTTCTGATCAATCTCTTCCTGGCGATGTTCAATCTGCTGCCGATCCCGCCGCTGGACGGCTCGCACGTATTGAAATACCTGCTGCCGCCGGCGTGGGCGCTCGAATATCAAAAGATCGGGCAGTACGGCATCATTATTCTCATCGCACTGTTGTATTTCGGCGTCGGCCTGCTCGACAGATGGATGTACCCGGCGTTCTTCGGCTACGCGCATCTGATGCAACCGATCGTGGGGTTCATCGTGCCGAGTCAATTTCTGCCGGGTGTGGCGTGAGCGCTGTCGCCATCGAGCCCATGCCGAGCGTGCCGTTCGCCGAGCCTGATCCAAATGTGGAGTCGTCGTTCATCGTCGAGCTGGATCAGTTTTCCGGACCGCTCGACCTGTTGCTCACGCTCATCCGCGAAGAGCAGGTCGAGATCACCGACATCCCGATCGCGCGCATCTGCGAACAGTTCCTGGCGCGCATCCATTCGTTAGGCCTGGGCCAGGCGGCAGACTATCTCGAGATGGCCGCGCGGCTGCTGCGTATCAAGGTCCAGATGCTGCTGCCTCGCCACGGCGACGACGACGCCTGGGACGACCCGCGCGCCGAGCTCGTTAGGCGGCTGCTCGAGTACCAGCAGGTGCGCGAGGTGGTGGACGTGCTCGAGCACCGGGGTGAGGAGCGCCGCCGCCGGTTCGCGCGCGGCTACCTGCCCGCCGAGCCCGTCGCGCCGCCGGAATCGCCGCTGTCGTTGTCGTTGCCGGAGTTGCTCGCCGCGGTGGACCGCGTGCTCCGCCTGCTGCGCGAGCCCGACGTGCACGACATCGTGCCGCGCGCGCTCGACGTCGAAGGCGCGATCGCGACCATCCGCGCGGTGCTCGCCTTACGAGCGAGCGCGCGCTGGCGCGACGTCGTGGCGCTCGAGGCGGAGCCGTGGGAAGTATTGTCGGCGCTCCTCGGCTTGCTCGAGCTGGCGCGCCGCGGAGAGTTGCGGCTCAGCCAGCCGCGTCCATTCGCCGATGTGGAGATCTCGCGTGTCGCCGCTAGCGAAGCTGCTTGAGGCCGCGCTGTTCGCGAGCGACCGGCCCGTGCCGCTCGACGAGCTGCACGCGCTCGATCCCGAATCGTCGCCGGCCGCGTTCGCGATGGCGCTCGACGAGATCCGCGAGTGCTACGACAACCAGGGCCACGGCGTGGAGTTGGTCGAGTTAGGCGGCGGCTGGCAGGTGCTCACGCGTCCCGAATTCACGGAGACCATCGAGCGCGCCCAACTCGCCTCGCGGCCGCAGCGCCTCTCGTCGGCGGCGCTGGAGACGCTGGCGATCGTCGCCTACCGCCAGCCCATTGGCCGCGCCGACATCGAGGAGATTCGCGGCGTGTCGGTGGGCGGCATGCTCAAGACGCTGCTCGAGCGCGGCTTGATCGACGTCGTTGGGCGAGCCGAAGGGTTGGGCCGCCCGCTCCTCTATGGGACGACGCCGGCGTTCCTCGAGCAGTTCGCGCTCAGGCATCTGGGCGAGCTGCCGCGCGCCGACGAGCTCGCGGTCGCGCTGCGCGCGGAGCCACGCCCGCTCTGATCGCCATGCCGATGCGCATTCAGCGCGCGCTCGCGCGTGCGGGTGTCGCATCCCGTCGCAAGGCCGAAGCGCTGGTCGAGTCGGGACGCGTCACGGTCAACGGCTCCCGCGCCGAAATCGGCCAGGTGGTGGACCCGGCGCGCGATGCCATCGTCGTGGATGGCAAGCGCGTCGGTGGGCCCGTCGGCGAGCAGTGGTTCGTGCTCAACAAGCCAGCGGGCGTGATGACCACGCGGTCCGACCCGCGCGGACGCCGGACCGTGTTCGAATTCGTTCCGCCCGTGGCTGGTTTGACGTACGTTGGGCGGCTCGATTATCTCACCGAGGGCGTGTTGTTGTTCACGACCGACGGCGCGGCGGCGCACGCGCTCATGCACCCCAAAGGCGAAGTGGAGCGGACGTACGAGGTCACGGTACACGGCGACGCGCCCACGGCGGTGCGCGCGGCGCGCCGCGGCGTCATGTTGCACGATGGGCCGGTGGAGCTGCACGACATCTCGGCGTCGCCGCTCGAGGCCGGTCGATGGATCCTGCGCGTCACCATTGCGGAGGGTCGCAACCGCGAAGTGCGGCGGTTGTGCCGCGCGCTCGAGTTGAGCGTCGAGCGTCTGGTGCGCGTGCGATTCGGACCCGTGGAGCTGGGTCGCTTGGCGCCGGGCGAAGCGCGGCCGCTCACGGCGCGCGAGCACGAGCGGGTGCGCGACCTGATCACACCTGAGCGTTAGGCACGAATGGAACTCCGGAACTCGACCGTTTTGTTGTTGGGCGGCAGCGGCCTGGTGGGCATGGCGGTGGCGCAGCGCCTGCTGGCGTACGGACCGCGCCGGCTCGTCATCACCGGCCTGACGCGCGAGGAAGCGGAGCCGGCGGCGGAGGAGCTGCGCGCGAACGCCGGTGGGGTGGCGATCGACGCGGCGTGGGGCAACATCTTCGCGCCCGCCGACCTCGCGACGCGGTCGCGCGACGAGATCCTCGGCGATCCGGCGGCGCGCCGGCGCCTCGTCGAGGACTACGTCGCGCCGTACGGCCAGAGTCCGCTCGATGAGAACCTGCTCTTCACGTGGCTCGTGGATTACCGGCCCGATCTGGTCGTCGATTGCGTCAACACGGCGACGGCGCTGGCGTACCAGGACGGTCACGCCAGTGCGCTGTCGCTGCTGCGCGCGGCCGATCAGGGCGCGGTGACGCGCGAGGGCGTCGAGCGCCATCTGCTCACGCTGCCGCTGCCGCAGCTCATCCGGCATCTCGAGGCGCTCGTGGAAGGCATGCGGCGCGCGGGCACGCAGACGTACGTCAAGATCGGCACCAGCGGCACGGGCGGCATGGGACTCAACATCCCGTACACGCACAGCGAGGAGAAGCCGTCGCGCACGCTCATGTCCAAATCGGCGGTGGCGGGCGCGCAGAGCCTGCTCTTGTTTCTGTTAGGCAGAACGCCCGGGGCCCCGGCGACCATCGAGATCAAGCCCACCGCCGCCATCGCCTGGCGGCGCCTGGGTTACGGCGCCATCCGCCGGCGCGGCCGCACGATCGAGATCGTCGACTGCGAGCGACCCTTGCCGGTGGCCGGTGCGTTCGCGCCCGGCGCGTCGGGCTGGACGTGCACGGGCCAGCCGCTCGAGAACGTGTTCATCGACGTCGGCGAGAACGGCGTGTTCGCGCGCGACGAGTTCGAGACCGTGAGTGCGTTAGGCCAGATGGAGCTCGTGACGCCGGAGGAGATCGCCGAGACGGTCGTGATGGAAGTCCAGGGACGTCCGACGGGGAAGGATGTCGTCGCCGCGCTCGACGGCGCGACGTTCGGGCCGACGTATCGCGCCGGCTACCTGCGCGCCGCAGCCGTCGACGGACTCGCGCGCCTCGAGAGCGAGCACGGCGTCCGCTCGATCGCGTTCGAGATGCTCGGACCCCCGCGCCTCACCAAACTGTTGTACGAAGCGTACGCGCTCGGACGGTTGCGCTCGTCCGTGCGCCTGCTCGCGGCGGCGGATCCGTCGCACCTGGCGCGTGAGGCCGAAGCGCTGCTGCGCGAGCGCGACCACGCGATACGGCGACAAATCCTGTCCGTTGGGCTTCCGATTCTGTTGTCCGATGGCGCGTCGGTCCTGCGCGGTGAAACCGTAGTCGTTCACCCCGACGGACGCGGCACCGACATCGCCCCGCGCGGTTGGGTGGATCTTCGTCCCTCGAACATGGAGCAGTGGGTGCGACGCGCGCGCTCGATCGTGGACGCGCCGCGTGACCGCGGCAACGGATCGGGCGCGGACTGGATGGCCGTCGAGCCCGATGCGCCGATCGCGCCGGCTCCCCTCGCGGTGTGGATCTTCGAGCACGAGGATGGCGGCTTCCGAGTGAAACGCTAGCAGCACTCGGGAATGGGGAAGCGCTCGCTGACGCTCGCTTGGGGAAGCGCTGCGCTGAGGGAAGCGGCGGCGACGCCGCCTGAGGGGGTGGAACAACATCAATGGTCTGCACGACGTGAGTGCCATGCGCGCGAGCCTGGCGATTCGAGACTCTCCACCCAGGGACAACTGATGTCCTTCCACCCCTCAGG
>JAICLH010000053.1 GCA_025927495.1 Gemmatimonadaceae bacterium
CTGCTGCTCATGGCGTGGCGCTATCGACTGGATGCCTACCGTGTGCTCTTCACGGGCAGCGGGCCGGACGGATTGTTCACCTTCACCGACCACCGCGCGGGCATTCCCGTCAGCCTCTGGATGTCGATCGCGACCGTGGCCGCGGCGTTCGTGGTGTTGTTCTTCGGGTGGACGGGACAGCTGCGCGTGGCCGTTACTGCGTTAGGCGCGCTGCTGGTGGTCGCGTTCGGCGCGCGCGAGATCGCGCCGGTGATCGCGCGGCACTTCGCACCGGTAGCCGACGCCGATCTGCGCGAGCGGCCGTATCGGCAGGTACGCGTGGATTACACTCGCCGCGCGTACGCCCTCGACCGGATCGAGCGATCGGATTCGCTCGTGTTTCCATCGGCCGATGGCGCCGCGGGCACGGTGCCGGTTTGGGACCCGCTCCCGCTCGAGCAATCGCTGGAGCGGGGGCACGATGTGGAGGGCATCGCCCACGGCGTGGGCTGGTCGGCCACCCCGTTCGGCCTAACGGCGGTGGTGGTGACGGGGCCGAGTCAGGAAGGCGCGCTCCTGGACGCGGCGGGCTCGCCCGCGGCGCCGCGCGAGGTGTCGTGGAACGCCACGCGGGTGCGCGCGAGCATGGCCGACGACAACGGCGACCCGGTGCTCGGCGCGCCGGGCGCGAGCGCCGCGGCGAGGCCGTTGCCGCCGGTGCTCGTGTACGACTCCGTGCCCGGCTACGCGCTCGTTCTCGACAGCACCGGCAGCATCGCCGCGCCGGCGTTGGACGATGGATTCGACCGCATCGTGCAGGCGTGGAGCCAGCAGAACCTGCGGCTGCTGTCGCTCGACCGGGCCGGCGTGCGCGTGCTCACGCGGCGCAGCGTGGAGGAGCGCGTCGACGCCGTCGCACCGTTCTTCGTGCAGGGCACGTCGGTGCTGCCGGTGGTGGCGGACGATTCGCTCTATTGGACCGTCGCGCTGTACGACGCCAGCGCCGACTATCCGCTCAGCAAGCGCGTCACGGTGGGCGACGACGAGTACGGTCTCGTTAGGCACGCGGCGACGGCGATCGTGAACGCGCACACGGGGCGCGTGTTTCTCCTCGCCGATGTCACGGTCGGCCCGCTCGCGCAGACGTGGATGCGCGAGTTCCCGTCGCTCTTCGCGTCGCCGGATCGCATGTCGGCCGCGCTGCTGGCGGCGCTGCCGCCCCCCGTCGATGGCGTGCGCATCCAAGCCGATCTGCTCGCACGGTTTGGTCTGAGCGGCGACTCGAGCTGGATGGGCCACCTGCCGTGGAACGGCGGCGCCGACTCGGTACTGCGCGACGGCAGCGCGCTGCTTTTCGCCACCGGTCGAGGCCGGCTTGGCTGCAGCCAGGCGGTGCTCGATTCCACCGACCGGCTCGCCGGCGCCGTGCTCGGCACCGGCGGTCGAGCAGGGACGGTCTATTGGGTTCCCCAGCAGCCGCGCGGGCCGCGGTGGAACTCGCTCCTCGACGAGATGCAACGCGCGCTCGACAGCACGGCGACGATTCCACGCGACGCGCGCCTCCGCCGCGGCGAAGTGCGCGTCGTCCCGCTGGCGCACGGGCTCGCGCTCGTGCAGCCGGCGTACGTGTGGAAGGCCGACGTCCCGCCGTCGCTGGCGCGGATCGCCGTGTCGCGCGACACGGTGGTGACGACGGGCAAGACGCTGGCCGAAGCGTTGGGCGTCGCGCCGGCGTCGCCCGCGGACACGACGCCGCTGACACCGGGCGATTTTCGCGCGCGCGTGCGCGAGCTCTACGATCGGATGCACGCGGCGTTGCGGCGCGGCGACTGGGTCGCGTTCGGCCGCGCCTACGACGCGTTGGGCCAACTCCTGCTCAAGCCCGTCCCGTGAGCACGGTGCCGGGCGCGCCGGGCGTGGCGGTCATTGCGTTAGGCGGCAACGCACTCTCGCCGGCGGGCGAACGGTCCTCCATCCACGACCAGTTCCGCCACACGCGCGAGAGCCTGGGCGCCATCGTCGACCTCGCGCTCGATGGGTGGAACCTGTGCGTCGTGCACGGCAACGGGCCGCAGGTGGGGGACGAGCTGATGCGCAACGAAGCGGCGCGGACGGAGATCGCGCCGCTTCCGTTAGGCGTCCTCGTCGCGGCCACCGCGGGCTGGATCGGTTACATGATCCAGCAGTCCCTCGAGAATGCGCTCCGCCGCGCCGGACTCACGCGTGAGGTGGCGACCGTGATCACGCAGGTCCACGTCGCGCCCGATGATCCGGCGCTCACCACGCCGACCAAGTTCATCGGCCACGCGCTCTCCGACGAGCGTGCGCAACGCCTCGCCGACGCCGGCGTGGCCGTGAAGCAGGATGCGCGCGGACGCTGGCGCCGCGTCGTGGGAAGCCCCCGGCCGCTCGCGATTCACGAGCTCGGCGTGATCGCGCGGCTCGTTGCGTCCGGCACCATTGTCGTCGCGTGCGGCGGCGGCGGCGCGCCCATCTATCCCGATCGCGTGCTGGGATGGGAAGGCGTCGACGCCGTGGTCGACAAAGACCTCGCGGCCGCGGTCCTCGCGCGCGACCTGGGCGCGAGTCTGCTGCTCATCCTAACGGACGTCGATGCGGTGTACGCGGATTTCGGCACGCCGCGCCAGCGCGCGCTGCGCACGTTGTCCATCGCCGAGGCGGAATCGCTCGATCGCGCCGCGGCGTTCGGCGAAGGCAGCATGGCGCCCAAGGTGCGCGCGGCGATGGATTTCGTGCGACGCACCGGAGGGCGCGCTATCATTACGGAGCTCAGTCGCGGCCGCGAAGCGGTGCGCGGTGAGGCGGGAACGACGATCACATTGGAGAGTCTGTGAACATTCACGAATATCAGGCCAAAGACATTTTCCGCCGGTACGGAATTCCCGTTCCGCCCGGCGATGTGGCAACCACACCCGATGAAGCGGAGCGCATCGCGCGTGCGTACGGCACCGGTGTCGTCGTGAAGGCGCAGGTGTACGCCGGCGGACGCGGCAAAGCGGGCGGCGTGAAGCTCGCGCGCACACCCGCCGACGCACGCGCCGCCGCGCTCCAGATCATCGGCATGCAGATCAAAGGACTCACGGTACCCAAGGTGCTGGTCACGCCGGCGGCGGACATCGCGAGCGAGGCGTACGCGGGCATCATCGTCGATCGCGGCTCGAAACGCGCCGTCTTCATGGTGAGTCCCGCGGGCGGCATCGACATCGAAGAAGTCGCCGCGACGATGCCGGAAAAAATCATGCGGCTCCCGGTCGATCCGCGCTACGGCCTGCTGCCGTTCGAGGCAACGCGACTCGGCTTCTTCCTCTACAAGAACCCGAAGCTCGCGCGCGACGCCGCGAAGATCATGCGGCAGATGTGGCAGGCGTTCGTCGGCAGCGGCGGCTCGCTCGCCGAGATCAATCCGTTAGCCGTGACCACCGGTGGCGATTTGCTCGCGCTCGATGCGAAGATGGTGATCGACGACAACGAGCTCGATCGCCGGCCCGACATCGCGGCGCTGCGCGACGAAACAGCGGAAAACCCGAGCGAGCTTGCCGCGCGCCGTGCGAACCTCACGTTCATCAAGTTGGATGGCAACGTCGGCTGTGTCGTGAACGGCGCCGGGCTCGCCATGGCGACGATGGACCTGGTCAAGTACTACGGCGGCGAGCCGGCCAACTTCCTCGACATCGGCGGCTCCTCCAATCCCGAGAAGGTCGTCAACGCGCTCAAGATCATCACGCGCGATCCGAACGTGAAGGCGATCCTGTTCAACATTTTCGGCGGCATCACGCGCACCGACGACGTGGCCAACGGCATCGTTGCCGCCACCCGCGACGCGCCGCTCGACGTGCCCATGGTCATACGCCTAACGGGCACCAACGAAGAGATTGCCGTGCAGATCCTGCAGCAGCACGGGTTCAGTGCGATGACCGACATGGACGACGCGGTGCAGAAAGCCGTGCGATTGGCGACGGGAGGGAAAGCGGCGTGAGCATCTTCATCGATCGAAACACGAAGGTGGTGGTGCAGGGCATCACCGGTCGCGACGGCTCCTTCCACGCGAAGCAGATGCTCGACTACGGTACCTGCGTCGTGGCGGGCGTGACGCCCGGCAAGGGCGGGCAGACCTTCGAGAACCAGGTACCGGTGTTCGATACCGTGGCCGACTCGGTCGCGGCGACGGGTGCGAACACGGCCGTGATCTACGTGCCGCCGCCGTTCGCCGCCGACGCGATGATGGAAGCGGCCGATGCGGGGATTGCGCTCATCGTCTGCATCACCGAGGGCGTACCCGTACTCGACATGACGCGCGTCTCCCCGTACGTGCAGGACCGCGGGGCGCGTCTCATCGGGCCTAACTGTCCGGGACTCATCACGCCGGGCGTGAGCAAGGTCGGCATCATCCCGGGACGCATCTGCACACCGGGCACCGTGGGCGTCGTCAGCCGCTCGGGGACGCTCACTTACGAGGTCGTGTATCAGCTGACGCGCGCCGGCATCGGACAGACGACCTGCGTCGGCATCGGCGGTGACCCGATCAACGGCACCAGTTTCATCGACTGCCTCCAGGCCTTCGAGGCCGATCCCGAGACGAGAGCCGTCGCAATGATGGGCGAGATCGGCGGCACGGACGAGCAACAGGCGGCGGCGTTCGTGCGCGACCACATGTCGAAACCGGTGGTTGGATTCATCGCGGGACAAACGGCGCCGCCGGGCCGCCGCATGGGACACGCCGGCGCCATCATCTCCGGCTCGGCCGGTACCGCGGCGGAAAAGATCGACGCGTTCAAGGCCGCGGGCATCGGCATTGCCCAACGTCCGGTGGATTTCGTGCCGTTGCTCAAGGATCGCCTGTGAAGCTTTCGGAGCTCGTCCGCGCCGAGCGCGTCGTGACGCCGCTCGAGGCTAGCACGCTCGCGTCGGCGGCCTCGGTGCTCATCGCGCGTGTCGCGGCGACCGGCGCGGTCGACGACCCGGACAAGCTGCACGCCCGGCTCGAGGAGGGGCGCGGCGAAGACATCGTCATGTTGGGCGACCGCGCGTTTCTCACGCATTGTCGCTCGGACGCGGTGCTCGAGCTGGTGGTGGCCGTCGGCGTGGCGGCGACGCCGATTTCGCGCGATGAGCTCGACCCGGAGTCGCAGCAGGCGCGGCTCATCGTGCTGATCGTCGCGCCACCGCGCCAGGCCGCGCGGTATTTGCAGGTACTCGGCGCCTTCTCGCGGCTCTTGTCGCGAGCGGACGTGGTGGAGGCGTGGTTGGCCGCCGCGACGCCGGCCGAGATCGTCGCGCTGCCTGCGTTAGGCGAGATCGAGATCACGCCGCACCTCGCGGTGCGGGATGTGATGACGATCCGGCCGCACACCACGCATCCCGACGTGGTGCTGCGCGACGCGGCGCGCGACATGGTGCGCGCGGGCGTCGGCGGCCTGCCGGTCGTGGACGCGGACGGCATGTTGGTCGGCATGCTGAGCGAGCGCGAGCTCATGCGGCACATGCTCAACAGCGCCACATTTTTAGGCGGCGCCCGCGGCGGCCACGCCGAGGTGTCACGGTACGGTGCCGATCACACGCGACGCACCGTGCGCGACGTGATGACGCGCCAGGTCCTGTGCGTCTCGCCCGATCAGCCGTTAGCCGAGGTCGCCTCGGTGATGTCCAACAAAGACGTCGAACGCGTGCCCGTGGTGCGGGATGGCCGCTTGGTCGGCTTTCTCACCCGCGGCGACATCGTTCGCAAACTCATAGGATCGTGACGCATGGCTGGCACTCGTACGCTGACGATCATCAAGCCCGACGCATTCGCTGCCGGGAAAACCGGCAAGATCATTGCCCATTTGGAGGGAGCAGGATTCAAGCTTCGCGCGGCGCGCGTGCTTCATCTCACGCAAGCGCAGGCGGAGGCGTTCTACGCGGTGCACCGCGAGCGGCCGTTCTTCGCCTCGCTCACGCGTTTCATGACGTCGGGCACGTGCATGCCGATGGTGCTCGAGCGCCCGGACGCCGTCTCGACCCTGCGCTCGGTGATCGGTGCCACCGATCCTGCGGAAGCAGCAGCCGGCACGGTGCGCAAGCTCTACGCGGAATCGAAGGAGCGGAACGCGATTCACGCGTCCGATTCCGACGAGAACGCCGATCGCGAGGCCGCGTTCTTTTTCGCCGAGGCGGACCGGATTTAGGAAGGCGCGGTGGATTTGCCTAACGATGAAAGGGAAGTTGGGAAGCGCTCGCTGACGCTCGCTTCGGGAAGCGCTCCGCTGGGGGAAGCGGCGGCGACGCCGCCTGGGGGAGTGGAAGGACATCAGTGGTCTTTGGGTGGAGAGCGGCGGATCGCGCGGGCTCGCGCAGTGCGCTCACGTTGAGCAGACCATTGATGTTGTTCCGCTCCCCCAGGCGGCGTCGCCGCCGCTTCCCCCAGCGGAGCGCTTCCCCAAGCGAGCGATAGCGAGCGCTTCCCAACTTCCCTCAATCTCTCGCTTCCCGATTCTGCTCTGTCCGCTCTCAGCCGCCTTGCTCCGACCCCCATCTCTAAGTACATTCATGGGTTATGCTGTGCTACGACATTCGCGAGGTGGAGCGGCAAGCGGTCCATGTGGACGGCGACTTGGAGCTCGGTGACCCCGTCTGGACCGAGGGCGACGCACTACCCGCGACTCCAGTTCACGCCACCGGTCGGCTCTCCCGAGCCGGAACCGGTCGCTACTACTGGAGCGGTCGCATCGAGGCCACCGCGGTGGTCGAATGCCGTCGCTGCCTCAACGACGTCTCCACCCCCGTCTCCGAAGACGTGCATGTCCTGTTCGTCGAACCCGGTGACGAAGTGGCCGACGATCCGGACACGTATCGCATTCCAGCGCATGCACAGAACATCGACCTCCGTCCAGCGGTTCGAGAGCAGTGGATGCTCGCTGCACCCGAATACGTGCTGTGCCGGGAGGACTGCCGCGGTCTGTGCGCGCGGTGCGGCGCCGATCTCAACGCCGGACCGTGCTCGTGTCCGCCCGAAACCGACTCGCGCTGGGCCGGCCTCACTGCCGCCCGCCGAGTGTCGCACTGAGCCCCACCTTTCACACTTTCGGTTGACCTCCCATGGCCGTCCCCAAGCGCCGCACGTCCAAGCGAAAGAAGCGCGCGCGTAACACCCACAAGGCAGCCGCGCCGATCGCGCTCCAAGCGTGCCCGCGCTGCCAGAGCATGAAGCGCCCGCACCACGTCTGTCCTGAGTGCGGCTATTACGCCGGCGAGCAGCGGGTCGAAGCCAGGGAAGCTTAGCGTTGGCACGCATCGCGTTGGATGCGATGGGCGGTGATCGCGCGCCCGAGGTGCCGATCGCCGGCGCCCTCCTCGCACTGGCGGAGTTCGATCCCGCGCACACCGTGCAGCTCGTTGGGCGCACCGATGAAGTGAGCGCGGAGCTCGACAAACAGCTCCGCGCATCCACCGGCCTGCCGGCCGGCTTCCGCGAACGCGTGAGCGTCGTCGACGCGCCCGAAGTCATCGAGATGTCGGAAAAGCCGACCGCGGCCATCCGCGCCAAGCCGAACAGCTCGATGGCGATCGGCCTCAAGCTGCACGCCACGGGCAACGCCGATGCCTTCGTGTCCGCGGGCAACACCGGAGCGCAGATGGCCGCGTCGGTATTTCTGCTCAAACTGCATGCCGGCCTAACGCGACCCGCCATCGCGACCACGTTTCCCACGCAGCGGAACCCGGTCGTGGTGCTCGACGCCGGCGCCAACGTCGACTGCTCCGCCGAAGAACTCGTCCAGTTCGCTCGGTTAGGCGCCGTCTACGCCGAAGACATCCTCGATCGCGCCAACCCCGCGGTGGGCCTGCTGAGCATCGGCGAGGAGCCGGAGAAGGGCAACGCGGCGGTCAAAGATGCCCACAAGCTGCTCGAGGCGACCGACCTCAATTTCGCCGGCAACGTCGAAGGCCGCGACATTCTCACCGGCGGCAGCGACCGCGGCGTCATCGACGTCGTCGTGTGCGATGGCTTCGTCGGCAACGTGGTGCTCAAGTTCTACGAGTCGGTGCCCGGCATGATCATGTCGATGATGACGAAGGGCGGCGTCCCGAAGGATGTCCTCGCCAAGATCTTCAAAGGCTTCGACTACTCGGACTACGGCGGCGCGCCGTTGTTAGGCGTCAAGGGCGTGAGCATCATCTCCCACGGCAGCTCCTCCCCGCGCGCCATCAAGAACGCCATTGGCGTCGCGCTCCGTGCCGTCGAACGGCGCATGGTCGAGCACATCGGCCGCCGGCTCGACGCCAACGCGGTCCCCCAGTCATGACGCGGCCGTTGGTCGAGCTGGTCGGCATCGGGCACTACGCGCCCGAGCGCATTCTGCGCAACCAGGAGTTCGCGGCGATGGGCCTCGAGACGAGCCACGAATGGATCGTCGAGCGCACGGGCATCTGCGAACGGCACATCGCCGGGCCGAACGACACGACGGCGAGCATGGCGGCACATGCGGCGCGCATCGCGATGCAGCGCGCCGGCGTCACGGCCGCCGATCTCGATACGGTCATCCTCAGCACCGCGACACCCGACCGACTGCTGCCGGCCACCGCCGTCGATCTCCAGGCCGAGATCGACGCCGACCGCGCCGTCGCATTCGACATCGGTGCGGCATGCTCGGGCTTCATCTACGGCCTAACGGTAGCCGAAGGCCTCATCGCCGCCAAGAGCGCCGAGACCATCCTCGTGGCCGCGTCGGAAAAGATGAGCGCGATCCTCGACTGGACGGACCGATCCACCTGCGTGCTGTTCGGCGACGCGGCCGGCGCGGCCGTCGTCCGACCGGCCCGCAACGGGAAAGGCATTCTCTCCACGTTCATGCGCAGCGACGGCAAACTCGCCGACCTGTTGTACCGCCCGCACGGTGGCGCCACGGTCCCCATGTCGCCCGAAGTGCTCGCCCAACGGACGCACCTGGTGAAGATGTCGGGACGCGAGACGTTCAAGCACGCGGTGCGCATGATGTGCGAAGCCGCCGACCGCGCACTCGAACGTGCGAACCTCGACGCGTCGAGCATCGACCTCATGGTGCCGCACCAGGCCAACGTGCGGATCATCGAGGCGACGGCGAAACATGCCGGCATTCCGATGGACAAAGTGTTCGTCAACGTCGGGCGCTACGGCAATACGTCGTCGGCATCGATTCCGATCTCGCTCGACGAGGCGATCGCCGCCGGCCGCATCCGCGACGGCATGACGGTGTTGCTCGTGGCGTTCGGCGCCGGATTCACGTGGGGCTCGATGGTCATCCGGTTCTGACCGACCGCGCGGCACGCACATGGACCTGATTCTACTCTTTCCCGGCCAGGGGTCTCAGAAGCCGGGCATGGGGAAGGACCTTGCCGCCGCGTTTCCGGCTGCCCGCGCCGTGTTCGATCACGCGGATCGCACGTTGGGCATTCCGCTCTCGTCGCTCTGCTTCGACGGGCCCGACGACCAGCTCACGTCCACGCAGAATGCCCAACCGGCGCTGCTCACGCACGGCGCGGCCGCGTGGGCGCTCATCCGCGAGCGCGCGCTGCCGCACGTGCGCGCCGCGGCCGGTCACTCGTTGGGCGAATTCACGGCGTATCACGCGGCCGGCGCGCTCTCCCTCGCCGACGCGCTCCGGGTGGTGCGCACGCGCGGCGAGCTCATGTTCAAGAGCGGCGCCGAGCGACCCGGCGCCATGGCCGCGATCCTCGGACTCGCCGAAGATGCCGTCGAGCGCGTGTGCGCGGCCGCGACAGCGGAAGGAGGCGTTGTCGTACCGGCCAACTACAACACGCCGGAACAGCTCGTCATCTCGGGTGAAGTGTCAGCCGTCGAACGCGCGATGGCGCTCGCCAAGGAAGCCGGAGCCAAGCGCGCGATTCGCCTGAACGTGAGCGGCGCGTTCCACTCCCCACTCATGGAGGTCGCCGGCGCCGGACTCGAGCATGCTCTCGATGCGACAGCCATGCGCCCGCCGTCGTTTCCGGTGTCGTCCAACGTGAGCGCCGATCCGGTGCGCGATGCCGCGACGGCCAAGACGCTGCTGGTGCGACAACTCACGTCGCCCGTGCGATGGACCGCGCTCGTGCAGCGTCTCGCGGCGTATCACCCGGGCGCGGTGTTCGTGGAGGTCGGCCCGGGCACCGTGCTCTCGAATCTCGTGAAGCGCATCGTGCCCGGCGCGGAGACGCTGCCGTGCGGCACGGTGGCCGACGTCGAAGCTCTTCACCAACGACTCGTATGATCACCATCGACCTCATCGGACGCACCGCGCTCGTCACCGGCGGCACGCGCGGCATTGGCCTCGAGATCGCGACGTCACTCTCTCGAGCAGGCGCGAAGGTCGCGATCGCGGGACGAGACGCGGATCGCGCGGCGCGCGCCGCGGCGACAGTCGGCAGTGGCACGCAAGGATTCGCCGCCGACGTCGCGCAGGCCGGCGATGCCCAACGATTGGTCGACGACGTCGAGCGCGCGTTGGGCTCGTTGGACATCCTCGTCAACAACGCCGGCCTCACGCGCGACAACGTTCTCGTGCGGCTCAAGGACGAAGATTGGGACGCCGTGATCGACACCAATCTTCGCGGCGCGTTCGCCGCGACGCGCGCGGCGGCACGCGGGATGATGAAGCGTCGGTGGGGACGCGTGATCAACATCACGAGCGTGGTCGGCATCACCGGCAACAAAGGACAGGCCAACTACGCCGCGAGCAAAGCAGGGCTCATCGGGCTCACCAAATCGGTCGCGAAGGAGCTCGCCTCACGGAACGTGCTGGCCAACGCGATCGCACCGGGATTCATCGACACCGACATGACGAAAGCGCTCACGCCCGATGCGCGCGATCAATTGTCGGCGCACATTCCCCTCGGCAGACTCGGCACACCGGCCGACATCGCGGGGCTCGTCGCGTTCCTTGCATCGGAGCATGCGTCGTACATCACGGGACACGTGTTCGTGGTGGATGGCGGCATGGTCATGTAGCTTTCCGTACCGTTTGGCGACGCGTAAATTGCACCTCAACCACACCCAATTGAGGACCACGTCCATGGCGGATCTCGAGGAGAAGGTCAAGGAAATCATCGCCAAGGAGCTCGGCGTCGAGCGCGAAAAGCTCACCAACGACGCGAGCTTCATGGAGGATCTGGGGGCGGACAGCCTGGATACGGTCGAGCTGGTGATGGAGTTCGAGAAGGAGTTCAACATCGACATCCCCGACGAGGACGCGGAGAAGCTCCGCACGGTCGGTGATGCGATGAACTATCTCAAGACGAAGGTGAAGGAGTAGTGACGAAGCGGAGGGTCGTCGTCACCGGCCTCGGGGCCGTGACGCCCGTTGGCAACGACGTGGCGACGACGTGGCGCGCCCTCCTGGACGGGAAGTCGGGCGCGGGACCGATCACCAAGTTCGATCCCGAGCGTTTCGCGGTGCGCTTCGCGTGCGAGGTGAAGGACTTCGATCCCATGCAGTACATGGATCGCAAGGAAGCGAAGCGCTCAGACCTGTTCACGCAGTACGCGGTCGCCGCTGCCGCGCAGGCCATGCACGACGCGGGGTTGGACAACGGCGCGCACTATGATCCCGACCGCCTGGGCGTGATCATCGCGAGCGGCATCGGCGGTCTCAAGACGTTCGAGGAACAGCACGACAACTTCCGCGAGCGGGGCCCCGACAAAGTTTCGGCGTTCTTCATTCCGATGTTCATCTCGGACATCGCGGCGGGCATCGTGAGCATGCAGTTCAACGCGCGCGGGCCTAACTACGCCACGGTGTCCGCGTGCGCGTCCAGCGCGCACGCGGTGGGCGAGGCGTACCGCACCATCCAGTACGGTGACGCCGACCTCATGATTGCCGGCGGGGCGGAGGCCACGGTGTCGCCGATGGCCATCAGCGGGTTCGCCAACATGAAGGCGTTGTCCGAGCGCAACGACGAACCGCAGACGGCGTCGCGTCCGTTCGACGCCACGCGCGACGGCTTCGTGATGGGCGAGGGTTCGGCCGTCGTGGTGCTCGAGGAGCTGGAGCACGCCAGGAAGCGCGGCGCCGCCATCCACGCCGAGATCGTGGGTTATGGCGCCACGGCGGACGCGTACCACCTCACGGCGCCTTCGCCTAACGGGGAGGGCGCCCAACGGGCCATGCGCCGCGCGCTGTCCGACGCGGCGCTCACGCCGGAAGACGTGCGCTACGTGAACGCACACGGCACGTCCACACCGGCCAACGACCTCAACGAAACGCGGGCCATCAAAGCCGTGTTCGACGAGGCGGTGCATGGGCTCAACGTCAGCTCGACCAAATCCTGCACGGGCCACATGCTCGGCGCCGCGGGTGCGGTGGAGTTCGTCGCGACCGCGCTCGCGGTGCGAGACGGACAGATCCCGCCCACCATCAACTACCGCACGCCGGATCCGGAATGCGATCTGGACTATACGCCTAACACTGCAGTCACGCGGGAGATCACTGCCGCGCTCTCCAACAGCTTCGGCTTCGGCGGACACAACGTCACGCTCGCGCTCAAGCGGTACGAGGGCTGACGCGATGTCGGCGGCACCGGTGCCCGAGATCGATCCCGCACGCATGGGTGATCCCGCCCTGCGTCCGATTGCCGAAAAGGTCCGCGCGGGCGAGCGCCTCAGCGCCGCCGACGGCGCCACGTTGTTCCGGTCGCCCGATCTGTTGGGCGTGGGCCTGCTCGCCGATGCCGCGAACCGTGCGCGGCACGGCACGCGCGTCTACTTCGCCGCCAACCAGCACATCAACCCCACGAACATCTGCATCCTGCGCAAGACGTGCGTGTTCTGCTCGTACGCCCGACTGCCCAAGGAAAGCGGCGCCTACCGCTATACCATGGACCAGGTGTACGCCGAGGCGGACGCGAACCCGTACGTGCGCGAGTTCCACATCGTCGGCGGACTCGACATGCACGCGGGCCTCGAGTACTACCGCGAGATGTTCGCAGGGCTCAAGCAGCGGTACCCGCAGGTCCACATCAAGGCGCTCACGGCCGTCGAGATCGCGCACATCGCACGCATCGAGAAAATGTCCGTGGAGCAAGTCCTGACCGATCTCGGCGCGGCGGGCCTCGACACGCTGCCCGGCGGCGGCGCCGAAGTATTCTCCAAGGGTGTGCGGGCGACCATTGCCGACCGCAAGCTCGCCGCCGAGGACTGGATCAACGTCCACCGGATCGCGCACGGTTTGGGCATCCGGTCCAACGCCACGATGTTGTACGGGCACGTCGAGACCATCGACGACCGCATGGAGCACCTGCAGATGCTCCGCGACCTGCAGGATGAGACGGGCGGCTTCCTGACGTACATTCCGCTCGCCTACCATCCCGACCACAACGAGCTGGGCGTTGCGTTAGGCCGCACGGGAACGGCGACGAGCGGCCACGATGACCTGCGCAACCTGGCCGTCGCGCGGCTGTTCCTCGACAACTTCGCGCACATCAAGACGCACTGGATCATGGTCACCCAGTTCATCTCGCAGATCGCCCTCACGTTCGGCGTGAACGATCTCGAGGGCACCGTGGTGCGCGAAAAGATCTATCACGAAGCCGGCGCCCATACGCCCCAGGGCATGGCGCTCGACGATGTGCTCAAGTTGATCCGCGGTGCCGGCCGCATCCCGGTGGAGCGCGACTCGCTCTACAACGTGATCCGGACCTTCGAGCCGGACGCCGCAGCAGCCTAACGTGCGCATCGGCCGCATCCCGTACATCAACTGCTATCCGGTGTACGGCGCCATCGACCGCGGCGCCGTCTCCCTGCCGGCCACGCTCGTCGACGGCGTCCCGAGCGAGCTCAACCGGCGCATGGCGGCGAACGAGCTCGAGGTCAGCGTGATCTCGGCCGTCGCGTACGCGCGCGACGCGGCCCGCTACCTCCTGCTGCCCGACCTCGGCATCACGTCCGACGGCGCCGTACGCAGCGTGCTGCTGTTCTCGCGTGTGCCGGCTCCGGAGTTGGGCGGAAAGCGCGTGCTGCTCTCGCGCAGTTCCATGACGAGCGTGGCGCTCCTCAGGCTCCTCTTCGCCAACGTGTGGCACACGTCGCCCGAGTTCGCGGCCGGCGACGCCGAGCTCACCAACGTCGCCCAATTCGTCAACGAGGAACACGATGCGCGGCTCGTGATCGGCGACGCCGCGCTCCTGCTCAACGCCGCGCGCGCGGGCGCAGCACCGGGCGCGGCCGTCCATGGCGCACCCTACGCGTATGCCTACGATCTCGGCGCCGAATGGAAACGGTGGACCGGACTGCCGTTCGTCTTCGCGGTCTGGGTCGCGCAGCGCACCGCACCGGTGCGAGACGCGCTCGACGTGCATGCGCGCCTCATCGAGTCGCGCGACTGGGGACTGGCCCACCTGGATCAACTCGCGGCCCAGGCGTCCGCTGTCACTGGCGTCGCCCTGGACACCTGCGCCGAGTACCTTTCTGGATTGGATTACCGGCTGTCGTACGCGCACCTCGCGGGCCTGACAGATTTCTTCAGGCGGCTCGCCGCGGTGGGTGAGGTACCCGATGGGTCGCTCGCTTTTCTTCCCGCGTGATGACTATGCGTGACCTGCTCGACTTCTACACGAACGTGTGCGTGGCCGACTGCGGCTTCTGCGCGTTCTATCGCCGTCCCAAGCACGGCGAGGGATACACGCTCTCGTTCGAGCAGATCGGCGCGAAGATCGACGAGGCGAAAGAGCTCGGTGCCGTTCAGATTCTCATGCAGGGGGGACACAACCCGTACATCCCCTTCGAGTGGTATCTCGAGCTGCTCAAGTACATTAAGAGGTACCATCCGATTCACATCCACGGTTTCAGTCCGAGCGAAGTCGACTTCTTCGCGAAGCTGTTCCGCATGGATGCGCGCGAGGTGATTCGCGAGCTGATGAAGGCCGGGCTCAATTCGATTCCCGGCGGCGGCGGCGAGATTCTCGTCCAACGCGTTCGCGACATCGTCGCCAAGAAAAAAGCGGGCGCGGATCGCTGGCTCGAGATCATGGAGATGGCGCACGAGGAAGGGATGAAGACCAGCGTCACGATGATGTACGGCATCGGCGAGACGCTGGCCGAGCGCCTCGAGCATCTGGAGCGCGTCCGCGATCTCCAGGCGCGCACGCACGGCTTCACGGCGTTCATCTGCTGGCCGCTGCAGCCGGAGAACACGCCCGCGATGTCGCACCAACCCAAGACGGACGCCACCGACTACCTGCGCACGGTAGCCATCGCGCGCGTCGCGCTCCACAACGTGCCTAACTTGCAGGCCAGCTGGGTGACGATGGGGATGAAGGTCGGACAGGTGGCGCTGCGCTTCGGGTGCAACGACTTCGGGTCGCTCATGATCGAGGAGAACGTGGTGTCGGCGGCGAACACGACGTTTCGCACGACCACGGACGAGATGGAACGTCTCATCCGCGACGCGGGCTTCATCGCGGCACGCCGGCGCCAGGACTACTCGATCATCGCACCGCCTCCAGCCGCGACACCGCCCGCCGAGTCTGCGACCGTGGCGGCGTAGCACCGCCGAGCCGCGCGCGTGATCACGGCGGGATTCATCCCGAACATGGCGCGAGACCGGGTGGCCACACGCTGCGGCATCGGATACGACTCGCACCGGCTCGTTCCCGGCGGCCCGCTGGTATTGGGCGGCGTGCGCATTCCCGTTCCGCTCTCGCTCTCGGGCCACTCCGACGGCGACGCCGTCGCCCACGCGATCACCGATGCCGTGTTAGGCGCGGCCGGCGCGGGCGACATCGGCGAGATGTTTCCAGACTCCGAGGCCGTGAACCGGAACCGCGATTCGATCGAGATGCTGCGTGTCGCGGTTGCGCGGGCCGCCATGCACGGGTGGCGCCCGGCATACGTGGACGTGACGGTCATCGCCGAGCAGCCGCGCCTCGCGCCGCACCGCGCGGCAATGCGCGCCGCGCTGGCGGCCGCGTTGGGCGTCGAGGCCGGTGCGGTGAACGTGAAGGGCAAGACCAACGAAGGCATGGGCTGGATCGGACGCGGCGAGGGCATCGCCTGCATCGCCGTGGCCACGCTCGAGCAGCGCGACGAGGGATGATGCGACACGCCGCCGCGCCCCGTGCGCGCGCCGCGACGCCCCCCGTTGCGTTAGGCGACGACATCGCGCGCGCCTTCGAGCTGGAACGCTTCCAGGATTTTCTCCACGTCGAGCGGGGCGCGGCGCACGCGACGAACGAAGCGTATGCGCTGGACCTCGCCCGCTTTGCCACGTTCATGCGGGTGAAGGGTGCGACGCGTCCGGCGGGCGTCACGCCAGCGCTCTTGCGGGACTTCGTGTATCACTTGAAGGACCTGGGACTCGCCCCGACGTCCATCCGCCGGAACATCTCGGCCGTGAGAACTTACTTTAAGTTCCTCGTTGGCGAGGGCGAGATCGCGCAGGACCCGAGCGATCGTCTGGAGACGCCAAAACGCTGGCTCACGCTGCCAGACGTGCTCACCGTGCAGGAAGCCGAGCGATTGCTCGCGGCGCCCACCCTGGACGATCCGCTCGCATTTCGGGATCGCGCCATGCTCGAGCTCGCCTACGGCGCCGGCCTGCGCGTGTCCGAGTGGATCACACTCGGCGTGAAGGACGCGATGCTCGACCAGGGCCTCGTGCGCGTGTTCGGCAAGGGCAGCAAGGAGCGGCTCGTGCCGATCGGACGGCGCGCGATCGGCGCGGTGGCCGTCTACCTCCGCGAGCTCAGACCGCGTCTCGAGCGCGGGGCCGGGAAGGGCATCCTGCTGCTCAATGCGCGCGGCAATCCCCTCACGCGCATGGGCGCGTGGAAGCTGCTGCGCAAGTATGTCGAGCGGGCGGGGATCACCAAACGCGTCACGCCGCACACGCTCCGGCACACGTTTGCCACGCACCTGCTCGAGCACGGCGCGGATCTGCGCGCGGTGCAGGAAATGCTCGGCCACGCCGACATCTCTACCACGCAGATCTACACGCACGTGGACCGGGCGTACCTGCGGTCGGTGCACAAGCAGTATCATCCGCGGGGGTAGTGAGGTGCATCAGAAATTATGAGCGGGGAAATGGGGACGGGGGAAGCGCTCGCGGTCGCTCGCTTGGGGAAGCGCTGCCTTGGGGGAAGCGGCGGCGACGCCGCCTGAGGGGTGGAACAACATCAATGGTCTGCAGGACGTGAGTGCCATGCGCGCGCGCCTCGGCGATTCGAGACTCTCCACCCAGGGACAACTGATGTCCTTCCATCC
>JAICLH010000309.1 GCA_025927495.1 Gemmatimonadaceae bacterium
GCAGCCGGAGGAAACCGCTGCCGCGGTCGTCTTCCTCGCCTCCGACGCCTCGCGCTTCGTCACCGGCCAAACGCTCTACGTCGACGGCGGCCGCACCGCGGATTAGCGCCGGCAGCGATCACCGTAGTCTGTCATTACCCAGCGCTTGGTTCGTTTCCCTCCCGTCTTCCTGCAGGGGGCAACAATCATCGTCATTTGTTCCCACGAATTGCATTCGTACGCAATATTCGATCGGAATTGACGATCATCACCATTCGCGGGGCATAGCGCTCCTCGAGATTGTTAAAATCTTCGACTTTGCCACTCGAAATTGTACACAAGCAAATTTTCAGCACTCGCCGGCGTGTAGAAATTCACACCTCCGCGCGTAAACATCCTTGCGCGCTCAGCACAAAATGCACTATGCTACGCTTCCTCGACGATCCGACGTCGACGTGATGACGTCGCAGCCGTGGTGCGCCTGGGGAGCAACAATAGTGAGCATCGGGAAGATGCACGGTCGAGTGCCGCCATGCTGGTGGTGGTCGCACGGCTGGTTGCGTTGGTGGGCGCGGTCGCCACGGTCGTCACGCCTCCGGCTCCAGTCGCCGCGAGTGGATTGACGAGCGTGAGTGCCGGTGCATACCGTACTTGTGCGATCACGCCTTACGGCACAGGGATCCGACACGTTGATCCGGTTGGCACGTGCGCTCTAATCTCGATCCGGCGTTGACCAGCTGCTCTCACTGCGTTGAGAGAGCGGCTGTTCATCATGCCGCACTTTACCGCAAACCACGACCCACGGAATGCCGATCTTGCCCATCCGTGAGCGATAACGAGAGAGAGGCTCGTGGGAAGCAGCTCCGATCGTACCCATGCATGGCTGTATCATTAGTAGGGGCGCGACAACCACCGGAGGAGCAGGGGGATGGGGAAGATACCCTCTGAGTTACCCGTACCTCGTATGGCCCTTATCGGGCGCGAACGGGAACTCGCGACGATGCACGCTATCTTCGAATGCAGCGACACGCGACTGTTGACGCTGACCGGAATCGGTGGGGGCGGCAAAACACGTCTCGCGTTGGCATTCGCCCGCGAGATCGCGTCCTCTTACCCAAACCGCATCTGGCTGGTGGAACTTGCCGCGATCGTCGACCCGTCGCTCGTGCCGATCGCGGTGTCGACCGCAGTTGGACTTCACCATACCATCGGTGGTACACCGATTGACGCGCTGGCGGGCTTCCTCGCCGTGCGCCCATCGCTCCTGATCCTCGACAACTGTGAGCACGTGATCGATGCCTGCGCGGTCTTCGCCGAACAGATGCTCGCGAGGTGCCCGGAGCTCCGAATTCTCGCCACCAGCCGTGAGCCGCTGGAGATCGCGGGCGAACGCCAGTATCGTATACCGACCCTGGCTACGCCGGATCCCAACCGATCGCCGGATATGGCTGAGATCGCGGCATCTCCCGCGGTGCGGCTCTTCGTTATACAGGCGCAGGATGTCCTACCCGACTTCCGCCTGACTCCGGAGAATGCGCCGGTCGTCGCGCGCATCTGTGCGCGTCTCGACGGCATCCCGCTCGCGCTCGAACTGGCCGCGGCGCGCATTCGCGTGCTCGGCGTCGAGCAGATCCTTGAGCGACTGGATGACACCTTTCGTTTGCTGACCGCAGGCCGCCGCGTCGCGCCGACGCGCCAGCAGACGTTGCGGGCCACGCTCGATTGGAGCAACGCGCTACTCGACGATGAAGAGCGGATCGTCTTTCGACGACTGGCCGTGTTCGGCGGGGAGTTCACGCTTGAGGCGGCCGAGGCGGTCTGTAGCTCGGAGGAGATCCCACCGGCCGGTGTACTGGACATCCTGATGCACCTGGTCGACAAATCACTCGTCATCGCTGCTCCAAATCAGAACGTGGCATGGTATCGCCTCCTGGAGCCGGTGCGGCAATCCGCGATGTGGCAGCTGGTGGCGTGCGATGAGGTGACCAAGCACCGCGACCGGCATGTTCGGTTCTACACCGC
>JAICLH010000312.1 GCA_025927495.1 Gemmatimonadaceae bacterium
CCGCTGCTGAATCGCATCGCGATGACCGAGTTCGACACCGTGTATCGACACATCCACGTCCACGGCATCGTCCACGACGAGAACGCGTGCGCACTCGGCGGAGTCGCGGGGCATGCCGGATTGTTCTCGTCGGCGCGCGACGTCGCGATCTTCGTGCAGATGCTTCTCAACGGCGGACAGTACAACGGCGTGCGACTGATTCAGCCGACGACCGTCGCGCGCTGGACGGCGCGCCAGAGCCCGCACGCGAGCCGGGCAATCGGGTGGGACACTCCGTCGATGCGCTCGAGCGCCGGACACTACTTCTCGCCGCGCTCGTTCGGGCACACCGGGTTTACGGGAACGAGCATCTGGGTCGATCCCGAGCGCGGAGTGTTCGTGGTGCTGCTCACCAACCGCGTCGATCCAACCCGCGCCAACCTGCGCAACGAGCCGCTGCGTCGCGACATCGCCGACGCCGTCCAGGCCGCGATACTCGACGCCCCGCTGATCGAGTGGCAGCCGCCTGCGCCGATTGCGCGTTGATAGCTAATTAGCTATCATACTCCGATGGATGATGGCGATGCCTCCGCTCTCCTCAGCGTCGCCCGCGAGCGTGCGGGGATGAGTCAGCGAGAGCTGGCAAAAAAGGCGCGTACCGCGCAATCGGTCGTGGCCCGCATCGAGCTTGGCGAAACGAGCCCCTCCTGGTCCACATTGGCGCGTCTGCTCAAAGCGGCTGGGTTCGCCATTTCGGCCACGCTCCGAAGGATTCATGTCGACCCGCAGGTTCTGGATGACGTGCCGCGCATTCTCGCAATGTCGCCCGAGAACCGACTGCGCGAAGTTGCTCAGATAAGTCGTTTCCTTTCCGCGACCCGCCGTGTCTGAGGTCGGGCCGTTCGATCCCGAGCGCCTGCTCAGGGCGCTCACTCATCATCGCGTAAAATTCGTCCTCATTGGCGCGCTTGCGGCACGGTTGCATGGTTTTCCACGCTTCACAGCGGACGCAGACATTACGCCGGCGACCGATAAAGCCAATCTCGAGCACCTCGCCGCCGCGCTGAAAGATCTGCACGCGAAGGTCTATACCGAATCGGTTCCCGAGGGATTGCCTTTCGACGTATCGGTGGCGACGCTCGCCCGTGCGAGGATGTGGAATCTCGTCACCGATGCCGGCCGTCTCGACATCGCCTTCGAACCTGCTGGAGTGGATGGCTACACCGATCTAAAAAAAGACGCCGAAGACTTCGAAGCATTCGGCGTTCGCTTCCTCGTCGCATCCCTCGACGACATCATCCGCTCCAAGGAAGCCACCGGCCGCGCCAAAGACGCGGACGACGTAATTGTATTGAAAGCCCTCAAGAAGATGCGAAAGTAGACCGGCCTAGATCTGCGAATCCGAGAAGCCAGTCTGCGTTGGCGTCATCATCTCCGCCCCGCTCTCCGTGATCGCCATGATGTCCTCGAGGCGAACGCCGAACTTCCCGTACTGATAAATCCCGGGCTCATCGCTGAACGTCATGCCCGGCTCGAGCACGATCTCGCTGCCGCGCACGAGATACGGCCACTCGTGTCCCTCGAGACCAATCCCGTGACCGAGTCGGTGGGTGAAGGTGCGGTAGTCCGGCCCATAGTCGGCGTCGGTGATCACTTTGCGCGCGACGGCATCGACATCGCCACACTTTTTGCCGGGCGCTGCGAACGCGACGGCGCGCGCCTGCGCTTCGTGAACTACGTCGAAGACTTTCTTCATCTCCGCCGTCGGCGTGCCGAATACCACCGTGCGGGTCATGTCGGACTGGTAACCGTGCACGCTCAGTCCGCCGTCGACGAGCACGATCTGGTTTTCCTCGAGCGACCGCGGCTTCGGCAACCCGTGCGGGTAGGCCGACGACTCTCCA
>JAICLH010000068.1 GCA_025927495.1 Gemmatimonadaceae bacterium
CATCGATGCCGCGGCGTTTGCTCCGGACGGCGGCCTCGAAGATGGCGCGGCCCTGCATTTCCGTGATCTCGGGATACGTGATGCCTAACCGGCAGCCGCGGTGGCCCAACATCGGATTCACCTCGCGCAGCGACTCGACGATCCGGCCGAGCTCCTCACGCCGCATGCCTAACGTATGGGCGAGGCGCTTGGCGTCCTCGCCGCCGTGCGGCAGGAACTCGTGCAGCGGCGGGTCGAGCAGCCGGATCGTGACCGGGAGGCCGGCCATCGCTTCGAAGATCCCGTCGAAGTCCTGCCGCTGCATGGGGAGCAGCTTGGCCAACGCGCGGCGGCGGCCGCCCTCGTCGCGGGCGACGATCATCTCGCGCATGGCCACGATCCGGTCGCCCTCGAAGAACATGTGCTCCGTGCGACAGAGCCCGATGCCTTCGGCGCCGAACGCGCGCGCGATGCGGGCGTCCTGCGGCGTGTCGGCGTTCGCGCGCACACGGAGTGTGCGCATCTCATCGGCCCAGCCTAACAGACGGGCGAACGATTGGTAGGTGGCCGAATCCCCGCCGCGCATCGTGCCCGAGAGCACGCGCACCACGTCGCTCGGGATGGTGGGCAGGTCGCCCGCGAAGACGCGGCCGCTCGCGCCATCGAGCGTCACCCAGTCGCCCTCGTCTACGGTTTTGCCGTCCACAGTGAAACGGCGGTGCTCCAGGTCCACGTGAATGTCCTTGCACCCGACCACGGCGCACTTGCCCATGCCGCGCGCGACGACAGCGGCGTGACTCGTCATCCCGCCGCGCGCCGTCAGCACCGCGCGCGCGGCCACGATGCCATGGAAATCCTCGGGCGTTGTTTCTTCGCGCACGAGAATCACGCGCTCGCCGGCCGCGGCCCGTTGCTCGGCGACATCGGGGTCGAACACCGCGCGGCCGCTCGCGGCGCCGGGGCTCGCGGGGAGACCGACGGCGATCGGTTTCGAGTGCGCGGACGGATCGATGATCGGGTGCAGCAGCTGGTCGAGGTGCGACGGGTCGACGCGCTGCACGGCCTCGCGCTTCAGGATCAGACCTTCGCTCACCATGTCGTCGGCAATGCGCACGGCCGCTGCAGCGGTGCGCTTCCCGGTGCGCGTCTGCAGCAAATAGAGCTTGCCGCGCTCGACGGTGAACTCGATGTCCTGCATGTCGTGGTAGTGCTGCTCGAGGCGCTGCTGCGTGGCCATCAGATCCGTGTACGCGCCCGGCAAGCGCTCGGCCATCTGATCGATGTGCAGCGGCGTGCGGATGCCGGCGACGACATCCTCGCCTTGCGCGTTCACGAGAAATTCGCCGAAGAACCGTTTCTCGCCCGTGGACGGATCGCGCGTGAACGCGACGCCGGTGCCCGAGTCGTCGCCCATGTTGCCGAACACCATTGCGACCACGTTGACGGCGGTGCCTAACGTTTCGGGAATGCCGTTCACCTTGCGATAGTCGACGGCTTTCTTGAGCGTCCACGACTTCCACACGGCCTCGATGGCGCCCCAGAGCTGGATCTGCGGGTCCAGGGGGAAATCCGCGCCGAGCCTGCGCTGCACGAGTGACTTGTACTCTTCGACGAGGTTGCGCAGTGAATCTTCGTGCAGCTCGGCGTCGGTCTCGACGCCCTGGTCCTTGCGCTTGTCGGAGAGCAGGCGCTCGAACTCCTGCATCGGGACGCCTAACACGACGTCGCCGTACATCTGGATGAAGCGGCGATACGAGTCGTAGGCGAAGCGCGCGTTGCCGCTCTCGCGCGCCAGGCCGACTACGGTGCGGTCGTTGAGGCCGAGATTGAGGATGGTCTCCATCATGCCGGGCATCGAGACCGGCGCGCCGGACCGGACCGACACGAGCAGCGGCGCGGCGGCATCGCCTAACCGGCGGCCGGCGGCCGTTTCGAGATGGCCGAGCTGCGCCGCCACTTCGTCGCGGAGGCCCGGCGGTTCGTGCGTGGTCTGGAGATACGAGACGCAGGCTTCGCAGGCGATCGTGAATCCGGCCGGCACGGGCACACCGAGGTTGGTCATCTCGGCGAGGTTGGCGCCCTTGCCGCCGAGCACCGCCTTCATGTCGCGGGTGCCGTCAGCCTTGCCGTTGCCAAAGACGTAGACGAGCCTGGACACGACGATCGGGTCTCCGCGATGAGTGACGGGGCCGCCGAGCGGCCTAGATGCCTAACAACCGCAGCCGAAACGCAGCTTGTCCGGGTCGGTCGGCGGGGGCGTGGGGTAATCGCCCGAGAAGCACGCGTGGCAGAACCCGTCCGGTCCGCCCGGGACCGCGGCCAACATGCCGTCCAACGACAGGTAGCCGAGCGAGTCGACATCAATGTGGCGCGCGATGTCGTCCACCGACAGATTGGCGGCGATCAGCTCCTCGCGTGAGGGCGTATCGATCCCGTAATAGCACGGACCCGTGACGGGCGGCGAGGCGATGCGCATGTGCACCTCGCGCGCGCCCGCGGCACGCACGAGCGAGACGAGTCCGCGCGTGGTCGTGCCGCGCACGATGGAGTCATCGACCATCACGACCTTCTTGCCATCGAGCACTTCGCGGACCGGGTTGTACTTCACCTTGACCTTGTGGCTCCGGCCCGCCTGCGACGGTTGGATGAACGTGCGGCCGACGTAGTGGTTGCGGATGAGCGCGAGCTCGAGGGGCAGGCCGGTCTCTTCGGCGTAGCCCAACGCGGCGGCGTTGGCCGAGTCGGGGACGCCGAACACCAGGTCGGCGCCGGGCGCCGGGCATTCGCGGCCCAGCTGTCTGCCTAACGCTCGGCGCGCGCGGTCGACGGAGCCGCCGTCGAAGATGCGGCTGTCGGGCCGGGCAAAGTACACGTACTCGAACACGCAGCGCTTGGACTCCCGCTGGGGCAGCGCCTGGCGGCAGCGCAGCCCGTCGGCGTCGACGATCACGATCTCGCCCGGCTGCACGTCGCGCACGTGCGCCGCGCCGACGATGTCGAGGGCGCACGTTTCCGATGCGAACACGACGGCGCCGCCTAACCGGCCGATGACCAACGGACGCCATCCGCGCGGGTCGCGCGCGGCCATCAGCGTGGCGCCGCTCGCCACCACCAGCGAGAACGCGCCTTCCACGCCCTGCAGTGCCTCGGCGAGCTGGTCCTCCGGGCGATCGGACTTGGAGCGTGCCATCCGGTGCACCAGCACCTCCGAGTCCATCGTCGAGCTGAAGATCGAGCCGACATCTTCGAGCTCGCGGCGCAGCTCGCTCGCGTTCACGATGTTGCCGTTGTGCGCGAGCGCGATGTAGCCGCCGCGGAAGCGGACGAGCACCGGCTGCGCGTTGTCGATGGACGACGAGCCCGCGGTGCTGTAGCGCGTGTGGCCGAGCGCGAGCGTGCCCGGGAGCTCGTCGAGCGCGTTCGACATGAGTCCTTCGGACACCAGACCCATCCGACGCTGGGCACGCGCGACGCCGTCCGCATCGACTGCGACGATGCCCGCCGACTCCTGTCCGCGATGCTGCAGTGAATAGAGCCCCAGGTGCACGAGGCCGGCTGCGTCCTGGGCTCCGTGCACTCCGAATATTCCGCACATGGATTACGATGCCGATGGTTGAGGGTGTTGCTCCAACACGGCCGTCTCGCCCGTTGCACGCGACATGATGTTGGGAATCGCGTCGTGGTAGGCGGCCGCCAGACGTGCGAGCGGGGCGCTCAGCGACCGCGATCCGACGCGCATCTCGAGAGCGCTCGCCGCTGCACGCACCGTGCCGATGCGACGCGCGGGCACGCCGTGCTGCTTCGCGATCGCGAGCACGCGATCGGGCTCGGGCGTGCTCACCACGATGCGGCCCTGCGCTTCGCCGAACAGCAGCGCCCGCAACGGTAGTGCGCTCCACGCCGAGAGATCGATGTCTGCGCCTAACGGAGCCTCGGCGTCGCCCACGGCGCATTCGGCAAGCGCGACGGCCAAGCCGCCGTCGCTGCAGTCGTGGGCCGAGTGGATCGCGCCGGACGCGATCGCGTCGAGGAGCGCATCGATGAGGGCGCGCTCGCGATCGAGGTGGCAGGCGGGAGGCGCGCCGGCCACCACGCCGTGCACCCAAGCGAGATATTCGCTTCCGCCGATCTCATCGGTCGGCTCGCCCAACAGCACGATCGCGTCGCCATCCACGTGAAAGGTGGAGCGCGTGACGTGCGCCAGCGATTCGACCACGCCCACCATCCCGATGATCGGCGTTGGATACACCGCCCCCGTGGGGCTCTCGTTGTAAAGCGACACGTTGCCGCCCGTCACCGGTGTGCCTAACGCTCGACAGGCGTCGCCGATGCCGGCCACGGCTTCGCGGAACTGGTAGAACACTTCCGGGCGCCGCGGATTGCCGAAGTTGAGGCAATTGGTGATGGCCTTTGGCCGCGCGCCCACACACGCCACGTTGCGCGCCGCTTCCGCGACGGCGATGCGTCCGCCCATGCGCGGGTCGAGATACACGTAGCGTCCGTTGCCGTCCGTCTTCGTCGCGATCGCCTTGCCTGTTCCGCGCACGCGCAGCACCGCCGCGTCGCCGGCGCCCGGCCCCAGCACCGTGTTGGTCCGTACTGTGGAATCGTACTGGCGATAGACCCATCGCTTGCTCGCGATGGTCGGCGACGACAGCAGGCGCTCGAGCGTCCACACGGGATCGCGCTCGTCGGGAAGCTCGCAAATCACGCGCACGTCTTGCTCGCGCAGCGCGCGCACATCTTCGCTCTCCGACGCGGCTGGCGCGTACACCGGGCAATCGGTGACGAGGCGCGATCCCGGAAACTCGGCGACGATCCGTTCGCCTTCGGTGACGCGATACACCGGCTCGGCGATCACTTCGCCAATTACCTCCGCGGCGAGATCCCACCGCGTGAGAATGTCGCGCACCGCGCGCTCGTGTCCCTGCTTGGCCACCACCAGCATGCGCTCCTGCGATTCACTGAGCAGGATCTCGTACGGCGTCATGCCTTCCTCGCGCACGGGGACGCGCGTTACATCGATGGTCACGCCCACATCGCCGCGCGCCGCCATCTCGGCGGACGATGACGTGAGGCCCGCGGCGCCCATGTCCTGGATGGCCACGATGTGCCCGCTGCGGATGAGCTCCAGACTCGCCTCGAGCAAGAGCTTCTCGGTAAACGGATCGCCCACCTGCACGCGTGGCCGCTTGGCGTCGCTCGCCGCCGAGAGATCTTCCGAGGCGAAGGACGCGCCGTGAATGCCGTCGCGGCCCGTGCGGGCGCCGACTGCCATGATCGGGTTGCCCACGCCTTCGGCTTTCGCACGAATGAGGTCGCGCTCGTGCATGAGGCCGACGCACATTGCGTTTACCAGCGGGTTGCCATCATACGCCGGATCGAACACGACGTCTCCGGCGACGGTGGGAATGCCCACACAGTTGCCATAGTCGCCAATGCCTTTCACGACGCCGCCGAACAAGTAGCGTTGGCGAGGCGAATCGAGCGAGCCGAAGCGGAGTGAGTTGAGCATCGCGATCGGACGCGCGCCCATGGTGAACACGTCGCGCAGAATGCCGCCGACGCCCGTCGCCGCGCCCTGATAGGGCTCGACCGCCGACGGGTGGTTGTGCGACTCGACCTTGAATGCGACCGCGAGGCCATCGCCGATGGCGATCACGCCGGCATTCTCGCCCGGGCCCTGCAGCACGTAGGGCGCCTCGGTCGGGAGCGTCTTGAGCACGGGCCGCGAGTGCTTGTACGAGCAGTGCTCGCTCCACAGCGCGCTCACAATGCCTAACTCGGTGAACGTCGGCTCGCGCCCCAGCATGGCGCGGAGCCGCGCCCATTCCTCGTTCGTCAGGCCGTGCTCGGCGACGAGCGCCGGGGTGATGGCGGGATCGCCCGGGCGCGGCTCGACGGCGCGCGCGCTCCCGGACGCGGGCGGAACGCGCCGTTCGACATCGGTCACGCGGACACTCGGGCGAGCATTGATTGAAATATACCCAAACCGTCATTCGATCCGAGGAGCGACTCGACCGCGCGCTCGGGATGCGGCATGAGACCCATGACGTTGCCTTCCGCGCTCACGATGCCGGCGATGGCGCGCGCCGATCCGTTGGGGTTCGACTCTGCGTCGAGCGCGCCACGAGCATTGACATAGCGGAACAACACGCGTCCTTCTCCTTCCAGACGGTCGAGCGTCTCGTTGTCGGCCGTGAAGCGGCCTTCACCGTGCGCGATCGGCATGGACAGCACTTGTCCGTCCGCGTATCGGTTGGTGAACATCGAGTCGGCGTTCTCGACCCGGACGCGAACCGTCTGGCCCAGGAACGACAGGCTGGCATTGCGCAGGAGAGCGCCGGGAAGCAGTCCGGCTTCGCACGCGATCTGGAACCCGTTGCAGACCGCGAGCACTGGTCCGCCGCGCCGCGCGTGCGCCGCAACTTCCTGCATGATCGGGCTGAAGCGTGCGATCGCGCCGGCGCGCAGATAATCGCCGTACGCGAAGCCGCCCGGCCGAATCACGACGTCCACGTTCTGGAGGTCGTGGTCCTTGTGCCAGAGATAGACCGCGTGTTCGCCTAACACGTCGACCACGGTGCGGAACGCATCGTAGTCGCAGTTCGATCCCGGAAACGTGACGACGCCGAACTTCATGGCAGCCCCTCGACGCGCGCGATCTCGTAGTCTTCGGTCACCGGGTTGGCGAGCAATCGATCGCACATCTTGCGAACCGAATCGCCGGCAGCGTCAGGCGTCGGGGCGGCGACGTCGAGCACGACGTGGCGGCCGATGCGCGCGTCCTGCACGTCGCCGAAGCCCAGCGTGTGGAGAGCGTCGGCGACGGCTTTGCCCTGTGGATCGAGAATGCCTTTCCGCGGCACGATGTGTACCGACACGCGATACCGGCTCATTCACGGCCCTCGTCTGGCCCGGGGTTGAACGGATGGACCTGTTCGCCTAACGGAACGCCCCGGCGGCGGCGGCGCCGCCGCCGGTGTGGATGCTCACCGAGCTCGATGGAGCGCGCCATCGCGTCATCGTCGTCCTCATCGAGCAATGGGTCGGCGCTCGGCAGACGGTCGACGAGTCCGAGGACGAACGTCTTGAGCAACCCGTAGGCAACGTACGCGACCATGACCGGGAACGCGTAGCGCCGATGATCGAACGCTACCAGCACGATCGCCGCAACGAACGCGGCGCCGAGCAGGATGGTGCCCGGCTTGCGCAGGCTGATGTTGGGCGGCGCCGGATACAGCACGTGGCTGATCATGAGGAAGCTCAGCACGAGCATCACGACCGGCAGCGCGGTGTGCCACGGCCAGCCGCTCACCATGTTGAACAGGCTGGTCTGGCTGAACCACCAGTACGTGGCGAGCGTCATCCCGGCGGCCGGACTCGGCAGGCCGTGGAACTGCGTCTTCGCGCGGCCCCCTTGCTCGATGTTGAACCGGGCCAGGCGCATCACCGCGCAGGCGACGTAGATGAAGCAGACGAAGACGCCGAGGTTGTCGTGGTTGAGCACCGCGAAGTACATGATGAACGCGGGCGCAACGCCGAAGGTGACGGCATCGACGAGTGAATCCAGCTCGACGCCGAAGCGGCTCGACGTCCGGGTCATGCGTGCCACGCGACCGTCGAGCGTGTCCATGACGCCGCCCAATACGACGCACCAGCCCGCCCAGTGGAAGTCGCCGCGCGACGCCGAGGCAATGGCGAACACGCCGAACAAGAGGTTGCCCAACGTGAATCCGTTAGGCAACAGCACCACGGCGCGGCGCATGTCGGGGCGCGGGAGGGCCGGTCTCACGACGCGAGCTCCGCGAGCACGGTCACGCCGGCGGTCGGCCGGTCGCCGACCCGCGTGCGGATGGTCGCGTCCGGCGGCACGAACACGTCGACGCGCGAGCCGAAGCGGATGATGCCCATGCGCTCGCCCTGCACGGCCGGGGCGCCGACTTTGGCGTACGTCGCGATGCGCCGAGCGATGAGTCCCGCGATCTGACGGACCATCACCTTGTGCGACGTGTGATCGATGCCCACGGACATCTGCTCGTTCTCCAGGCTCGCCTTTTCCGCGGCGGCGTTGAGGAACTTGCCGGGATTGTAGTGCTCGTAGGCGACGGTGCCGTTCACCGGATACCGGTTGACGTGCACGTTGAAGATGTTCATGAAGATCGAGATGCGGATGGCCCGGCCGTGCACGAAGTCGGGTTCGTCGACCGGCGTGATCATCACCACGCGTCCATCGGCCGGCGCGATCACGAGGCGGTCGCCGCGCGGCCCCATGCGCTCCGGATCGCGAAAGAAGTAGGCGATCCAGATCGCGACGATGAGCACGAGGATGCCGGCCACCCACAACGGCCACGAGCGGAACGCCAACGCGAGCGCGAACACGACCACCACCGCCACGGCGCCGCCGACGATGAACACGATGCCCTCGCGCGCGACGCTCATGTCCGGTCGCTCACGTCCAGGGACTCTCCCGTTAGGCGACGGAACGCATCGAGGTATCGGGCGCTGGTGGCGCGCACGACCTCGTCCGGCAGCCGCGGGGCGGGTGCCTCGCCGTTCCAGTGCCCCGCGCGCCGCTCGCCATCGAGGTAGTCGCGCAGCGGCTGCTTGTCGAAGCTCGGCTGGGATCCGCCCGGCCTATACGAGTCCGCCGGCCAGAAGCGCGAGCTGTCCGGCGTGAGCAGCTCGTCGATCAACACGATCGATCCATCGCCGGCGCGCCCGAATTCGAACTTGGTATCGGCAACGATGATTCCGCGATTTTCGGCGATTGCGCTGCCGCGCGCGAACACGGCGCGTGTAAGCCGCTCGAGCTCCACGCCGACTTCCTCGCCCACGATCTGCCGCATGCAGCTCACGGTGATGTTTTCGTCGTGTCCCGTTTCCGCCTTGGTGGCGGGGCTGAAGATCGGCTCGGCCAGCCGATCGCTCTCGCGGAGTCCCGCGGGCAGCGGCTCGCCGGCCAACGTCCCCGACTTCGCGTACTCCTTCCATGCCGAGCCCGAAATATATCCGCGAATGACGCACTCGATCGGGAACACGGTGGCACGCCGGCAGAGCATCGCGCGACCCGCGAGCGCCTGCCGGAACGACGCGAGACCCGGTACCAGGCGGACGATGTCGGACGTGCGGGCCGTAATGAGATGTGTGGACACGATGTCCGCGACCTGTGCGAACCACCAGGCGCTCAGCTGCGTGAGCACCGCACCCTTGAACGGAATCGTCTCGCGCATGACGACGTCGAACGCGCTGACGCGGTCGGTGGCGACGAGGAGCAGACGCGACGCGTCGACCTCGTACACGTCGCGCACTTTTCCCCGGGCGATGCGCTTCAGGGGAAGGTCGCTCGAACCCATCGGCGTCATACGCGGGGCTCCTCGGCATCGGGGGCCGCCGCGGGCGCGGCGGCAAGGATGGGGACGATGACGTCGCGCAAGAACTCATCCACCTGGCGCGGCGCGCGCCCCAGATAGCGGGCGGGATCGCCGGCCTCGCGCAAATCGTTAGGCGAGAGGCCGGCGTCGGCGTCGGCGGCGAGCCGCTCGAACAGGTCGTTGCGCGCGGCGCCGTCCTTGACCGCCTGCGCCGCCGCCAGGCTGTGGCGCCGGATGCGTTCGTGCGCGGTCTGGCGGTCGCCGCCCGCGCGCACGCTGCGAACCATGAGCGCTTCGGTGGCCATGAACGGCAGCTCGTCGGCGACGCGGCGGCGGATGCGCGCCGGGTGCACCTCGAGGCCTAACGCAATGTTCGTCATGAGGAGGAGAATCGCGTCCACGGCGAGGAACGATTCCGGGATCACGAGGCGGCGGTTCGCGCTGTCGTCCAGCGTGCGCTCGAAGAACTGCGCGCCGTGTGTGAGGTTCGCGTTCTCCTCGAGCGACATCGCGAACCGTGCGAGCGACGAGATGCGTTCCGCACGCATGGGGTTGCGCTTGTAGGCCATGGCGGAGGAGCCGATCTGCTCGCTCTCGAAGGGCTCTTCGATCTCGCCGAACGACTGCAGGACGCGAATGTCGCCCGCAAACTTGGCGGCGCTCGACGCGATGCCGGCGACGACGCCCAACACCTGCGCGTCGAGCTTGCGGCTGTACGTCTGCCCCGTCACGGGCAGCACGTGGTCGAAGCCTAACCGGCGGACCACGAGGCGCTCCAGCTGGCGCACTTTCTCGTGATCGCCATCGAAGAGCTCGAGGAAACTGGCTTGGGTCCCGGTCGTGCCTTTGACGCCGCGGAGCGGGAGGGTTGCGACGCGGTGGTCGAGATCCGCCAGATCGAGCACGAGGTCCTGCATCCAGAGCGTCGCGCGCTTGCCGACCGTGGTGAGCTGCGCGGGCTGCAGATGGGTGTAGGCGAGGGTCGCCTCATCGCGCCATGCCTCGGCGAACGCCGCGAGGGCGCGCAGGACGCCGACGATCTCGGCGCGCAGGAGCTCGAGGCCGCGGCGCATCAGGATCACGTCCGCGTTGTCGGTGACGAAGGCGCTCGTGGCGCCGAGATGAATGAACGCACGGGCCTTCGGTGCGACCGCGCCGAACGTGTGCACGTGCGCCATCACATCATGACGGAAGCGGCGCTCGAACGCGGCCGCGGCATCGAAATCGATGTCGTCGAGGTGGGCGCGCATCTGCGCGAGGCCCTCGTCGGTCACGGCCGTCACGCCTAACTCGTGCTGCGCTTCGGCGAGCGCCAGCCACAGGCGGCGCCACAGCGCGTGCCGCTCCTGCGGCGACCACAGGGCCAGCATGGCGCGCGACGCATACCGTTGGGCGAGCGGGGAGGTGTAGCGGGTCGCGTCGGTCATCGGACCATGAAGTCGGTGGAGTAGATCTGGCCTCCGCGCTCGAAGTACATGTGAATCACGCTGCGACCGGCGAGCGCATTCAAGGCTCGCTGCACGTCCTGCGCGTTCTCGATCGGCACCTGGTTGATCTGCACGATCACGTCGCCTTTGGCGATGCCCAAATCGTCGGACACGCGCGAGCTCACCTGGTAGATGAGTGCGCCGTGCGAGCTCCGAATGCCGCGCTCGGCACGAATGGCCGGTGTGACGGTGACCAGCTCGAGCTCCTTGAGCACCTGCACCTTGGGCGCGCTCTCGTCGGGCAGCGAGGCTACAGTGACGGATACCGGGAACTGGCGTTCGCCGCGCTTCACCGTCAACTGCACGCGCTCGCCGACGCGCAGGTCGAGCTTCTCCGCCTCCCAATCGAACGGATTGTGGAGCACGCGGCTGCCGGCCTTGACCAGCGTATCGCCGGCTCTGATGCCGGCGCGATCGCCGGGCGATCCCGGTACCACGGCGCGCACGTTGACGCCGAACCGCAGCGCGCCCAGCGGGCTGCTGGTCTCGGGGAGCTCGAGCTTGATGCCTAACCAGGGCTGGCGGACCACGCCGTGCAGCAACAGGTCTTCCATCACGCGCTTGACGCGATTGATGGGAATCGCGAAGCCCAGTCCGACCGAGCCGCCCGAGGGCGAATAGATGGAACTGTTCATGCCGATCACTTCGCCGACGGCATCGACCAACGGGCCGCCCGAATTGCCGTGATTGATGGCGGCATCGGTCTGGATCATGTCGACGTAGGTCGCGCTCCCTTCGTTGGGCGCGGCCAGGTTGCGTCCCGTGCCGCTGATCACGCCCGTCGTCACGCTCGGCTCCGAATTGCCGAGATAGAATCCGTACGGGTTGCCGATGGCGATGGCCCATTCGCCGATCAACAAGCTGTCGGAGTTGCCGAGCTCCGCAACCGGCAGACTCTTCGCGTCGATCTTGAGGACGGCGATGTCGTTCGTCTCATCCTTGCCGACGAGCCGGGCCCGGTATGGTGTGCCGTCGCGCAGCGCGACCGAGATTGTTTTCGCGTCGTTGACGACGTGCGCGTTCGTCACGATCACGCCGTCGGACCGTACGATGAATCCGGTGCCGAGTCCCTGCAGGACGCGCTGCCCCGAGCCGGCGCCGCCGAAGAACGCATCGAACGGATCGACGGTCGCGTTCTGCACCACTTCGGTTTGCACCGTGACCACCGCGGGCGAGACCTTCGCCACGGCGTCGGTGAGGAGCGTGCGGCGGCGCGAGTCGATCGAATCGGAGCGCGTGGCAGCGCTGGCACTCTCCACGTGCAGCGGCGCGAGCGTCCCCGGTGAATCGGTCACGGCGACCGTTTTCCCGCGCGGCGCCTCGCCGCGGCAGGCGGCGGCGGCGACCGCGACGACGAGGCAGACGAGTTTCATGCGTCGCTCCGAGCGACGCCTAACCGCGTGCCCCAGTCGCGCAAGAATCCCTGGAGGCCGAGGTCGGTGAGCGGGTGCAGCAGCATCGCGCGCAGCACCGACGGCGGCACCGCCACCGCGTTCGCGCCTAACTTGACGGCGTCCACGAGGCGGCGCGGGCTCCGCACCGACGATGCGAGGATCTCGCACTCGGGCGCGAACCGGTCGAATATCGCGCGGATGTCGGCCACCAGCGCGCCGCCATCGCCACCCGCGTCATCGAGGCGGCCCATGAATGGGCTCACGTACGCGGCACCTGCTTTCGCGGCGAGCAACGCCTGCGCAGCCGTGAACACGAGGGTCATGTTCACCACGGCGCCCTCGGGTACGAGGCGGTTGAGCGCGACGATGCCTTCTTCGACCATCGGGATCTCGACGACAATGTTGTCGCCGATGCGCGCCAGGTCGCGCGCCTCACGGTGGATGCCGTCGGCGTCCGACGAGATCACCTGTACGGTGACCGGACCCGGCACGGCCCGCGCGATGGCGGTGACGTGCCCGGTCGGATCGTCACCGGAGAGCTCGCGCGCGATGAGCGTCGGGTTCGTGGACACGCCGTCGATGAGACCCGTGTTCAGGGCCCACCGGATGTCGTCGAGATTCGCGGTATCGAGAAACAGTCTCATGCCGTGGTCGCGTAGAGGTCGGGCGGATAGGTGACCGCATCGAGAAACAGCGCGTGCGGTGGCGCGGGCGCGGAGGTGCCGCTGTTGTCGTCCACGCCTAACAGAGCGGGGACGGACGCCGGATCGCGGCGCCCGCTCGCGGCGTCGGCCATCGTGCCGACGAGGAGCCGCACCATGTGGTGGAGAAACCGGTTGGCCTGGATCTCGAACACCAGGCCGCCGGGACGCTCGCGCCATTCCGCGCGCGTGACGGTGCAGCGATGCGCGTCGCGCTCGGGTGCCGTGCCTTTCACCGCGAAGGCGCGAAAGCAGTGCTCGCCGCACAATGCGGCGGCGTTCATCGCGAGAATGCGCGCGTCGAGCGCGCGGTCGAGCGCCCACTCGATGCGGCGCCGGAACGGCGAACGCGCGGCGTCGTCGGTGCCGATGTAATAGCTGTAGCGTCTCGATATGGCATCGAAGCGTGCGTGAAAGGCCGGCGCCATCTCGTGCGCCGCGGCCACCCACACGTCCCGCGGCAGCACGCCATTCAGCGCACGTCTGAGCGCCGACGGGTTCCACCGCTCCGGAACTCGGACTCCGACCGCCTGGCCGCGTGCGTGCACTCCCGCATCGGTTCGGCCGGCGCCAAGCGCGGCCACGGGTCGCGCGCAAATGTGGCCCAACGCGTCCTCGAGCTCCCCTTGCACGGTGCGCTCGCGCGGCTGTCGCTGCCATCCGGCGAACCCGGCGCCATCGTAGTGCAGCACCAGTTGCACGGTGCGCTCCGGCATGTGACGGAAACTATCCGCGTGCCCTCTGGTGTCAAGCGAGATCGAATGAGCGAAACGATTGACAGCTCGATACCTACGCCTCTAGTTTCACGAACCCGCTCAAGCCTCACGTCCCGTCTCACAGCGGTTCACCCGAACACATGCCTCCTCGCACACTTGCGTCCCTGGCGCACGCTCTTGGTGCCGCCTCGGATATGGACGCTGCCTTCGTAGCGTTGGGCGAGGCACTGGCCGAGGTCGACCGCTCGACGCACCTGGTGCTGCTGTCGTTCGACATGCGACGCCAGCTTTTCACCAACAAGCTCACGCCGGAAAACGGACGCGTCGCGCGCGCGCGCGTCGACACGACGTTCGACCATCTGCCGGCACGACTCCGCGCGACGATCAATGCCGGTGGACAATTTGCCGACGCGGGCGATGAGTCCGATGAGTTCGCGCGGTTTTTCGGTCTCGAGCACGCGCTCAACGAAGAAGGATTGCTGGCGCTGCGCGGCATTCTCGTGGACGGACACCTGCACACGGTGGTGGGACTCTACGAGCCGCGCCGGTTTTTTGGCACGCGCGTGATGGAGCGGTTTGCGCCGTACGTCGCGCTGTTCGAGCTCGCTTTCGCTCGGTTCTCGGAGCAGGAAGCGCGCAACGAAGCGGTGCGCACGCTCGAGGACGTGACGCAGCGTGTGCACGGCGAATACGTGAAGCACCTTGCGCATCTGGAGAGCGAGCTCGCAGCGGCGCGCAACACGCCGGCGAATACGAATGTGGTCGAAGCGGCGCGGCTCCTGGCGCTGGAACAAGAGGCCGCTCGCGCTCGCGAAGATGCTCGGCGTGCCACACGGCGTGCGGAAGCCGTGGAAGGGCAGGTGGCCGCGGCCGTCGGCCAGCTCGAGCACGCGCACGTGGAGCTGCACCGGCGGAGCGAGACGCTGCGGCAGAAAACACGCACGTTGTATCTCATCGATCGCGTGTTGTCGCTGGACGCATCCACGGCGGATCCGCGTCAGCTCGCTGATGGTCTGCTCGCGCTGGTGGGCGATGACATGCAAGCCCAACGCTGCTCGCTCGTGCTGCGCGTGCCCGATGCCCAGGAACTGTACATCGCCGCGGCCAAAGGTCTCTCGCCGGATGTGACCGAAGGCAAGCGCATCCCGATGGGCTTCGGCGTATCGGGCAAGGTCGCGGCGAGCCGGCAGCCGGTGCTGGTGACCGACGTCGCACAGGCGCGCGGCCATCCGCTCATCGGCGACGAGTACTTCACGACCGGATCGTTCATCAGCTTTCCGTTAGTCTACCATGACGACCTCGTGGGCGTCGTGAATCTCACCAATCGCGTGCAGCGCGGCGTGTTCATGGACGAGGACGTCGAGCGCGTGCGGCTATTGGCGCTCGTGATCTCGCTCGTCGCGTCGCACGCGGCGCTGCGCGAGCGCTTGTTCGAGACGATCGGTGTCCACTGACGCACTCGGGCACGCGCTGCGGCAACTGGCCGAGCATCGGTCGCTCACGGAGGACGAGACCGCCGGCGCGTTCGACGTGATCATGCGCGGCGACGCGACGCCGTCGCAGGTGGGTGCGATGTTGATGGGGTTGCGCGTGAAGGGGGAAACGTCGGCGGAGATCGCCGGTGCCGCCCGCGCGCTTCGTGGGGTGATGGTCCGACTTCCGGTCGACGACCCGGACGCGTTGGTCGACACCTGCGGCACGGGCGGCGGGAAGGTGACGACGTTCAACATCTCGACGGCGGCCGCACTGCTCGCCGCGGGCGCCGGCGTTCGCATCGCCAAGCACGGGAACCGTTCGTTCACGACGCAGTGCGGCAGCGCCGACGTGCTGGAGCAGTTCGGCGTGGTGCTCGAGGCGCCCGTGGAGCTTGCCGCGCACGCGCTCGATACGGCGGGGATAACGTTCATGTTCGCGCCGGCGATGCACCCGGCGATGCGTCACGTCGGGCCGGTGCGCCGAGAGCTTGGGATCCCGACGATCATGAACATCGTGGGCCCGCTCGCGAACCCAGCAGGCGCAGCGCGGCAGGTCGTTGGCGTTGCGGAGCGGTC
>JAICLH010000081.1 GCA_025927495.1 Gemmatimonadaceae bacterium
CAGGTCGAAAGTCCGCGACGCCGTCGACGATCGGATAGCGCGCGCCGCACACCGGGCAGCCCAGCTCGCCGGTGAGAATGTCGCGGTCCTCGAGCCGGTCGGCCGACGCCACGAGCCACGTGAGCTCGTGCGGGCGCGGACAGCGGAACGCGTCCACGACCTCGATGAACATGCGGGACGTCAGCTCGCCGACAGCCGCAGCTCGTCCACGTTCACGGCGTCGGCGCGCGTCACCGCGTAGAGCACCGCGTCGGCGACGGCGCCGGCGTCCAGCATCGCCTCGCGCGGCGGAAACCGTCCCGTGCCCGCGAGATCGCCCCAGATGTCGGTGTTCGTTGGGCCCGGCGAGACGAGCGTCGCGCGCACGCCGGTGCCGCGCAGCTCCTCGCGCACCACATCGTGCAACGCGCGCGCGCCGAACTTGCCCGGCGAATACGACCCGTTGCCGGCGTACGCCACGCGGTCGGCCACCGAGCCGATCGTCACGATGTGGCCCCGTCCGCGCGCGCGCATCGGTGCCAACGCCGCGTGCACGAGATAGAACGCGGCGTTCAGGTTGACCGCGATGGACGCGGCGAAGTCGTCGGGCGTGATGTCGCCCAACGGACGCGGGTGAAAGATGCCGGCGTTGTTGACGAGGATGTCGGGCGCGCCGCCGAAGGCGAGGGTGATCACCTGCATGGCGCGCCCGACGGCAGCCGCGTCGGCCACATCGCAGGGCACCGGCAGCGCCGCGCCGCCTAACTCCGCCGAGCGTTGGGCGAGCGCATCGGCGCCGCGTGCGAGCATCGCCACGCGCGCGCCCGCCTGGGCGAGCGACCGCGCGATCGCCAGGCCGATCCCGCGCGACGCCCCCGTGACGACGGCCCCCCGCCCCGCCAGCAGCGCCACGGTCGCATCCGGCTCGCCGGGCGACGTCCCGCGCGTCACCGGACCAGCGGCGTGTGACTGTGCGCCAGGTACAGGAACTCTTCGCGCGTCCGCGCGTCGTTGCGGAAGATGCCCCGCACCGCCGACGTCACCGTCTGCGAATTCTGCTTCTGGACGCCGCGCATCATCATGCAGAGGTGGTACGCCTCGATCACCACGCCCACGCCCTTCGGGTTCAACACGTCCTGGATGGCCTGCGCGATTTCTTCCGTTAGGCGCTCCTGCACCTGGAGCCGGCGCGCGAACACCTCGACGATGCGCGGCAGCTTCGACAGGCCCACGATCTTGTTGTCGGGGATGTACGCGATGTGCGCCTTGCCGAAAAACGGCAGCATGTGGTGCTCGCACAGCGAATACAACTCGATGTCGCGCACCATCACCATGCTCGAATGCGCCTCCTCGAACACCGCGTTGTTCACCACCTCGTGCACGTCCATCTCGTAGCCGCGCGTCAGCCACGTCAGCGACTTCGCCACGCGCAGCGGCGTCTTGAGCAGCCCCTCCCGATCCGGATCCTCGCCGATCAGTTGCAGCAGCCGGTGCACGATCGATTCGAGCTCCGGCGCATGCTCGGGCGTCTGGTCGTCATCCGCGTCGAGGTAGGCGCGGGTGATCTTCCCGTCCACGCGCGCGGCCTTACGGTCCTTCGTATTCGACATAGTTGTTGTCCGTCTCCCAGAGGCGAAGGCGCGTGAGCCTCGCCGGACGCACCACCGGCGCCAGCACGTTCCAACACGCGACGACGAGATTCTCCGCCGTCGGATTGATGCCCTGCATGAAATCGACGTCGATGTTCAGGTTGCGGTGATCCATCTTGTCGACCAGATGCTCCTCGACGACATCGCGCAGTTTCTTGAGGTCCATCACATAGCCGGACTTCGTCTCGATGTCGCCGGTGACCGACACATCGAGCCGATTGTTGTGGCCGTGCCAGTTGGCGTTGTTACACGGTCCAAAGAGCGACCGGTTCTCGGAGTCGCTCAACTCCGGGTTGTGCAGACGATGGGCCGCGTTGAACGTGAGGCGGCGGGTAACGGTGACTCGTGGCATGAATGAGGATGATGGGACGCGTCGAACGAACGCGGCGTGCCGACGGTGGGTTCCCGTGGAACCGCTTGAGTCGACCGCGCCGCGCTTCTATGTTCCGCACATGAAACCGCCCCGCGAACGAGGCATTTCTGTTAATACGGACGCCGGCGGTTGAAAGTCAAGGTCGCTCTCGCGACGGCGACGGCCGTCAGCAGCGCAGCGTGGTCGGCGTTATGGACTTTCCCGAGCATGCTGCTCAGCGCGTTCCTCGTCGCCTGGGCGGCAGAGGCAGCGCAGTTTCTCATCGCGCAGGGCTTGGCCCTCGCGATTCTCGCGTGGATCCAAACGCTGCCCGAGTTGGCCGTCGAAGCAGTGATCGCCTGGCAGGCCGGGCACGATCCGGTGAGCTGCTTCGTCGCGGCGCCGGCGGCCGGGTGCCGATCGCATCTCGCGATCGCGAACTTCACCGGCGCGGTGCGGCTCCTCGTCGGCGTCGGCTGGCCGCTCATCTATTTCGTGGCTGCGTTGGGCAGACGACGCGAGGGCCACGCGCTCCAACCGATTCAGTTGCACGACGAGCACTCGGTCGAGATCATCGCGACCGTGCCGCCGCTCGCCTACTTCGTGTGGATCTGGCACAAAGGCTCGCTCGGCATCATCGACGCCGTGGTCCTCCTTGCGATGTACGTCGTGTACCTCACCATTCTGTGGCGGTTTCCGCCCAAGGGCGAGGAGTCGCTCGACCAGGCGTCGGCGGTATCGCGTTGGGCGTACACCCGGCCGGGCAAATGGCAGCCGATCACCATCGGCTCGCTGTTTCTGTTAGGCGGCGCCCTCATCTACATCACGGCGCATCCGTTCCTCGAGTCGATGCTGGCCGTGGCGACCACGTTCGGCGTGAGCGAGTTCGTGTTCGTGCAATGGGTCGCGCCGTTCCTGAGCGAGTTTCCGGAAAAAGTGTCGGCGTTTCACTGGGCCAAGCGCGTGCGCACGGCGCCCATGGCGCTCATGAACATGGTGTCGAGCAACGTCAATCAGTGGACCGTGCTCGCGGCAACGATTCCGATCGTGTTCTCGGTGGCGCGTGGCGGACCGCACTCGCTGCCGCTCGATCCCACGCAGCGGATGGAGATTCTGCTCACGCTCGTGCAGAGCGTCGTGGCGGCGCTGCTGCTCTCGCGCATGCGGCTCCACTGGTGGGACGCGACCGGATTGTTCGTGCTGTGGCTGGCGCAGTTTCTCGTCGCCGAATGGCGCGAAGAGGTGGCCGTGGTGTATGCCCTGTGGGCGCTGGCGATGCTCGCGTCCTGGATCTGGAAGCGTCCCACCGCACCGCGCATTTTCTGGGAGCTCATGCGCGGGCGGCGTACGGCGGGCGGCACGACTCCGTGAGCACACGGGCGTCGAGCGCATATGCGCCGCGCGGTCGGCCAAGCTAATGAGTCCGACCGACAACGGCACCAAAGGATAACAAAAGTGAAACTGAGGGATGACAAAAGGGATCGTGCTGCGCGGTGGGAAGCGCGTTGGCGCAATGGTGGGGAGACGCGAAAAAACTCCAGACGCGTTCGTATCCACGGGGCACGAACCAGCCGCCGTGCAGAACGATCCCTTTTGTCATCCCTCAGTTTCACTTTTGTTATCCTTTGATGCCGTTGCCGTTTCTAAACATCGTTGCCGAGCAAAAAAAGAGCCCCACCGGAGTGGGGCTCGAAGAGTTGGAACGAAGAGGATTTTTGAAGCCCCGTCGAATTTATGAGGTCCTCACCCTGCCTTTCGCCTTCCCCGCGCTGGGGCATGACGTCAAACAAGTTTATCGAACCCACTCGAGAGACTTGTTGGCTCAAAAATGTGAGCTCTTCGTCCCATTGCCGTTTCCAATGTAGCGTTCACTTCCGAGCGAGTCAAATCAGATGACGACCGCTGACAAGAAAGGATTCGTGTACATCGCGGCGTATCCGGTCGCGATTGCAATGCTCGTGTTTTGGGCCGTGATGACATTCGCATTGTCCGGACCGGGGTGGGGCCATCTCTTCCTGTCGCTCGGCCTGTTCATTCTCATCTGGCGCATCGTGGCCGGCGGCACGTGGGACGCGTGGCAGCGCTACACGGCCAAGCGGAACGCCGAAGAGCGAAAGAAGTCGTAGGGCGCGAACGGGCGGGCGCGGGATCAGCGCGCGAGCCACACGAGCATCAGCACGCCCCAGCCCAGCGTTAGGAGCGTGACCGGCACGCCGGCCTTGAGCACGTCGCCGAATCGCAGCGCCACCCCGCGCGCCGCGGCGCGCTCGGCGACGATCAACGTAGCCATGGAGCCGAGCAGCGTCAGATTGCCGGCGAACGTCGAGCTCATCGCCATCACCAGCCAGATGAAGCGCGCGTTAGGCAGGTGCGGCACCACCGGACGCCACAGGATCACCGCCGGGACGTTGGACACGAGATTCGACAGCGCCGTCATCGCCGCGCTCGTGACCGCCGCGTCGTGCCACGGCGCGCCGTGCAGCGTGGACGCCGCGCGCGTCGTGAGATCCACGAACACCGGCGCCGATTCCACACCGCGCATCACGACGAACAATGCCGCGAAAAAGAGGAGCAGCGACCACTCGACCTTCGCGAACGCCTCGGCGGGATCGCGATTGGCGAGCGCGATCATGAGCGCGCCCGCCGTGATCGCGACGACGGGTAGCGACAACCCGGCGAGCCACGCGGCGAGCGCGCCGGCGAACAAGATCAGCGCGCGTGCGACGAGCCCGCGATCCATCGCACGGCCGCTTGTCGGCGCGCTCGTCACGGCGAACGGCCGCGCGAGCTCGCGGCGGAACATCAGCGCCAGCACGCCGTAGACGATCGCGAGGCCGCCTAACGAAGGCAACGCGAGCAGCGCCGCGAAGTCGCGGTAGGCGATGCCGCTCGAGATGCCGATCAGCATGTTCTGCGGATTCCCCGTGATCGTCATCGCGCTCCCGACGTTGGCGGCGAACGCGATGCCGAGCAGGTACGGCAACGGCCGGGCACCGAGCGGCTCCAGCGCCGCGAGGACGAGCGGCACGAACACGAGACAGACCGTGTCGTTCAGAAAAATCGCGGAGAGCAGCCCGCTGGCGACGATGATGCCGGCGAGCAATGCGTGCGGCGAGCGGAATCGCCGCGCGATCCACACCGCGGCCCAGTCGAAAAATCCGCCCAGGTCGAGGTAGCCCACCAGCAGCAGGACGCCGAGCAGGAACACGATGACGTCGATGTCGATTGCTGCATAGGCGTCGCGCGGGGCGAGGCCACCCAGCACCACCATAGCCACCGCGCCCATGAGGGATGCCGCCGGCCGATTCAGCCGCACGCCCGGGACTTGCTGTGCAGCAATCAGGACGTACGTCACCACGAAGATCGCGAGCCGAACGCTGGTCACGATTCGAGGGAGGTGGGCCGATGGAAGAGATGCCCATGGCGACGACCGGAAGTCCATCGACCGAGCCGACACCCGAGCCCGCGCCCGCGGTCCTGGCAGGCAAAGGCGTGGTGCTCGTGACGGGAGCCGCGGGTCTCGTCGGCTCTCACACGTGCCGCGAGCTCGTGCGCCGTGGATGGACGGTGCGCGCAATCGTGCGCAGCCCGACCAAGGCCGAGCGCCGGCTGGCGGGCGTGCCGGTCGACATCGTGTTGGGCGATCTGCGCAGCTCGGACACGGTGCGCGCGGCGGTTCGCGGCGTGGACGCGGTGGTGCATCTCGCCGCCATCGCGATCGAGAAACGCGACGAGTCGTATGAAGACGTGAACGCCGCGGCGACCATCGCGGTGCTCGACGCGGCGCGCACGGCGGGCGTGCGCCGCTTCGTGCAGATGTCGCAGAACGGCGCGTCCAGTGCGTCGCCGTACCGGTTCCTGCGCAGCAAGGGCGCGGCGCAGGATGCGGTGGTCGCGAGCGATCTCGAGTGGACGGTGCTGCGGCCGTCGGTGATCGTCGGCCCCGAGGACGAATTCGTCACCGTGCTCGCTCGGCTCGTGCGGCTGTCGCCGCTGGTGTATCCGGTGCCGGGCGGCGGCACCGCGAAATTTCAGCCGGTGGCCGTGGACGACGTGGCGCGGGTCATCGCGGTGGCGCTCGAGCGCGCGGACAGCGTTAGGCAGACGTATCCGGTGGGCGGGCCCGCGGCGCTGACGCTCAAGCAGATGATCGAGCGCGTGCTGCTCGCGATGCACGAGCGGCGCGTGTTGATCCCCGTACCGGTCGCGTTGCTTCACCCGGTGATCGCCGCCGCGCAGCACGTGCTGCCGCATCCGCCGGTCACGACGAGCCTGCTCGAGCTGCTGGCGATCGACAATACCGTCGGCGACATGCGCGTGTGGACGACGTTTGGCCTGGTGCCGGCGCCGTTCGCACCGGAGGAGCTGACATACCTCCAGAACATCACGGCGCGCGAGGCGTGGAACTCGCTCTGGTGACGGCTCGCGGGCAGCCGCCTAACGCGAGACACATGGTGGGCTTCGGGCATCGTAGCCGGTAATGTACCGGCGGCGACGCCGCACGGCGACGCCCGCTCGCCGGCGAGTCGGGAAGCGGTCGCCTTCTCACCGAATCACGGCGAGGTGAGCGAGCCGGAGCGCGCCGCCGAGCGGCACCCGTTTCCACGTGCCCGTGCCGTCCTGCTCCGCGGACCAGATGGGCGCATTTGCTCGCGCAGTAGGTGACCGTGATGGATCCGCCGGCCAGTGTGGCGGGTGGCGCGAACGTCGGCATGACGACGCGCGGTTCGGTTGGATTGTCGCCGGTACAAGCGGCGAGCGCGGCGAGCATGGCCGCGCCGATGGACCAGGCGAGACGGCTGATCATGGCCGTTCGCATTGCCGGCTTCCTCAGCGTCGAGCGTGGGCGGGGTGGAGGTCCGTCTGATGTGGCGAGCCCGCCCGCGCCCGTTCTCCGCACACGGCTGGGGACGCCAGCCATCGCTCGACCTGCGGCCGTCGAGCTCGCCAGCGTCAGGCATCGAAGCGCGACCGTCGGTTAGGCATGCACGAGACACCTGACGATCAGACGTATTGCGAGATGCAGCTCCGTTGGGCATATTGTCGCGTCCTCATCCTCTCGGAGCCCATCATGCGCGCTTCGCTCAAGTCGTCGTTGGTCCTTTCGTTAGTCGCGGCTGCCGGCTGTTATCATGCTACCATCCAAACGGGACTCACGCCGTCCACGCAGACGATCGAGCGTCACTGGGCGAGTTCGTGGATCGACGGACTCGTGCCGCCGAGTTACACCCAAACCGCCTCTGCATGTCCAAGCGGCGTCGCGCGTGTCGACACCCAATTGAGCTTCCCCAACCTGCTCGTGGGTTTTGTGACGTTCGGCATCTACACGCCGATGGACATCGTCGTCACGTGCGGATCGAACCGGTCGAGCGCCGTGCCAAGTGATCGAACCATCCAGGTGGGCGCGCATGCGACTCCGCAGCAAGTGCAAGCCGCAATGGATAGCGCTGCGGTTCGGTCAGTGCGAGATCGTCAGCCCATGTTTATCGAATTCTAGCGTCACGCATCGCGTCGCCGGAAACCATTTGGCCCACGGGACGGCTGTCTCGTGGGCCGCGTATCCAACGCTTCACGCATCCGTCTTCGAGTGACGGCCTACGCGGGATGATGTCTCCCAGTTGCTCCATCATTCGTTGTTCGTTGTGTGCTTTCCTACCCGTCGTGCGTCCTCCGTTGTTCGTCACCCGGCCAGGGCCGGCAACCAGGCCGTCGCATCATCGTCGGTCCGACGAGCGCTGATCACGAACAACGCTTGACGCACGACGGGTAGGAAAGCACAAAACGAACAACGAATGACGGACCGTATCCCTCGCCACTTCCCCAGCGAGCGGATTGCGCGCTTCCCCCGCCCCGAGCGATGCCTCAGCAGTTCAGACGCGCTCGAACTAGATCTCCCAGTTGCTCCACACCACGCCCTCCGCCGCCACCGGCTCCGGATGCTCGGCCAGCGTCATCCGGAGATCGGTCCACCGCACCCGCCCGCCTAACGCAATGAGCGTCCGGTAGGCATGGAGGTAGTCCGTCTGCGACCGGAACGCCACCCGCCGCGTGCCGCTCCGCCGCGCGTAGTCGGCCAGCGCAATCACCGCCCCGCCCAGGTCCGCGCCGGGCGCCAGCACCAACTTGAGCACGCGCGTTTCCTCGCGCGACCGGCCTTCGACTAACGGAGCCGTGTGGCACAGCGCGAACCCCGTCAACCGGCTCCCGCCGCGGAACAACACCGTGTCGCCCAGCCCGAGCTCTTCGGTGAGCACCAGCTCGCGCGTGAAATCGTAGCCGGGCAACAAGCCGTCGACCAACGCGCGGCACTCGCCCAACGCATCGTGCTGGTCGCGCGTGCCCAATCGGCCGAACAATACCGGCGCGTGCTCGGCGTGCGCGCCGTCGAGCGTGATCGTGATCGTCAACCGCCCGGGCACGAAGCCCAACGACGAGTAGAAGCCGATGTTGTCCATGGTGCGCGGCATCGTCTCGAGGCCGATGGTCGACACGCGCGTCCGCTCCAGCCATGCAATGCCGGACCGCACGATCTCCTTCCCCACGCCGCCGGCCTGGTTCTCCGGCCTAACGGCCAGCGGCCCCATCCATCCTTCGCTGCCCGAGCAGTGCACCACGTTGAACGCCACGATCTCGCCGCGCTCGTCGCGCCACAGCAGCGCGCCCGCGCCCGCGTCCTCGATCGCGTACCGCCAGATGAGCGGATTGAGGTACGGCACGCGCACGCCCACCATGCCGTCGCGGCGATACCGCTCGGTGAAGCTGTCGCTGAACACCTGGTTGAGCGCGGGGATGTCCTCCACCCGCGCCCGCTGCGGGCCGTCGGGATGGTGGCCCGTGCGCCACGACCGCGCCACGGCCATCAGTCCCTCGCCCCAGCGCCCGCGAGCTCGGGCGTCTTGAGATCGCCTAACTCGAGCGCCTGGCGATCGTCGCGTTTCGCCACCGACGCGCCCGTCGCCGCGTCGAACCGCACGGTCACCACCTGATCGAGCATGTCCCGCACCGATTCGATGTGCGTGATGAGAATCACCTGCTCGAACCGGTCGTGTAATCCGCGCAGCAGCTCCAACACGCTCGCGCGGTGCGCGTCGTCGAGCGAGCCGAAAATTTCGTCGAGCACGAGCAGCGAGAACGGCTGCCCCGACCGCTCCGCGATCATCTGCGAGATCGCCAGCCGGAGCACGAGATTGGTGAGATCCTCCTCGCCACCGGAAATGACCGGCTTGGGCATCGCGTCCTCGAGAACGACGACGTTGTACTGGTCGTCCAGTTCGACGTCGGTGTAGCGGCCAGCCGTGAGATCGTCGAGGAACCCAGCCGCCAAGGCAGACAGATCGGGACGCAGCTGGAAATTCAGATCGGTGCGCAGGTCCGTGTAGGCACGGTCGAGCTCCTCGTGCAGCCGCTTGCGGACATTGAGCTCGCCTAACAGACGCTGCCGCGCCTCGAGCTCGGCCACGGCGTGGCGTGCCTGTGCGTCGGCGACTTCGGCCGAGGCAAGCTCGCTCTCGGCGGTGGCGGCGGCGAGATCGGCGGCGTGCATCTCGTCGGACGCCTTGGCGTGCTCATCGCGCAGCGCGGCGTAGTGCTGCTCCGACACCGAGAGCGCCGCCTGGCGCGCGCGCAGGTCCGTAACCCGCGCGCGCAGCGCCGCCTCGGCGTCACGGAGCTGGGCGCGCTCACGGAGCAGCGCCGGCTCGCGTTCGATCTGCGCACCGAGCCGCGTCGCCTTGGCGTCGAGCGGCATCAGGCGGTCCAGCTCCCGGCGCACGAGATCGTGGCGCGCGGGATCGTATCCCGCAGGGATCGTCTCGAGCTCGCTCGCGAGCGCGGCCACGCGATCGCTCTTGGCCGCGATCTCACCGCCTAACTGAGCCAGTTCCTGCACCGCGTGCTGGACCTTGAACAACCGCCGCTCGAGGGATTTCACGTCGTCGGCCGCCACCCGGCGCTGCTCATCCAGCTCGCGCAGATCGGTGGGCATCTCGAGCAACTGCTCCATCCGCCCCTTGTAATAGTTGCCATCCACGAGCACCGTCTCGAGCTGGCCATCGAGCAGCTCGAGCACGGTGCGGATCGTGCCCTTGAGCGGCCGCGCGCATGTGGGACACGCGCCGTCTTCACCGGCGGCCGCGAGCCGGTCGCGCTGCTGCTTGAGCTCCGCGAACTGGTCGCGCAGCGCCTGACGCTTGGTTTCCGCCTCCTGCCTGTCGCGCACCCATTCGGTGCGGCGCGCTTCGACCTTGCCGTCCAGTTCCTCGAGCGACGCGCGCTTCTCGTGCAGCGCTTGGGTGGCCTCCTCCTCCAGTCGCGGCGCGGTGTCGAGGCGGCCCCGCCGTTCGTGGAGCTTGGCCAGCTCGTCCTCGAGCAGCGCGCGCGACGCGACCAGCGATTGGCGCCGGCCATCCTCGCGCGCCAACCCCTCGAGGTGCTGGAACTCGGCCTGCAACGCGGCATACGGAATGAGCGCGGTCGCGAGTGCGTCGCGCTCGGCTTTGGCCGCGGCGATGCTGCCTAACTCACGCGCCAACCGCTCGGCGTCGCGCCCCAGCCCCGCCTCTTCGCCCTCCGCCACGCGGAGCTCGGCCAGCAGCGCCTGCAACGCCTCGCGCTCGCGCTGCACCAGCTCCCACTTGGGCCTCACGCGCTCGAGGGCCGCCTGCGCATGGCCACGCGCGTCGCGCGCCGACTGCGTGGCGCGCGCGGTCGATACCAGCCGCCGCCGCGCATCATCGAGCTGCTTGCCGACCAGCTCGGCGTCCGGCATGCCCTGCTGGATGCCGGAGATCTGCGACCGGAGCTCCGTGAGATGGGCGCGCAGGATTTTCTGCGCGTCGCGCAGCCGCTCGTACCCCAATACGTGGGACAGGAACTGCGCGCGCTCGGCGGGCTTCATGGCCGCCATCACGCTCAACTCCTTCTGCCCCGTGAAGTACGTATTGAAGAATTCCTCGCGCGTCATGCCTAACTTGCGCGTGAGGATGTCGGTCACGCCGCTGATCGAGTTCGCCATCGGCGTCGCCGCGCCATCCAGATAGAGCTCGGCGTTCGTTAGGCCGCGGACGACGCGGTAGCGGTGGCCGGCGAGCTCGAAGTCGAGCTCGACACGCACGGTGGCCCGTGCGGCGGCGCGGTTGAAGCGAATCGACTCGCGCGTTCCGCGCGCCGCCGTGTTGCCGTAGATCGCCCACGCCAGCGCCTCGAGGATCGTCGTCTTGCCCGATCCGTTAGGCCCGATGATCCCGGTGAGCCCGGCGTCGAAATCGATCCGGGTGTCCGCGTGCTGGCGGAAGTTGGAGAGGGCGATGCGGTTGAGCCGCACTACGGCTGCCCGTCGGCAACGGGACCGGCCACCGGCCCCGCCGCCTGCTCCGACGCCGCATCGGCAGCGTCCAGATACTCGAGGCCCAACGACACCAGCGCCGCACGGTCGACATCGGCCCCGATGTCCCGACGCGTCAAGTACGTCTCGACCATCTGGCGCAGGGTGGCGCGGCGAGCGTCACCCTCGTCCAGCCTTTGACGCAGAGTGTCCGGCTTGCGTGCGTCCAGTTGGAAGTGCAGTGCACGCCGCTTGTATTCGCGCAACGCGCGGTGGTTCAGCTCCCGAACGACATGTCGCGGCACGTCGCGAAGCACGAGCCGCACAACGCGATCGTCGATCCCACCCTCGCACGCCTCCACTCGCTCCCGAATCGCCGCGTCCAGATCCGCCGCCGTCAGCCCGCGCGCCACGATCGGCGCGAGGTCCGCCAGCCTCCGCGCCCCCGTGATCGAATGAAATCGATGCGTGCCCGCATCCAGATCGTACTCGATGAACCCCTTCCCCGGCACGCCCGTCGCGCGCTCCTCGTGCATCTCGCTCCACATGTTGGGCGGCAGGTACTCGAGGGACCCGCAGTAATACATATTCGGGGCCATCTTTTTATGTACGTGGTAGTGGCCGAGCGCCACGTACGTCCAACGGTCGGGACCGATCGCTTCCACCGGCACCGGCCTCGAGGGCCGGTCGGGGTAGGCCAAGTTAGGCGGAAGCATGCCTTCCACTTCGCCGTGCATGGCCACCACGTTGTACCGCCTGGTCGGATCCGGTTCGAAATCCGGCCACGGTGCACCGGCCGGAAGATCCGGAACCGCCAACACCGACATGTCGTGCGATTCGAGCGCGAGCGGTTTGTACCCGCCGGCGATGACATGCACGTGCTCATCGATGCGCGTGAAGAGCTCGAGAATGCTGCCCGTCTCGGTGGCGCGCGGCCGATCGTGATTGCCCGCGACGATCACGACCTCGGTGTCCGGCAGCGCGAGCCTGAGCTTCTGCAGTCGCGTGAACGCTTCGATGATCGCGGCGTTCATCGGACGCACCGAGTGGAACACATCGCCCACGATCAGCACCACGTCCGGTCGCAGCGCGATCACGCGTTCCATCGCGCGTCGGAATACGAGCGCGACGTCCGCCTCACGCTGGTTGATCCCCTCGGGCGTGAGCCGATGATACTGCCGGAAGCCGAGGTGCAAGTCGGCTAAATGGACGAGGCGCACTCTGAAAACTACCGCTTAGGCGAACGGGCGACCAGCCGAACGTAGCGAACGTGGCGCTCAGTGCACGCTCGCCGTGTGCATGTGTTGCGTGATGTCCGTCTGCATCCGGACGGGCGTCGCGGCGGTGGTGGCCGTCGGCACGAGCGTCGACACGAGGCCGATCGTCGCCCGTGCATCGATCCACCAGCCGCGCCGCCGGTCCACGCACAACATGCCCGTCACGGTACCCGATGAGCTCACCCGCAATCCGTTGGCGAGCGGGCGGGAGCCGGGGTCGCGCGTGATGGTGCCGTGCATGGACACGAAAGCGAGCGTCCCGTCAGTCGACAGCGAGTCCAGGCGATAGGTGGCCCGGAGCACTGCCGCATAGCCTTTATCGGCGTCACCGACGACCGGAAGCGACGTCACGCGCTGCCAACTTTGTTTCACGCTCACGGGTCCGTCAGGAAGCGTGGCTGGCATGCCGGACACCACCGCGCGGATGTCCGCCGAAAGCTGCGGCGGGACGGCGATCACGGCAGCCGATCCATCGGGCGCGATATGCAACTGCACGCGTTGTCCTTCCATCGCGCGCCGAATCTCCTCCGGTTCGGCCGGATGCCCATCGGAGATGAGAGAGATCGAGTCGGTGATCGTGGTGATGGTCGTGCCGGTTTCGTCGCTGCCCTGGACCAGCACGCGCGACAGCAGGAGGAGCGACGTGTGCAGCGTCATCGTCGTGTCGCTGCCGTGTACGTGCACGGTGCCCTTCATCGACACGTCCTGCTCGAAGCGCGTGAACAGCGTGTCGCCCACCTTCGGCTTGATGCGGAGCACGATGTTCGACGTTTGACCCCATGCGACTCCCGGCGTGAGGAAGCACGCAAGACCGAGCGCGACGAAGCGGATGCGCGCCGCCGTCTGCCCAACTACTGGAACACGCGGCCAGCCGCGCCCCGCAAAGGACATGTAAAGACCGGTTGATAGACAGCCGATACGTACACCGTTGGACGGCCGTTTGCTCCGTTGCCCCTCTCGAATTGCCTCCAGCCCTACGGAGCACCAGCCCGCTCCGGTTGCAGGAAGGCAGCGCTCCGCGTCCATCAGCATAGCCGCCGGCGCCTGTCACGTGCCGGCGAAAGCAGCACCATTGTCAGCCTGCACAACCGAGACCCGCTCGGCCCAACAGCGGGATCCCCGCCCAAGTGAACATCTCCATCGCGCGTGTTGTGAGACAATCGGTGCGGATCGCGGCCCTCGTACTGCTCGCTTCCGCCTGCGGCAAGGCGCACGCCTCCGGGCGTAGCGGCGCGGCGACGCACGCGGCGCCATCGGGCCCGCATCTCGATCTTCGCTCGCATCCCGACCTGCTGTTCGAAGTATTCGGCGACGCCAACGATCCGCGGATGATTCCGATTGCGGCCATTGAGCATGATCAGTTGCAACAGATCGTGCTCGACTCGACCGGCTGGCGGCAGCTGGACGCCCAGTACTTGCGGAGCTCCGAGTCATACTCGTGGTACGAGGATGGACGCGCGAGCGGAACGGTCCATATACGACGCGGCATGTGGCAGAGCGACGACGCGCTCTACTCGCTGCCGGGCTGTCAACTGCTCACGCCCATGGCGGCGGTGCGCATGGAAGGACAGGGTCCCAGCGCGACCATTACCGTCGAGTATCTCGCAACCACTGCCGCACTGGGCCATCAGCGCAAGATGAAGGCGATGCCGCGTGCCGAAATGGAGCACATCGCACGAGCGATCGGAGTGCAGGCGGCGCAGACGGTCGGCATCAAGAAGGAGACGCTCGATTCGCTCGACTTCCGCGCGGTCGCGTTTTCGAGCGGCACCGGCCCGTGGCCGACGATCGTCGCGGCCTTCATCGATCCTGCCGCGGAGAATCCCGCGTCGACGCAGGAGACGACGACGCATCTCATCGTGATCGCGGACCGCGACTCCGCGGCAAGCGAGTACCACATCACGTACA
>JAICLH010000060.1 GCA_025927495.1 Gemmatimonadaceae bacterium
CAGGGCGGCATCTCGGTGTTCGACTGGACGGACGCCGCGCACCCCAAGGAGATCGCGTTCTTCGACCGCGGCCCGATCGACTCGACGCGGATGAAGTTAGCCGGGACATGGTCGGCGTACTGGTACAACGGCGTGATCGTGAGCTCCGAGATCGTGCGCGGCCTCGACATCCTGGAACTGTCGCCGAGTGCGTACCTGTCGCAGAACGAGATCGACGCGGCGAAGACGGTGCACCTGGACTATCTGAACGTTCAGGGGCAGCCCCAGTTCGTGTGGCCACCGAGCTTCGCGCTGGCGCGCGCGTACGCCGACCAGCTCGAGCGGTCGAGCGGGTTGTCGGCATCGCGGGTCTCGTCCGTTCGGAAGTCGTTGACCGATGCGGAACAGGCGTCGGGCTCGTCGCGGCAGACGGCGCTCACGCAGCTGGCGTCGCAGCTGGACGGCGATGCGGGCAGCTCGTCGGACGGGGCCAAGGTGAAGACGTTGGCCGCCGCGGTTCGCGCGCTGGCGGGCGCGTCGCAGTGAGTCGCTACCGTTAGGCACACCGACGAGGGGCATCCCGGTTGCGGATGCCCCTCGGTCTTTCTCGGCGTGTTCACGCTGTACCGTGGAGGGGCGATGGGCGACAACGAGCACGAGTACGTGGCCCGGCTGACGTGGGACGGCAACACGGGTGACGGCACCGCGAGCTACGAGCGGTACGGGAGGGGATATCGGGTGCAGATCGCGGGGAAGCCCGATCTGAATGGCTCCGCCGATCCGATGTTTCGCGGCGACGGCCGGCTACACAACCCGGAGGATCTGTTCCTGGCGGCGATCACGTCGTGCCACATGCTGTCCTATCTGGCGCTGTGCGCGCGGCGCGGCGTGCGTGTGTTGTCGTACACAGATGAGGCGCGCGGGACGCTGCGGTTCGACGGCAAGGGCGGGGGACGCTTCGTGGACGTCACGCTCGCGCCGCGCGTGACGATCGCCGCCGACTCCGACTTGGCGTTAGCACAAGCGCTGCACGAGGAGGCGCACGAGACGTGCTACATCGCGAGCTCGTGCGACGTGCCGATCCGGCACCGGGCCGCGGTGACCCGTTAGACGTTCGCCAGCGGCAGGCGGCGGCGGCTGGCGGCGCAGATCGCGTTGGCCACCGCGGGCGCGACCGGCGCCGAGGCATCGGCCGTTTCCCTTGTTTCCGGTTTTTCCGCCTCCTCCAGAGCGAAGAAGCCCGCCAGCCGGGTGTCGCTGCAAGCAGAAATTCAGACGCAGCTCACTAATCAATAGAGATGGCGCCAGAGGCGAGTACGGTATATGTGGCGTTGTCGCTGCTGACGAGTCGCAGGACCACTTTCAGCGAACCCGTGCTGGACGGCACGTCATGCACAACGATCTGGAGTGGGAACTGTGGCGCGATGACCACGCCGGGCGGACAGTCCTTCGGATGCCGCGTGATCGTCACGATGAGGTCCTCGCCGCGGAGACCCGCGGCGACCGTCGGGCCGCTCCCACAGGGCGACCCCACGTCGTCGCTGACTACGGCCACGACGCTGTCGCCGGCGCTGGTGATGGTCGGAACCTGGACGTCTGGAGTCTCGATGCTCGTGAACGTTACCCGCAGCCCGCTCGGCGGCGCCGTTAGGCTGGCGGAACATGCGGCCGCGGCCAGCAGCATCGTCGGACGAATCGAACGGGTCAGGCGCATGGGCAGGGATCCTCACTGGTGTGGAGGGTCGACGTCAGCCGGCGCCATCGCCGGCCTGTCTCACGATGCCGCGGCCCGGGCCGGCCGGCAATGCTTGCCGAGAGTTCTAACGTTAGGAGCGCTCAGGCCGACCGCTTCGCGTACTGGCGCACGGCGAGCGTGAACACCAGGGCACCGTAGAGCGCGAGGATGCCCACGTCGGGCGCAATGTCCGATGGCCCCGCACCTTTCATCAGGACGTCGCGCATGATCCGAACGAAGTACATCACGGGGTTGAGATGCGCGATCCACTGCGCCCAGTCCGGCATGCTCCGGAGCGGCGTGAAGAGTCCGCTCATCAGCAGGTAGATGAGCATGAGGAAAAACGTGATGAACATCGCCTGCTGCTGTGTGCCGGCGATGGTCGACACCCAAAGGCCAATGCCTAACGCGGCTACGAGATAGATCGCGGCGACGCCGACCACGAGCGCGACGCTGCCGCGCATCGGCACGTGGAACACGACCGCGGCCACCGCGAGACCCACGCCGAACTCGACGAGCGCGATCGACCAGAGCGGGATGAGCTTGCCCGCGATGAACTGCGCCCGCGTGACCGGCGTGACATTGAGCTGGTCGAGCGTCCCGATTTCTTTTTCGCGCGTGATGTTGACGGCCGTGAGCAGCGTGCCGGCGATGGTGATGAGCTCGACCAGGATGCCGGGCACCATGTAGTCCTGGTAGTCGAGGCCGGGGTTGTACCACGCGCGCGAGCGCACCTCGACGCGCGGCGCGGCGGGCGCCGGTGCGCCTAACGCAAACGCCTGCCTCCCGGGGCGTGCGGCGCCGAGCTCGGCGGCGTAGCCGGTAATGATGGTGCTGGCATACGAGCGCGTGACGGCCGCGGCGGCGCCGTCCTTCGCATCGAGAATCAGTTGCACCGGCGCGGCGTCCACGCGCAACAGGTCGCGCTCGAAGTCGCGCGGGATGCGCGCAATGACATCCGCCCGCCGATCGAGCATGGCCGCGTCGGCGAGGGCCATCGATCCGGAACTACCGGCGCGCGCGAACCGGCCCGAGGATACGAGTCGGTCGATCAGCGCGCGAGACGTCACCGTGTGGTCGAGGTCCACCGCGTACAGCCGCGCGCGCGTGACCTCGAACGTGGCCGCGTTCGCGAGCAGCAGCAGTTGGATGACCGGCAGGACGAGAATCTGCGCGAGCATCATCCGGTCGCGGGCGATCTGCCGATACTCCTTGCGGAGCAGGAACCGGAGCGTGCGCACGGTCAGGCGAGCCGGGCGTCGAAGCTGCGTACGGCGGCCACGAGCAATACGAGCGTCATGAGCACGAGCACGCCGGTCTCGATCCACAGATTGACCAGGCCCACGCCCTCGAGCATCACGCCGCGCGCAATGATGATGAACCAGCGCGCGGGCACGATGTACGTAACCGGACGCAGCCAGGCCGGCATACTCGCGATCGGGAAGATCATCCCGGAGAGCAGTGCACTGGGCATCATCGTGCCGACCAACGCGGCGAGCATCGCGCTGCGCTGCGTCGACGTGCGCGCGGCGATGAGCACACCGAGTGCGAGCGAGACGAGCGTATAGAGCAGCGCTTCGCCGAGCAGCAGCGCGAGGCTGCCGCGGAACGGAACGCGGAAGACGCCCCAGGCCGCGGCCAGCACCAACAACACGATCGTTAGGCCGAGGCCGAGGTAGGGGAGGACCTTGCCGACGATGATCTGCCACGGCCGGAGCGGCGACACGAGCAGCGACTCGAGCGTACCGCGCTCCTTCTCGCGCGACAGCGAAATCGCCGTCATGAGCGCCGACACGAGGGTGATCACGAGCGCGATGAGGCCGGGGACGAAGAGGTTGACGCTGGCAAGCGTCGGGTTGAAACGCATCCGCGTGTCGAGCGCGATGTGGACGGCGCCGCCGGACGCGCCCATCTGTCCGGCAAAGTCGTCGATGACCGCATTCACGTACGCGGCCATCGTGGTCCCGCCGTTCGGGTCGGACGCGTCGGCGACGATCTGGATGTCCGCCGGCTCGCCGCGCGCGAGCCGCGTGCCGAATCGCGGCGCCACTTCGACGCCGACATCGGCCTCGTTGCGGCGGAAGAGCGTCTCCAGCCGTGAGGCGTCGGGCAGCACCTGCACGAGTCTGAACCGGTCGGTCGCGCCTAACCGGTTGCGGAGCGCGAGCGTGGCATAGTCGGGCGTCGGATCCACGACGGCCACGCGGATGTCCTGGATGTCGGTGCGGAGCGCGTACCCGAACAGCACCACCTGCAGCAGCGGCATGAGGATCAGGATCGTGAGCGTCTGCCGGTCGCGCAAAATGTGCTGGACTTCTTTCACCATGAAGGCGACCAACGGCCCGCGCGCCGCCGACCCGGGTGCGCGCCTCATGCGGCCGGCCTCGCGAGCCGCACGAAGACGTCTTCGATCGTTGCCGCGCCGTACCGGCTCTTGAGATCGTTAGGCGTGCCCAACGCCGCGATCGTGCCCTCGACCATGATCGACACGCGATCGCAGTACTCCGCTTCATCCATATAGTGGGTGGTGACGAACACCGTGGTGCCCTTGGACGCGGCCGTGTAGATCATCTCCCAGAATTGCCGGCGCGTGATCGGATCGACCCCGCTCGTGGGCTCGTCGAGAAAGACGATGGCCGGGTCGTGGATGACGGCCACGGAAAACGCGAGCTTCTGCTTCCATCCGAGCGGAATGCTGCCCACGAGTGTGTCCCGCACGTCGTGCAGGCCGAGTCGGGCGATGAGCTCGGTGCTCCGCTTGGCGATGCGCTCATCGCTGAGACCATAGATGCCGCCGTAGAGCTCGATGTTCTCGCGCACGGTGAGGTCTTCGTACAACGAGAAGCGCTGGCTCATGTATCCGATGTGGCGGCGGATGGATTCGGTTTCCCTGTACACGTCGTAGCCTGCGACACGCGCCTCGCCCGACGTGGGCAGCAGGAGACCGGTCAGCATCTTGATGGCGGTCGTCTTCCCCGCGCCGTTGGCGCCGAGGAATCCAAAGACCTCGCCGCGCGCGACCTCGAACGAGATGCCGCGCACCGCAATGAAGCCCCCGAAGCGGCGTGCCAGGTCGCGCACGCGGATCGCGGGCTCGTCGTTAGGCGGCAGTGTCATGCCGCCGCCTGCGGCCGGGGCGTTTCCATCAGGTCCATGAACACATCCTCGATGCCGGCCTGTGCCGCCTCGGCGCGCGCACCGTCGAGGCCGCGTTGGGCGAGCCAGACGTCGAGCTCGCGCGCGATCGCCGCCGGGTCGCTGCCCGACCGCGCATCCGCGTAGTGGATTGTCTCGCCGAACGGAAACGCGCTCACCGCGTGTGGAAATTCGCGCAGCGCCGTGAGCACTCGCTGCCGGTCGCCGCCGCGCACCGCGACGAGCGGGTGCCGATAGCGCGATCCAATCACGCCGGGCGCGTCGAGCTCGAGGATGCGCCCGCGTTGGACCAGCGCGACGCGGTCGCACCGCCCGGCTTCGTCCATGTACGGCGTGCTCACCACGATCGTGAGACCCGACGCTTTGAGTTGGCCGAGCAGCTCCCAGAACTCGCGTCGCGAGACCGCGTCCACGCCGGTGGTCGGCTCGTCGAGAAACAACACGTCCGGCCGGTGTACCAACGCGCAGCACAACGCGAGCTTCTGCTTCATGCCGCCCGAGAGGGCGGCGGCACGGCGGTCGTGAAACCGCTCGATCTGCGAATAGATGGGCGCGATCACGTCGCGCGCCGCGTCGACGGTGGTGCCGAACACCGACGCGAAGAACGTGAGATTCTCGATGACGCTCAGGTCGGGGTAGAGCGAGAACCGGCCGGGCATGTAGCCCAGACGCGGGCGGATCTGCCACAGATCGCGCACCACGTCCATGCCTAACACACGGGCTTCGCCGGCATCCGGCACGAGCAGGGTCGTGAGGATGCGAAAGAGCGTCGTCTTGCCGGCGCCGTCGGGACCGATGAAGCCGAAGATCTCGGCGCGGCGCACCGCCATCGACACCCCGTCCAACGCGACGGTGTCACCGAATCGCTTGACGACGTCGCGCACCACCACGGGCTCGTCCAGGTTCGGCGCGCGCGCGTCGGCGCGTCCCCGCGTCACGACCTGGGCGCCGCGGGCGCGACGACGGTGAGGTCGGCCGGCATGCCGATCTTGAGCACGCCGTTCGCGTTGGGCACGCGCACTTTGATCGCGTACACGAGGTCGGCGCGCTCATCGCGCGTCTGCACCGGCGTGGGCGTGAACTCCGCGGTGGACGAGATCCACGTCACGATGCCGGGCAGCGTCGCGCGCCGGTCGTGACCCGTATCGACGTGCACGCGCACCGTCTGGCCCAGTTTGATGGACGACAATTGCGGCTCACTCAGGTAGGCGCGGAGGTCGAGTGAATCGAGGTCGGCGACCTTGTAGAGCGGTGTGCCCGCCTGCACGAACTCGCCGGCGCGCGCATACGTGGCGAGCACCGTACCGCGCACCGGGTTCGTGACGCGGCTCTTGTCGATGCGGTCGCGGACCTGCGCGGCCTGGGCAGCAACCGCCGCGACGTCGTGTCCCGCACCGCGCTGCTGGGCGTTCGCGGCCTGGATCTGCGCGGTCAACACGCGCACTTCGCGCTCGTCCTGATCGCGCTGTTGCGCGGTGGCGGCGTGCTCGGCGAACAGGCGCTGGGTGCGCTCGTACGTCCGCTGCGCGATCTCGAGTTGTGCCTGTAGCGCGGAGAGCTGATCCGCCACCTGGTGCACCTGCGCCGCCGACGCCTCGCGTTGGGCCGCGAGCTGCTCCGTTTGCAGCGCGAGCTGGGTCGTGTCGACCAGCGCTACCACGGTGCCCGATGCGATGGTATCGCCTTCCGTTAGTCCAAAGGACAACAACTGGCCGGGCGTCTGTGCGGACACGACCACTTCCGTCGCCTCGAAGTTGCCGTACGCGTCGGGCGTCGGGCCCTTGGCGCACGCGCCGAGCGCGAACAAGACCGCCGCGAGCGCGATTACATTCGTTCGGGAATCCATCACCGCACCTCGAGTCCGAGCATCGTCAGATAGTTGGCGCGCGCTTGCGCGAGCTGCACGCGGTGCGTGGCGCGCGCGAGTCGTGCATTGAGCAGGTCCGTCTCGCGGTCGATGTACTCCGCCGCCGTGATCACACCCTCGTCGTACCGCAGCCGCGCCTCGCGCGCGGCCTCCTCGCGGAGCGACACGATGCCGTCGTCGCCCGCCACCGCCTGGTCGAGAAAATCGATCTGCGCCGTCGCGCGCGTGGCCGCGCGCCGCATCGAGGCGCGAAACGCGGATTCGCCTCGGTCGACCGTGCGCCGCTCGAGCTCGAGGGCATGTTGGTCGCGTTCATTCGAGCCCCACGTGAACGGCGCCCACCCGAGTTGGATGCCGGCCAGCCAATACCACTGGAATCGGTCGCTCAGGAAATCGAGGCCGGGCCGCGCGTACCCGGCGCGCGCGAACGCCGACACGCGCGGCCTGGTCGCCGCCGCGGTCGCCGTGCGTTGGGCATCGAGCAGCGTGCGCGACGCGTTGAATTGGGCGTACTCGGGACGCGCGTGCAGCGAATCGAGGTTCGCGCGGGCACGATCCACGGCGTCGCCTAACGCGGGCAGCGCGAGCCGCGCCGCCGGGGCGAGCGTCGCGCCGGTCAAATCGGCGAGCACCGCCAGCGACGCATCCCGGTCATGCTCGAGCGACGACCGGTCCTGCCGCCGTCGCAGCAGCTCGGCCATGATGCCGGCAGAGTCGCCCGGGAGTGCCGCGCCTTCGCGCACACGGCTCGAGGCGACCGTGAGCTGGGTCTGGAGATCGGCGATCACCGCATCGATCTCGGCTTCCTGTGCCTGCAGCAGGGCCGCGTCGAAGAACGCCTCGTTGACGTCCTGGCGCAGCGGGAAGAGCGAGGTGTGCACGGCGGACTCGTCGGCCGAGCGCTGCGCGGCGGCGACGGCGCGGCGCGGGCCGCGCGACGGATCGAACAGCGGCTCCTGGGCCATGACGTAGGCATCGTACGAGTCCTTGGGCGGAGTCGGCACATGGATCCCGCCCGGCAGCGCGACGTCGATCGTGGTTACCTGCGACTGGTATTGGCCTAACGCAGTGGCGCCGACCGACGGCAGCCGCTCGGCGGCGATGTCGTCGAGGCGGAGGCGGGCGCGCTGCCGATCGAGCGCCACGTTGCCCGCGCGCGGATCGCGCGCGAGCGCGGAATCCTGGAGCGCTTGCAGGCTGACGCTGTCCGCCGGTCGCGCGGCGGCGGTGTCCGCCGATTGCGCCGAGACGGGGAGCGCGACGGTGAGCGTGGCGCAGAGGGCGCCGACCATGAGCTGCACCGCGGGCGCGCGTCGTTCGTTAGGCGCTGTCATGGACGGAACCCGCGGAGAATGAAGTCGGGCAGATCGCTGCGGCGGCGTTTGATGAGGCGCGTGAACTCGTCGTCATCCATGCCTAAAATGGCGGTGAGCATGGGGCGTGCGGCGAACGGAAAGAGACAGAGCGACGCGATGGTGATGACCAGATCCTCGGCGCGGGTCGCCCGCATGGTGCCGGCGCGCACCTGCTCGGCGATCTGCGCGCGCAGGCGCGAGAGGACGCGCGGCGCAAACTCGTTGCGATCGAGGCCGGTCATTGCGCGGAACAATTGTTGGGCGCGCTCGGGATGGTGATTAAGCTCGGCGAGCAGGTAGCCGGGGAGGATCGGCGCGCGCGACAGGTTGTCGAGATAGAGGTGCACGGCGCGCGCGACTTTATCCGGCAGCGGGGTGTCGGAGCCGAGGAGTTGGATCACCGGCGGAATGACCGTCAGGACGGCGCGCCGGAAGACCGCGTCGGCGAGGCCCTTTTTGGAGCGAAAGTAGTAGTGGAGGAGGGCCTGATTGACGCCGGCTTCGCGCGCGATTTCCTGCATGCGGGCGCCGGCGGTGCCGTGTCGCATGAACACCGCGTGGGCGGCGTCGAGGATGCGGGACTCGGTGTCGGCGTCACTCGGCGCCGGGGGGCTGGTGCGTGCGCGGGGGGCGCGGCGCCGGCTGCGGGTCGGTTTAATCATATCATTTAATTAACTAGTTAATCCGATGTCGCAAGGGGCGGCGACCGCCGGCCTCGGCCGTGGCCAGCGCTGGCGGCCTCGGCGGCACCATTGCTCACGCCGCCGGTTTTTGGTAGCGTCAAACCATGCCCCCTCGCGCTGCCTGGACGCGGGCGGGACGCTCCGCCGCCCGCCGCTCTCGGCCCGGCGCGGAGCGACACCGGCTTCCGGTTCGCCGGCTCGCCGCGACGTCGCTCCTCGCCGTCGGTCTCATCTGCGCGCGCGCCCAGGCCCGCGGCCAGGGCCTCCACTCGATGCCGGAGCGTCAGGCGCGGCATGCCCAACGCGAATTCGAAGTGCTGCGCCGCGCGCTGCTCCCGCTCGTCCCCGCGCGCACGGGCGCCTGCGACGTCACCATCGGCGACATGTGCTACTGGGACGACAACCAAGACGCGCCGCTGCCGCCGGAGCGTCCGCGCGTCGCCGTCGCCCGTGACCACCTGCGATCCTCGCTCGATTCGTTAGGCGCAATCGATTCCGCCAACGATTACATCGTCGGACAACGCGTGCGCTACGCGGTCGAAGCCGGCGATGCGGCCGGTGCCGCCGCGGCCGTCGCCCATTGCGCCGCGACGCCGTGGTGGTGCGAGGCGCTCCGCGGTTTCGCGTTGCATCGCGCCGGCGTCGAAGGCGCGAGCGCCGCTGCATTCGACAGCGCGCTCGCCGAGATGCCGGACTCGCTTCGCTGCAAGTGGCTGGACGTCCGGCCGTGGATTCCGTCCGGAACGCGGACCGGCTCGAGCACCGACGCGCATGACTGCGCGGCCCGGGCCGAGATGAGCCGGCGCGTGTTCTGGCTCTCGGCGCCGCTGCTCACGTGGCGCCGCCAAGCCGTCCGCGACGAGCTGTTCTCGCGACGCACGATGATCAAGCTCCTCTCGGGCACCGCGAATCCACAGTTCACGTTCTGGCGCTGGGATAGCGAGGCGCTGTCGCTGCGCTATGGATGGCCCGATCAGTGGGCGCGCGAGGAGAATCCGATCGGCTCGGTCGACTTCGCGGCCGTGCGTGTCGTCGGCGACGAACCGCGGCCCAGCTTCAGCGTGGTGCCGAGCCAACGCGCGCTGGAGTCGCCGTTCACCGCCAAACCCGGTGAGTGGCGCCTGATCGAGAATCGCTCGGCGCTCATGCGCTACGCGCCTCGCTGGCTGCGCAGCATCGACACCCTGCCGGTGCAGATCGCGCGGTTTCGCGGTCACGGCCACAGCATGGTGGTGGTGGCCGTGTACGACGGGCAGACGCTCGTCGACAGCGGCAGCACGACGATGATCGGCGGCGCCTCGCTGTCGACGGGGCTCGCGGCCGAGAGCACGCTGGCCATTGGCCTAACGACGAGCGCGCCGGTGGGCGCCATCGTGCTCGTCGCCCCGGCGCGGCCCGCGCTCGGCGCCGTGGAAGTGTTCGACTCCGTGGGCGGCCGGGCGGCGCGCTGGCGCGCGGGCATCGCGCCGCTGCCCGAATCGGCCGCGATCTCCGACCTGCTCGTGGGACGCGCGGGTTTCGCATTCGACCCACGCACGCCCGACGCCGCCGCGCCCACGGCGATCCCGGCGCTGCGTGTCAGCGTGCGCGACACGCTCGCGCTCTACTGGGAAACGTACCTGCGTCCGCCGCCGGCGGTGCCGGTGCGCACCACCGTTCGCCTAACGCGGGCCACAGGATTCTTCGGGCGAGTCTTCGGCCACAACAACGTGGGCCCGGCGCTGACGTGGGAGGACGCCAATCCGGATCCGTCGCCGGGCCGTTCGATCCGGTTCGGGCTGGCCGGCGTGCCGGCCGGCCGCTACCGCCTCGAGGTCACCGTCGAGGTCCCGCACGCCCACGGGACGGCCGTCCGGGACATCGACGTGGTCGACTGACGGCGCCGCCGTCCCGGCACGCACTCTGCGATAATCGTGCGGCCGGCCGCATCCCCGCTGGAACGAGATGTGGCGGCTCTCTCCACATTCCGGAGCCGGACTCATGCACAAGAACGTCAGGAGTGTCGCACGCGGCGTCGTGGCTGCGTGCACGGCGTTGGGCGTCGTCGCCTGCGGAAGCGACAGTGCGACGGGCGGCGGGCAGCACGCCGCCTCGGTCACCGTTAGTCCGCCGACGACATCGCTCGTCGCCGGCGATTCCGTGGCCCTCACGGCCACGGTGAAAGACGCGCAGGGCAACACGATCAGCAATCCCACGATTACGTGGTCGGCGAGCGACACCAACGCGGTCAGCGTCAGCGCAAGCGGTATAGTCAACACGCTGCTCGCCGCGACCGACACGATTACCGCCACCAGCGGGGGCGTGGCCGGCACGGCCGTCGTCACGGTGCAGGCGCCGGCGCCGATCCAGATGCACGAAGGCGGTCTGGTGGGCACGGTCACGTTCCCGAACGGCAGCACGGCCAGCGGGGCACAGGGCGATCCCGTGGACACGATTCCGTGCGGCAGCGGCGCCGACGCGGAGCACTATCACTCGCATGTGAGCCTGTTCGTGAACGGCCAGCAGCAGGCCCTTCCGTTAGGCGTCGGCATCCAGAACGCGGTCGTCGTCGGCGACAGCCTCGCCATCGCCGGCACGTGCTTCTATTGGCTGCACGCGCACGACCGGACCGGCATCATCCACGTCGAGCCGGCGGCGACGGGCCACACCTTTACGTTAGGCGAATACTTCGACGTCTGGGGCGAGCCGCTCACGTCGGGCAACGTGGCCGGGAACCAAGGTGACGTCACCGTCTACGTCGACGGCACGCGCTACTTCGGCGACCCGCGCGCCATCGTCCTGGCGGCCCACCAGCAGATCACCCTCGAGGTCGGGACGCGGGTCGCGCCCCCGGTGTACGCGTTCCCGCCGGATTATTGAGCCCGGTCAGCGCCCGGCGGCGCGCGTCTCGCCCGTGTCCAGCGTGGGATCGCTCATTGGACGCGTGGTGCGGCGCGTGCCGTCCAGCAGCTGCACCGTGATCGCTTCCGTTGGGCAGTGCTGCACGAAGTCGCCGTCGGCCGGCGACCACTGCAGCGGCGTCGCCGTCACGATCGCCTTCCGCTGGGCGTCGAGCGCCATGACCCGCGGCGCCAGCGCGACGCACGTTCCACAACCGATGCATCGATCGCGGTCGACGCGCACCGAGACCATACTCCGCGGGTAGACGCCGCTGCCGTCGCACAGGGCGTCGCCGCAGCGGTCCAACGCGGTGCGCGCGGCCTCGTAGCCGGCGTTGACGATCTCCTGCGCGTGCGTGAAGCTGAACCAGTGGTGGCGTCCCACGTCGGGACGCACGAGCAGCATGGGCGGCCCGCTCCACTCGGCTAACGGACGCGCCTGCAGCGCGTGCATCATGAGCGTCGCCGCGCGCATGTAGATCGCCGCGAACCCTTGCGAGCTGATGTCCCGCGGGCGCTCGACCTCGAAGCTCCCCACATCGACCGCGATCACCGCATCGGCGCCGAGTGCCGCGATGGAGATGGGCAGGTTGTCGATCGTGCCGCCGTCGATACAGCTGCGCGTGCCGACGTATCCCGGAGGAAAGAAGCCGGGCAGGGCGCACGATGCGTACACGGCGTCGACCACCGGCACGTTGCAGAGTCCCGGAAGGCCCCACACGACGCGCGTGCCGCGCTCCACGTCCACGGTGTTGACGAGGACCGGCGTCTTGAGGTCGTCGAACGTGCCTTGCGGCGAGACGGCCGCGCAGAGGTCGCGGAGCGGCTCCTCGAGATACAGCGACGGGCTCCGCATCCGCTCGAACAGCATGCCCACGTGGTTGATGCGGAAGAGATCGCGGCGGCGCAGCGACACGGCGCGCGCTTCCATTTCGCTCACGCTCATGCCGCCCGCGTACGCGGCGCCAATGAGCGCGCCGATGCTCGTCCCGGCGATCAGGCTGGGACGGATCCCGCGCTCCTCGAGCGCGCGCATCACGCCGATGTGGGCGAATCCCTTCAGACCACCTCCGCCTAACACGAGCGCGGTGCGGGCGGGCACGTTCGACATTCCGATGAAGCTCCTTCCGGTCGAGGCTGTGGTGCGGTGCGCGGGCGAGCCGCGTCCCCGTGCGAGAGACGACTCGCTGCCCCGACGCGTTGCCGGCCGTCGCCTTGGGACCGCCGGCCCCTCGCTCTTCACGGTATCCTGCCGACGAGAAATGTACCCGGTGAACGGCGATGGTTCCCTCAGCGCCGCCTTCCGGCGCGTGCGGACCGGATCGCGGCAGTGCGCGCCCGAGACGAAAGGCCCGGGCGCGACATCAGAAGCGGACGGAGTAGCCGATGTCGGTCGGCTCGCCGCTGTGCGGTCGGCCCAATTGCAGGTAAAGACCGTAGAGCAGCACGGCGCCCCCGCCGATCATGATGATGGTCCCCGGTGCATCGCCGATGATGGCTCCGGTAATGAGGGCGGCGCCGCCCAACACCATGAGCTTCTCGCCGTTGGTCAGCGCGAAGTCGGAGCTGTTCGTCGTCGGCGTCGCGGCCGGTTGTTCGGCGACGCGCGGCGAGAGCGACGCGGCGGCCACCGTCGGGCCGACGGACGCCGGACCGGGGGTGCCGGCCTGCGCGCCTAACGGAGAAGAGCCGGCGAAAATCGCGGCCGCTGCCGCGAGGAAAAGCCCGGTCCGGAACATGGCAGTCTCCTGGTGACGGGTGCGCTTCGCGTCGCCCTCGACGCGAAGCCGGTGACTCGCGGCGCGTGTGCACGCCGCGCTTGTCGCCAACGCAAGCCACGCGCCGCGGCACCCGAGCGCCGCATACACGACGGTCGCGAGCACTGGACACGACGGACTCGTGCGGAACAGCGTGTGGAGCCGTACATTCCGAGCGCCAATGACCACTCCCCAGCCTGCCGGCGAGCCAAGTCTCGTCCGCGCCATCGGCGTGAGCGGCCTCGCCGCGACCACCTTCAACATCATGATCGGCGGCGGCATTTTCGTGCTGCCGGCCATCGCCGCCGGAGCGTTGGGCGCGCGGGCGCCGATCGCGTACGTGATTTGTGCCTTCGCGATGAGTCTCGTGCTCATCTGCTTTGCCGAATCCGGCAGCCGCGTGTCGCTCACCGGCGGCCCGTATGCGTACGTGACGTTGGCGCTCGGACCGTTCGCCGGATTCCTGAGCGGGGTGCTGTTGTGGGTGGTGGCTGTGTTCGCGGCGTCGGCAGTGTTGAGCGCGCTCGCCGGGTCGGCGGCCGTGATCTGGCCGGTGCTCGCCCAGCCGGTGCCGCGCGCGCTGCTCATCGTCGCGGTGCTCACGATGATCGCGACCGTGAACGTGCGAGGTGTGCACGGCGGAACGCGTCTGGTCGAGTTGCTGGCGGTCGTCAAGCTGCTGCCGCTGTTGCTGTTCGTGATCGCCGGCGCTCTCGTGACGCGTGCAGTCTCGGCGCCAGATACGGCGTCGGCGGGCGGCGACCTGGGAGGAACGGTGCTCGTGCTGATCTTCGCCTTCGCCGGGTCCGAGAGCGCGCTCGTGCCGAGCGGGGAAGTGCGCGATCCGGCGCGCACCGTGCCGCGTGGGCTCGCGCTCGCCATGATCACCGTGATGCTGCTCTACATCGGCGTACAACTCGTCGCGCAGCGCGTGCTCGGCGTGGACGCGCTCGCCGCGGCGAAAGCCGCTCCCCTGTCCGCCGCCGCGGCGCGCATCGCCGGTAAGTTAGGCGCCGGGATCATCGCGCTCGCCGCGGTCATCTCGATGTTCGGCAACGTGAGCGGCATGACGCTGGCCACGCCGCGCGCGCTCTACGCGCTCGGCCGCGATGGATTTCTGCCGTTCGTGTCGACGCGGCTCGCGCGCGTGCACGACACGTACCGGACACCCTATGTCGCCATCATCGTGCAGAGCACGATCCTCGGCATTCTCGCTGTGAGCAGCGGCTTCGTGGCGCTCGCCGTGCTGGCGAACGTGTCCGTGCTCACGTTGTACCTCGTCTGCTGCGTCGCCACGATCGAGCTGCGTCGCCGCGACGTGCGTCAAGCGGGCACGCCGTTCCGCATGCCCGGCGGGGCGATCGTGCCGTATGTCGCCATCGCGGTGCTCGCGTGGATGCTGTGGCATGCCAAGCTGCGCGACGTGCTCGTGGTGCTCGCGCTGATCGCCGCAGCGGCACTCATGTTTGTGTCCACGGCAACGAGTCGTCGCGCCAGCCGAACCGTGGTCACATCATGACCGACGCCTTGCTCGTCTACCGCGCCGAATTCCCGATTCTCGATCGGGTCACGTACCTCGTGTCCAACTCGCTCGGCGCGATGCCGCGAGGGGTGCCCGAGCGACTGGCCGAATACGCCGACGCGTGGGACCGCCGCGGCGTGCGCGCCTGGGCCGAGGGCTGGTGGACCATGCCGCTCACCGTGGGCGACGAGATCGCTCCTCTGTTAGGCGCCGGCCCGGGCGAGGTGGCGATGTTCCCGAACGTCACGCTCGCACAGGCGGCCGTGTTGTCGGCGCTCGACTATGCACCGCCGCGCGACACGATCGTCATGACGGGACTCGACTTTCCCTCGGTGCGCTACGTATACGACCACCTCGCCGCGCGACTGGGCGCCCGCATCGTGTCCGTGCCGAGCGACGATGGCATCGGCATCGACACCGCGCGGCTCCTCGAGGCGATCGACGAGCGCACGCGTATCGTGGCCGTGTCGCACGTGTTGTTTCGGTCCGCGTACATCATGGATGCGGACGCGATCTGCCGGCGGGCGCACGACGTCGGCGCGCTCGTGTCGCTCGACGCGTTTCACTCCGTCGGCGTGATCCCCGTGGACGTGCGCGCCAGCGGTGTCGACTTCCTCACCGGCGGCGTGCTCAAGTGGTTGTGCGGCGGACCGGGCGGCGCCTTCCTCTATGTGTCGCCCGGCGTGCGCGAGACGCTCGAGCCGGCGCTCACCGGGTGGCAGGCGCACGCGCGCCCGTTCGCGTTCGAGCACGAAATGGAATTCGGACACGGCGCGAGCCGGTGGCTCAACGGCACCCCCGTGATCCCGGCCTTGTACGCGGCCATCGAAGGTCCGCGCATCGTACGCAAGGCCGGCATCGACGCGATCCGCGCGAAGAGTCTCAGGCAGACGGCGCGACTCGTGTCGTTCGCCGACGCGCACGGCTGGCCGGTGAACGCGCCGCGCGATCCCGCCCGGCGCGGCGGCACGGTGGCGTTCGATGTGCCTAACGGATACGCCGTGGCGCAGGCGCTGCTCGCCCGTGACATCCTGGTCGACTATCGGCCGGAGGCGGGCATCCGTGTGGCGCCGCACTTCTACACCGACGACCGCGAGATCGACGATGCGGTCAATGCAATGGCGTCCATCCTCGAGACCGGCGCCTGGCACCAGTTCAGCGCGCCGCGCGCGGTGGTCACCTAGGAAAGCTCTGCACAGGGTGAATAAGACGAGAATTCCGTAGTTATGGCCATGCCGTTAGGCGCTCATGGCGGCGATCAGTGGGCGGTGCGCCCTCCGATGGCCCCTGTGATCGGTGGCGTCGCGGTGCCGGAGCCTACTCCGTCAGCGCGTCATGCTACGTGAGGCATGGCGTCGCGCCGCGAGGGAGAAGTCGCCGCCGGACCAGATTCTTGCGGAGTCCTCGGTAGCGCACCTTGGTGAAGCCCCACAGCGTTTTGATCACGCGGAACGCATGCTCGCCCCGCGCCCGCTGCCGCGAGCGCTCGCGATTCTGCCGGCGTTGGCGTCGCGTCAGCGGATGCGCCGC
>JAICLH010000320.1 GCA_025927495.1 Gemmatimonadaceae bacterium
CGACCAACTGCCACAACTCGTCCGACACCAGCGGCCTCGGCATCTGCGCCCCATCCTTCCAATCGAAATGGACGCATCCCACTTCGCCACCGATCAGCGGGTCCCTTCTTTATGAAAGGCGCTCTAAGGGGTCGGCGCTTACGCGCCTTGACAGGGCTCCGCGCGCGCGAGCCCAGGGCAGGGCATGGAGACAGCCACTCCCCTCACCGCCGAACTACGACGCCACCTCCGCGACCAGATCGACCGCGCCGTCCGCGAACGCGTCGTGACGCCTGCCCGCTACGCCTGCGCCGGGTGCGGCGCCGACACCCGCGCGACCAGCACCCCGGTCACCGGCTGCAAGAGCTGCCTCAACCGCATCGGCCGCCGCCGCAAGCGCGCGAGCGCAGGCGACACGAAGTAAGGACCCCGGGCACTCCGGGCTGTTTCCGGAATGTGGATTTAGCCCGCGTCGAGCTGCGCCAGCGCGCCCCCGTCAACCGACGTCATCCCGCAGCCGAGGCAGATCAACCCGACCGTGCGCCAGCCAGGCGTCCCGTCGAGAGTCTTGCGCACATACAGCCGCTGTACCTCGCCCTCACAACGCTTCGACGCATCCGGCGACCACTCGATCGCGAACGCCAGCGGCAGATCAGCACCCCACCAATGCCGCAACGGCTTCCCCACGACCCAAGCCTAGCGTATACGTCTACGACATTTCTGTCCGCCGGGCGGCTGCTAGAAACGCCGCCCTGGTGGTGTCGGAGTCGACTGGGTTGCAACGAATGCGAGAAGACTCGCGACTTACGCTCCTGCGTTCGGCATCTCGAAGACGACGCTCGGCGGCGCGAGTTCTTGCAGCCGTCGAAGGAGGTGATCTTGTTCGCCAGGATCGAATGGCGTGCCGTGCGCCCTCGCAAACATCCCGTTCTTGAGATATAGCACTAACGCGGGCACGGACACGAGCGCGATGCTTCGCTTACCGATCGTAACCTTCGAGACTTCCGACCAGTCAATCGTGCGATGGCGCCAATAGTTCTGGATCTCCAGCCCTCGCGAAGTCGCCGTGAACCCAAGGCGCCAAGCACGCGCGACCGCGGCCGCCACGATCACCACAGTCAGCGCGATTATGGCGTAGCGCCATGGAGACGACATCGCCGCCGCGACTATCCCACCGAGAATCGAGCACGCGACCGCTACTGTTCCGGCCTCGCTGAGCCGCGTTGTGCGGGGCGCGCACTCGTAGGGATCGTGATCCGTCATCCGCCTCGAGCAGCGCGGACGAGGTGGTCGAAAGCGTAGAACGCCGGTAGCCACACATACCGCACCGCGCGGTCGCCAATCCCGGTTTGCGCGAAATACGTCGAAGCGTCCTCAACGAGCCTGCTAGTTCCTTCAGACCCGCCGGCCAACGCCGCATCGACAGCAAAGCGGCCGTAGTTCGCATTCGGCTCGAGAACGTGGTTGTCATGCGCGGACACCGCAACGCTGGATCCGAGAGCTGCAATCGCGAGAGGCGCAGCAAGTGGCGTACAGATGCCCACCGTGATGAGTTCGCACCCGACCGCCGCCGTACCCAGGATTTCAGGCGAGACGTGCGCCAGA
>JAICLH010000251.1 GCA_025927495.1 Gemmatimonadaceae bacterium
GCTATGCCGCGGGCGCGTGCTCGGGGTATGGCCTGCTGCTCGACATCAAGGATCCCACGCACCCCGTGCGCCTGCAAGCCGTCGCCGATTCCAACTTCTCCTTCTGGCACTCGGCCACGTTCAGCAACGACGCGTCCGAGCTGCTGTTCACCGACGAGTGGGGCGGCGGCACGCAGCCCAAGTGCCGCGCCACGGATCCGATCGACTGGGGCGCCGACGCGATCTTCTCGCTGAGGAACAACACGCTCACGCACGAAGGCTACTTCAAGATGCCGGCGGCGCAGACGGAGTATGAGAACTGTGTGGCGCACAACGGCAACCTGGTGCCCGTGCCCGGCCGATCGATCATGGTGCAGGGCTGGTATCAGGGTGGCGTCTCGGTGTTCGATTTCACCGATCCCGCCCACCCCAAGGAGATCGCCTACTTCGACCGCGGCCCGATCGACTCGACCAAGCTCGTGTTAGGCGGCTACTGGGCGGGCTACTACTACAATGGCTACATCTACGGTTCGGAAATCGCGCGAGGTCTCGACGTCTTCAAACTGACGCCGACAGCCGATCTGACGCAGAATGAGATCGACGCGGCAAAGCTCGTGCACTTCGATCTCCTGAATCCGCAGGACCAACCGAAGATCGTGTGGCCCGCGGCGTTCCCGGTTGCCCGCGCCTATGTCGATCAGCTCAAGCGCGACAACGGCCTGTCCGCCGAACAGTTGTCCGCCGTCGAGACAGCACTCGAGTCCGCCGAGTCGGCGAGCGGGGCCAGGCGGACGGCGACGCTCAAGAAGTTGGCGACCGAGCTCTCGCGCGACGAACACGGCGCGAGCGATACCAAGCGCGTGAAGCTGCTCGAGGGCGTGGTAAAGGGGTTGGAGAAGTAGAGGGAAGCGATCGCTGACGCTCGCTTGGGGAAGCGCGCGTCAGCGAGCGCTTCCCTCCGTTAGGCCCGCCGCTCAGTCCTCGACCTCGAGACGCCCCCGCATGCCGAGCGCCGCGTGCGGATCGCACTGGAAGTAGTAGTGGCCTTTGGGCAACGTGACCTTGACATCGTACGTCTGGCCGGCGAGCTGCAGCATATCGCTCGGCGCCGGCAGGCCTTTCACGCCCGGATTCGAGTCGGGCAGAAAGTCGACGTTGTGCACGCCTAACGACAGCGTGAAGCGGATCACGTCGCCGCGATGCGCCTCGATGTCGTTCGGCTCGAACCGGCTCCCTTTGTCGTCGGCGATCAACTGCACCGTGATCACGCGACGGCCCGGGTCGGGGGTTTGCGGTCCGGCCGCCGGAGCGGCCGCCGGCGCGGCGACCGTCGGTGCGGCCGCGGTGGATTCGCCGGACGGCGGCGTCTTGCCCCCGCAGGCAACCGTGGCCGCGAGCGCGGCCAGCGCCGCGGCGGCGCGGACATTCTTGACTGCAATCGACTGGAACATGATGGCGTTTCTCTCGGTGTGGAAGTGTAAGAGGCGTACACGACGACGATCGACGTCCGGGTCAAAAGTCTTTCCGGCGGAACAACCGCGCGCCTAACAGAGCGGGGCCGGCGGCCCACGCGGCGAGCGATGCGGCCGCGATGGCCGTACCGGTCACCGCGCCGAAGACGCGCGTGAACGACGCGCCCGTGTATCCCATGAGCGCGGAGATGTCGAGGTGCGCGAGCATGATCACCCGCGCGAGGTCGATCGGGTTCGCCAGCGTCGCGACGAGCAACGGCCGCTCCAGCGGGGCGCCGGCCATCGCCGTCGCGAGCACGAGCAGGATGGCGTCGTACGCCAGCGCGGCGCACGCCCAAACGCCTAACGCAATACCGAACGCGCGCAGGCGGTCGTCGGTGTGGAGCGCGAGCGCCACCCCCGCGCCGGCGAACACGAGCGTGAGTGCCACGCCCGCGCCGACCAGCACCGCGGCGGCGCCCGCCACCCCCCCGCCTCCGCGCACCACGAACGGCATGCCGACGCCCAATACGACGCCGGCCGACAACGACACCGCCATCGCACCATACGTCCCCGCGAACATCGCCCCCCGCCCAACCGGCTGCGCCAGCAGCAGCTCGATGAACTCGCGCGCGCGATGCACGTAGATGGTCGCGAACACGATGGCCGCCAACGGCACGATGAACAGCACGATGCTCGTCAGACTCACCAGTGCCCGCGTCGCGTCGCCGCCGAAGCGGAGCAGCAATTCCGTCGTCAGCAGAAAGAAGATCGCATAGCCGAAGAGCCAGCGACTCCGCAGGACGTCGAGCAGCTGAAACGACGCGATCTTCGCGGCTACGCGCATATGACCTCCCGCTTCATCATCGAGGCAATCGCGCGCTCGAGATGCGGCTGCCCGGTGAACACGCGCAACTTTTGCACGGAGCCCGCGTACCCCACGCGCCCCCCGCGCAGGAACACGATATCATCGGCCAGCTCGTCCAACTCGCTCATCACGTGCGACGTGACGAGCACGGTTTTGCCATCGCTGCGTTCGCTCAGGATCTTGTCCTTGAGCACTGCGTTGGCCACGGGATCGAGCCCCGCACTCGGCTCGTCGAGCACGAGCAGGCGGGGACCGAACAGGAATGCGAGCGCCACGGCGAGCTTCTGCCGAGTGCCGCCCGACAACGCGCGCACGCGCGTGTCGAGGTGTGGCGCGAGCGCGAGCCGCTCGAACAACTCCCAGTCGATGACGGCCGATTCGCCCCGCAGGTCGAGCAGAATCCGCGTGACCTCGCGCGCCGTGAGGTGCTCGGGGAAGCAGCTCATCTGCGACGCATATCCAATGGTCGCGCGATAGGCGGGGTCGGTTCCGACGCGCGCGCCGTCGATGCGGATGTCGCCGCCGTCAGGCCGCGCGAGGCCCAAGAGACACTTGATGAGCGTCGTCTTCCCCGCTCCGTTAGACCCGACGACGGCCGTCACGCGGCCCGGTCGAACGCACAGATCGACGCCACGCAGCACCTCGCGTGAGCCGAAGGATTTCGTGAGAGCGCTGATCTCGATCATATCGCCTACCGGATGGGTTGCAGGACGGGCGTGTGATCCACCACCGACTCGGGCGTCAGCGATGGCACGGCGCGCTCGACCGCGTCGAGCAGTGTCACGAACGGGCTGCGCAGCAAGAGCAGCGTGGGCGGATTCTGTGCGACAATGAGCGAGAACAACCGCACCGGATGAAACGGCGCGTCGCCGACGCCATTGCGGTCGAGATCGTAGGCGCGATAGTCGTCCCAGTAGTTGCCGGCGAAGCGCGTCGTCGTTTCGCCGCCGCGCATGCCGACATCGAAGGTGTTGTCGAAGAAATTGTTGCGCTCGAACCGTGCATCGTCGGTACTCGATACGAGGCGGACGGCCCATCCGTTAGACCGAAAGGTGTTGTGTGCCGCGATCAGGCGGTTGGCGCCGTCGGCCGATAGCCCGACGGTATTGCGCACGAACTCGTTGTCCTCGACGCGGCTGTCGTCGATTTCCTTGAGGAGCAGCCCGTACGCCGCGTCGCCCCAGTTGGACTCGAATCGATTGCCTGCCATGCGCACGCGATGCGTGTACATCACAGCGACGCCGGCGTGGTTGTACCGGAACGTGTTCCCGAGATACTGACAATCATCGGAGTACATGAAGTGCAGGCCGTACCGCAGATTCCGTTCGCTGGTATTCCCGCGAACGACGGTGTGCGTGACGAACTCGAAATAGATGCCGTCCCGCTGACCGCTCACGCGATTGTCGGCGATGAGCGCGTCGCGCGCGGACCACAGGTGAATGCCGTTGCCCGAGCTCGTCTCGTCGCGCGCGGCGCCGCGGATCTCGTTGCGCAACACGCGGCAGCCGACCGACTTGGCGAGATAGATCCCGAAGAACGCGCGCTCGATGCGATTGTCCTCGATCACGCAGTTCCGCACGGCGAGCACGCGGATCGCGGCGAGGTCGCTGGTGTAGCTCACGCCCACGTCGCGAAAGTGGAGGTGCCGAATCGTGACGTCGTCGGCCGCAACCGTGAGGATCGCGTGCGCGGATTCGCCATCCAAAATGGCGTCGCCATCGCCGTCGATCTCGAGCGGTTTGTCGATCGTGATCGCCGGCTCGCGATACGTGCCGGCGCGCACGACGATCCGGTCGCCGGCCGTCGCGCGAGCCACGGCTTCGCCTAACGTGGCCAGCGCCGTGCCCGGCGCCACGATGAGCGTGTGTGGCGCCTGGCCAACCGTCGGACGCGGCGCCGCGAGCCAGGCGGCGAGCAGCACGGCGCGCGCGCCC
>JAICLH010000164.1 GCA_025927495.1 Gemmatimonadaceae bacterium
GCGGTCATCGCAGCCGGCGCCTCCTGACCGCGGCCTAACGGAACACCGGCCAGGCGGTCCGCTCGAATCGCCGGCGCCGTAGCCCTCCGGATACGTTCCGGCCGCAAGACGCCCAACAAGACAGGCCCGCCTGGACCACGCTCGACACCGGCAGCCTGGGCACCTATGTTGTATCGGCACACCCCGACCGCTCACCGTGACTCCCTCGGAGTCACACGGGGACAAATGAGCGAAAAAACCGCAGCACCACCACCCCTCGATCGCCTGACCATGGCGCTCGAGGGTCGCTACGCGATTCAGCACGAATTCGGAGCGGGCGGAATGTCGACCGTGTACCTCGCCCGCGACGTCCGCCACGATCGCGCCGTGGCTGTGAAGGCGCTGAGACCCGAAATCGCCGCGACCATAGGTGCCGAGCGATTTCTGCGCGAGATTCGCATCGCGGCGCGACTCCAGCATCCGCATATCCTACCCTTGCTCGATTCAGGCGAAGCCGACGGTGTGCTGTACTTCGTCATGCCGTTCGTGGAAGGCGAGGCACTGCGCCAGCGCCTCGACCGACAATCCCGGTTGCCGGTGGATGAAGCGGTACGCATCGCGTGCGAGGTTGGAAGCGCGCTGGACTACGCGCACCGCCACGGCGTGATTCACCGCGACATCAAGCCCGAAAACATTCTCCTGCACGACGGCGCGGCGCTCATCGTGGACTTCGGTATCGCGCGCCAACTGGCCGGCGAAGGCACGGATTGCGTGACGCTCGTCGGAATGACCATGGGCACGCCGCGATACATGAGCCCGGAGCAAGCAGCGGCTGATCTCGACATTGACGGACGCAGCGACGAATACAGCCTCGGGTGCGTGATCTTCGAAATGCTCACCGGCGAACCGCCGTTCGGCGGTCCGACGGTGGAATCGGTCCTGCTGCAGCGCTTCACAAACGCGCCACCCCGCGTCTCGCGCAAGGTGGGCGGCATCCCGCGGTCCATCGACACCGCGCTGGCGATTGCCATGGCGCGCGAACCCGCCGATCGCTACGCCACGATGGCGCAATTCGTCGACGCCCTCGCCTCGCCGCCGCGCGTTCGTTCGCCTAACGAACGCATGGACAAGTCCGTGGCCGTGCTGCCCTTCGCGAACCTGAGCGCCGATTCGGAGAACGAGTACTTCGCCGACGGCATGACCGAGGAGATCATCAATGCGCTGATGCAGCTTCCCGAGCTGCGCGTCGCCGCGCGCACGTCCGCGTTTTCGTTCAAGGGCAAGAACGACGATCTCCGCACCATTGGCGATCTCCTGCACGTCGGCTCGGTGCTCACCGGCAGCGTGCGCCGCGACGGCGAACGCCTGCGCATCACCGTGCAGCTCGTCGACGTCGCCGACGGATTCCACCTCTGGTCCGAACGCTACGATCGCGAGCTTACCGACATCTTCGCGATCCAGGACGAAATCGCGACCGCCATTGCCAGACGGCTCAACGTGACCCTGGCCGGTGCTGGCCACACGCCGCTCGTCAAGCCGTCGACGGGCAGCCTCGAAGCGTACGACCTCTATCTCAAAGGGCGCGCGGCGCTCAGGCAGCGCGGCGCATCGCTGTTTCCCGCGGTACACGCCTTCGAACAGGCGATCCGACTCGACCCGACCTTCGCACTAGCGCTGGCTGGGCTGGCCCAAGCACTCGTCTTGCTCAACTTTTGGGGCCTCGCTCCGCCCGCCGCGGTGTGCGCGCGCGCGCTGGAATCGGCGGCCGGCGCGCTCGCGGCTGAAGATGCGTCCGCGGAAGTCCACATCGCCGCAGGCTTGACGTCCTTCGGGATGCGATACGACCGCGAGACGGCAAGCCGCGCCTGGGAACGCGCGTGCGAGCTCGACCCGATCAATCCGGACGCGCGCGTGTTTCGCGCCATCTACGATTCGTGCTACGCGCGCGGCGACTTCGACCTCGCACTGCGTGAGATCGGTGTGGCCATCGCGCGCGACCCGCAGAGCGCGTATGTGCACGCCGCGCGGTCTGTCGTGCTCGCCTACGCGGGCCGTTTCGTCGAAGCCATCGATTCCGGTACACTGGCCGTCGAGCTGGAACCCGATTCGTTCTACGCCCAGTGGTCGCATCTGCACGCGCGGGCGCTGCACGGTGACTATGACGAAGTGATGGACCGGGCACTCGCCCTCATGCCTCGCTTCGGCCGGCACACGTGGCTCTTGGGAGCCATCTCGATCGCAGCCCGTCGTGTCGGCCGGGACGCCGAGGCAGATGCCGTATACACTGAGCTCAAAGGTCGCGCGCGGCTCGAATACGTACAGGACACCATGTTCGCGGTCGTCTCGCTCAACGCGGGACACCGCGCTGAAGCCCTATCGCTGCTCGCCCGGGCCAGCTCGGCGCGCGAAGCGCTCTTCCCCGCCATGGCTCTTCATCATCCGGCTCTGGCGCCGTTGCGCTCCGCGCCCGAGTTCGACGAGATCCTGCGCGGCGTGGGCTGGCTTCACAATCAACCCGGACGCGCGTGACGTCCTGAGCTGCCGCGCTTCGCGGATGGCAGAGCGTTCAAGCACTTCGAGCTGTTTGAAGTGCGCGGCGGCCAGATTGTGAGGGAGATCGAGGGAGATCGGCTGCTGAACGCGAATCGGTGACTGTCCGGCAACGTTTAGCGTTCCACGTTCGCAAGCTGGTGGCGCGACGCCGTTCTATAATAGCCAAAAGGCCCAGCACGAAATCGCGTGACTTCGTTGCCGGGGCCTAACGGATGGGGCGAGATTCGAACTCGCGAGGGCTGTTACACCCCACACGCTTTCCAGGCGTGCGCCTTAAGCCACTCGGCCACCCATCCCGAGTACGACCCCAATAAGCTAATGGCGCACACCCCCACCGCCTACCCACACAGCCGCGCTAGGGCGCCAGCACGGCCAGCACCAACTGCGCCGTCTCACGCGACGTCCCGTCATAGTAGAACACGTACACCTTGTGCGTCTTCTCGTCCACCGCGCACGTACGCGCACCGCCGCCCGTCGGCACCTTCTCCACCACCGTGAACTTGTCCGGCGAGTCCTCGTGCACGACCGTCATGGTACTGTCCACACGGTTCGCGTTGAACGCGAGCTTGGTGCCCGGGTCGAACGCATTCTCGTCGGCGCGACTCGGCACACGGATGCGCGAGACCACGCTGCCGTTGTCCGCGTTGACGACCACCATCTCGGTGTCGCACGCCATGAAGAGTCTGCGCGACGCGTTGTCCATCGCCAACCCCTGCGCGCGCCCGCAGTGCGGAATTTTATACGTGTCCTCGATCTTGTAGCTCTTCGTGTCGACGCGCTCGACGAAGCCCGTGTCCTCGACGTTCTGGAAAAGCTTGCCCTTCCCGTCCGCAACGCCGGACTCGAGACCGTCGCCAATGTTGGGCTTGGCGATGAGGGCGCCGGTCTTCATGTCGACCACCCACGCATTCGTGCCCTCCCACGTGAATGCGCGGTGGGTGACCGGATCGTACCGAATACCGTCGCCCTTCGTGTCGAGGTGTCCGGTCACGGCGAGCGTGTTCAGGTCGAACAGCACGCCGCTGCGAACGAAGCCACGGTTTTCATCGGCAGCGATCGCGTAGCCGCCGCCACCGCCCTCGACCTTGCCGATAACCGTGTCCTTGTCGACGTCGAATACCATGTCGCCCAAACCGTACAGTCTTCGCCCAACGGGATCCACGATGATGTAGTCCGCGCGCGTGTGGCCGAGGACCATGCGCTTGACCACATGGTAGTGGCCGGCCTGGGCTCGGACCGTTGACACCGTCAGAGTCGATGAGGCGCAAGCGGCGACTGCTGCTGCGACGACGCAGGTGCGAAACATGGCGGCTCCCCTAAAAGTTAGGCGATGGTCGGCCTGTCGCGCGGCAGCGATGCGCCGGTCGACGCGCCGCTCACCGCCCGATTGACGAGACAACCTAAACCGCGAAGCTGTCAGGGGCGTGACAACGCGCCGTGCAGGTGGCGCGTGGCTCCGTCCGCCCCGCGTCACACGAACGTCACACTCGTCAGTCGGCCCTCAGCGCGGTCGCCGGGTCCACGTGCGCAGCCCGGCGCGCCGGCACGTAGCTGGCGAGCATCGCGCTCGCCGCCACCGCGGCGCACGCCATCCCCAACGAGAGCGCATCGCGCGCCGACACCCCGATGAGCCAGGCGCCTAACAGCCGCGACGTGCCGAGGGCGACCGCCAGTCCAACGAGCGCTCCGATGACGACCGGCCGCGCGGCCGCCATCAGAAAGTGCCGCACCACCAGCGATGATGTCGCGCCGAGGGCGACACGCACGCCGATCTCCCGCGTGTGTCGCGCGACGAGAAACGCGATCACACCGGCGAGCCCAACGCAGCAGAGGATGAGCGACAATCCGCCGGCGGCGGTGAACACCGCGTTCCCCAGGCGCAGCTGCACGAACCTCGCGTCGACCTGCTCGCGCATCGGCATCGACTCCGTGACCAACATTGCGGGATCCACCTTCGCGATGGCGTCGCGCAACATTGGAATCGCGTGCGCCGGATCGCCGTCCACGCGCACCGCGAGCCGCGTGTCGCCGTCGCCCTCGGTTGCGTGCTGTAGATACGGCAGAAATAGTGCGGGCGCCGCTCTCTCCACCGATGTGCGCACTTCATAGTCCGGCACCACGCCGATCACGCGCGCGACGACGCTGTCGGCCCGAACCGGTCGCCCAACCGCGGTGGCGGCCGCTCCACCCCACAGCCGGCGCGCCAGCGTCTCCGATACCACCGCCACGGGCAGCGCGCCCGCGCGATCCGCCGCGGCGAACTCGCGACCTGTGCGCAACGGAATCCCGAGCGCGGCGAAAAATCCTGGCGACACGAACTGCACTTGCGCCAGGGCCGCGGTGTCGGTTGTGCCTAACCCAACGGGATCGTCACCCGGTGTTTGGTCCCACAACAGGCCGCAACATTTGCGATACGCCACCGCCCGCACGCCCGGCACGCCGCGCAGCCGCTCGACGATCTGCTGCAGCTCGGTCGCGGCCTTCTCCGGTGGCATACCAGCAAGATCCGGGCGGATCCGGAGCAGCGCCACGTGGCGCGCGTCGAAGCGTTGTCCGCGCAGCAGCGCATCATAGCTCCGCGCGAGCAGGCCGGACGCCGACAGCAACGCGGTCGCGAGCGCGACCTGCGCGGCCGTGAGCGTTAGGCGGAGCCGAGTGCGCGGCGCGGCGCCGGCGCCGCGCTTCAGGATCGCGATCGGGTCGACGCGCGACACGGTGAACGCGGGTAGCACACTGAACGCGACGGCGGCCAGCACCGACACCGCCGCCATGAACGCGACCACGCGCCAGTCCAGCGACAGGTCGAAGAAATGGACGAAGCCTTCATCGTCCGAGGCGAAGAATCCCATGAGCCCGCGCGCCGCGCCAGCCGCGATCAGCGCGCCTAACGCACCGCCAGCCACACCGATGATCAGCCCTTCGGTGAGCAGCTGCCGGACGAGCCGTCCGCGTCCGGCGCCCAGCGACACCCGCAGCGCCATCTCTCGCTCGCGGGCAACCCCTCGGCCGATCAGGAGCGCCGAGAGGTTGGCGCACGCGATCAGCAGCATGACGACCGCCGCCGCCGACAGGAGCCGCGCGAGCGCGCTGTATTCGTGCCTCCCGGCGATGCCTAACGCCGGCGTCGCATCGACCGCCCGCACGGAATCATCGCCGAAGGCGAGGGCCGAAAGCGCGCGGCCTAACGGACGCACCTGGGCGCGCGCCATGCTGATCGTGGCGCCGGGCGCGAGCCGCGCCAGCGCGTTGCCCGCCGGACACGGCGCGACGTTCACGCACGAAAAGCTCTTGATGCCCGCCATCATGAAGGGCAGCCAGATGTCGATGGGCGCCCCTCCTACATTCGTGCCCTGATATCCCTCGCCGGCGACGCCGATGATCTCCACGTCGCGCGCACCGACCCGCACGTGTTGGCCGATCACCCGCGGGTCGCCGCCGAATTGCGTGTGCCAGTAGCCTGCGCTGATTACACCGACCGCGTCGCGATCGGGGACGCTATCCTCCTGCGCCGAGAAGAAGCGTCCGACCACCGGATGCAGTCCGAGGGTGCTCCATTCGTTGGCCGACACGAATGCGCCGAACCGCTGGCTCACCAGGTTACCGACGCGCACCTGTATGATGTCGGTTTCTTCCTCCGCGATCACGGCGTCGAAGGCCGGAACGCGCCGGCGCAGCAGCTCGACGGCGGGCAAGCCAACGGGCCGGCTTCCGCCATCGGGACGCCGAAAGGCCACGCGCACGTAGCGACTGCCCTCGCGCACTGGGAGCGGCCGGAGGAACAGCGAGTCCACCATGGTGAACGCCGTACCCGATGCCGCGAGTCCGAGCGCGACAGTGACGATGGCGGTGATCGAAAACGCCGGGTTGTGCGCGATGCCGCGGAGCGCGTAGCGCACATCGCGCACGACGCTCTCGAGCGCGTTGCTGCGCATCTCGTCGCGGGCGGCCTCCTGCCAGCGCGCCACGCCCCCGAACGCGACGACCGCGGCGCGCCGAGCGGCGTCGGGATCGGCGCCTAACGCGACGCGTTTGTTGGCGGACATCTCGAGGTGGAACCGCATCTCCTCGAGGATGTCACTGTCGTCGTCCCTCGAACGCAGCGCGGCGGCCATGAGGCGCCACGAGCCGACCAGACGTCGCCACCAGCTTCGCATTGCGCGTCCTCCGCAGCGTTAGGACATCGCCATCAGAAAATCGATCGCCCGCGCCATCCGCGTCCACGCGCGATGTTCCTCGGCCAGCTGTCGCCGGCCGTCCGGCGTGAGCTCGTAGTAGCGGGCCCGTCGATTGTTCTCGGTTGTTTTCCAGGATGACGCGATCCATCCCTGGCGCTTGAGGCGGTAGAGCGCGGGATAGAGGGAGCCCTGATTCACCTCGAGCACCGCGTTGGACCACTGGCCGATGCGCTCGGTGATGCCCCAGCCGTGCATGGGCTCCAAGCTCAGCGCTTTGAGGATGAGCATGTCCAGTGTGCCCTGCAGCATATCGCCGCCCTTCTCGACCACCGCCATCGTCTCTCCTCTAGGTGCTAGAGTAGAGTGATGCTATGGGTGCTGCTCTCGATTGTCAAGAGTGGTGTGCATGCCGGGTCGTGGCGAAGGCTCGGTAAGGCGTTTTGTCGTGGGGTGGAAGCCATGGGGGACGATCGGCTGCGGGCACGGTGTGTGCGCACCTTCGCCGCGGGTGACCGGATGCGGCCCACCATACGTCGTTGGTGTGCGCCCGGCACTCACCTTCAGCAAGGGGGATCGACCATGGCAGACGTGAAGAACGCACCGCCCGGTCAGAGTGGCAATCCCGGTACGCCGAAGGAAAAACCGCACGACGATCCGGATCGCAGCCATCGTGAGGGAGGTGGGATGGGTGGCTCCGGCCGCGACAATCCGGGTCAGCAACGGGACAAGGGAACTGGTGGTGGCGGTGGGGGCGGTGGAGGCGGCCAACCGCATAGCGATCCGAACCGCGAACGGAGCGGCGGATCAGGTGGTGGGTCGGGCGGCGGGCAAAGTGGCGGCCGCGGCAGCTGAGTGAGGTGACACACGACGGCCAGGGACGGTGGTTCTCGTCCCTGGCCGCTCAGCGGCTGCACGACGCGGCAGCCGTCGCAGCGCGTTCGTTCGACGCATGGATGGGGCATGCGTGGGCGGGCGCGCTGCAGTGCTAACGGACGGGGTGAGATTCGAACTCACGATACGGTTACCCGTATTCCGGTTTTCGAGACCGGTGCCTTCAGCCACTCGGCCACCCGTCCTGCAACGAACCCGAATGATGACATCGTGACGCACGCGAGTCAACGCGCGGCCAGCGGATCGCGGCCGCGCGCCGCACGCCATCCTCGCGCCGCGCCGGCGCGGGCTCTTGACAAGACATAGTACGACGGTCAACATGTTGTCCGTCTACCTATGGCGGCACGCGTGACCAAGCCCGAAAGCCAGAGCGACATCGTCCCCGGGACGCTCGAGATGCTCATCCTCAAGACGCTCACGCTCGGGCCGATGCACGGATATTCGATCGCCCAACACATCGCACGGCTCTCCAAGGACGTGTTGCGCGTCGAGCAAGGGTCGCTCTATCCAGCGCTCGAGCGGCTCCAGAAGAAAGGATGGGCCACGTCGCGTTGGCGGGCGTCGCCTACCGGACGGCAGGCGCGGTACTACACGATCACAGCCGCCGGCCGCAGACGATTGGGCGAAACCCTCACCGCGTACCAACGCACCGCGCTCGCCATCGCGCGCGTGATACGGCGCGCCTGAGCCCTGCCCCGTCATGTCGCTCGTCGACGGTCTTCGCTACCGGCTGCGCGCCCTGCTCGGCGCGGGCCGTCACGCGCGCGACGCCGAGCGTGAGCTGCAATTTCACATGGACCTCGAGGCCGCACAGCGCCGTCACGAGGGCGCGACGGCCGATGAGGCAGAGTTCGCGGCGCGCCGTCAGTTAGGCAACAGGACCGTCGTCGCCGAGGCGATGCGGCGGATGGCCGGACTCGCATGGCTCGACGCGACTCGCCAGGACCTCGGCTTTGCGCTGCGCGGCCTGCGCCGCACACCGGCGTTCTCGATCGTCGCCGTGGTCACCCTCGCCCTCGGCATTGGAGCTGCGGCGGCGATCTACGCGGTGATCAATACGGTGCTCCTGCAACCGCTGCCGATCGCGCACGGCGAGCGGGTTCTGGACCTGGAAATGACGCTGCATGACAGCACCGAGGCCGGCGGACGCGAGGTGTTGTGGGTGTCGGTCCCCGAGTACCTGCGTTGGCGCGCGCGATTGCGAAGCTTTGCCGACATTGGCGCGGCCAGAATCACGTCGACCGTTCCGTTGGGCGCACACACCGACTACGAGCGCTCGTGGTGGTTGACGAAGGCGCCGTTGGTCAAAGTGACTGCCGTCACGCCTAACTTGTTCGGCGTGCTGGGCGTGACGCCCGTGCTCGGACACGGCTTCGGCCCGGCCGAC
>JAICLH010000122.1 GCA_025927495.1 Gemmatimonadaceae bacterium
CCGCCGCGCCCACACCTCCGCCTGCTGCGCCGGGGTGAACCCCCACTGCCGTTCCATCGACCCTTCCATCGCCTGTTCCACTGCAACCCCCTCAGTGAATGCGTAAGATCAGGTGTTGCATTCACCAATTGAACCGGCCTTCGTTTCCCTTTTGTTATCCTTTCAATCCGTTGTCGACGAGACCCTTCGACGCCCTCTCCGCGGCGGAGAACGCCGATATGCGTGGTCGGCCTCTAGGATTTTTCTAAAGCAGCAGCACGCCGGACTAGCGGCGGCGCGCTCGCGAGACGGAGAACCAGCCGATGATGCTGCTCGCCACGGCGAGCGCGGCGCCCGTTAGCATGACGGCGCGGAAGCTCTCGACGAACGAGGCACTGATCGCGTGTTGGACGAGCTGCGTGCGCGCGGGGTCGAGGCCGCGCGGCACGGTGGCGGCGGCCAGGTCGATGTGCTGGCGGGCGAGGTCGCGCGCGACAGAGGCGGGGAGGTGCAGAGCGGCGACGCGGGCGTCCAACGCCGGACCGAATACGTGCGCGGCGATCACGGCTGTGACGGCGAGGCCGAGCACGCCCGCGGTGCGGGCGACGGCATTGTTGACTCCCGAGGCGACGCCGACGTTCGCCGTGGGCACGGCATTCATCACGCTCGTCGTCAGTGGCGCTACCGTTAGGCCGAGTCCGACGCCGAGGACGACGGCGGCGGGGAAATAGGTGGTCCAGTACGAGCCACCGATGAACGGGCGCGCGAAGAGCGCGAAGCCTGCTGCGACGACGGCGGGGCCGATGGCGAGCAAGAGCGCGGCCCCGTGGCGCTTCATGAGGCGCTCGGCTTGCTGCGAGAGAATGAAGACCAGTCCCGTCGTCGGAACCAGGACGGCGCCGGCTGCCGTGGGTGAGTAGCCCTGCACCTGAATCATGTTGAACGGCACGAAATAGAGCGCGCCGCTCAGCGCGGAATAGAGGAACAGGGTGAGTAGGTTGGTCCCGGCGAACATGCGATCGTTGAACAGCGACAACGGGACCATCGGTGCGCGGCTGCGGGCTTCGATGAGCAGGAATGCGGCGAACGCGATCACGCCGAGCGACAGCGAGCCCCAGACCAAACCGTTGTGCGCGCCGAGCCTCGGCATCTCGAGCGCGCCGGTGACGAGGCCGGCGAGTCCGATGGTGGCTGCCGCCGCGCCCGGCCAGTCGAGTGCGTCCGTCGATTCGGTGCGCGACTCCGGCACGTGGGCGTAGGCGAGCACGATCACCACCGCGGCGATGGGCGGATTGATGAAGAACACCCACCGCCAGGAGATGTGCTGCACCAGCCAGCCGCCTAACACAGGGCCCACGGCCGGCGCGATGGCGGTGAACGCGGACCAGTTGCCGATGGCGTTGGCGCGGTCGTCTCCCTCGAAGCACGCGCCGAGAATGTCCAGGCTGCCGGGGATGAGGAGCGCCGCGCCGAGTCCCTGGGCCGCGCGCGCGGCGACCAGCCACGGCACGCCGGTCGCGAATCCGCACGCCGCCGACGCGAGGCCGAAGATGATGGTGCCGATCACGTACACCCTGCGGCGCCCGACCTTGTCGCCTAACGCACCGCCGATGAGGATGCAGCCCGCGAGTACGAGGGCGAACGACTCGATGATCCACTGGGCCTCGTCGCCCGTCGCATGCAGGTCCCGTTGTATGACGGGCAGCGCGACGTTGACGACGGTCGTATCGATGAACGCAATGCTCGATCCGAGGATGGTCGTCGCGACGATCCAGGCGCCGCTGCGGCGGCGGGCGGCCGCGTGCCTGCCGCCGGCCTGCGCGCGTTGGCTCGAAGCCGGCGCGCCGTCGCGAACCACTGATTTCTAACGGCCAGCGCCGGCGGCGGCCTCGGGCCGCGGCCGCCGCCGGCGCTCGGGAAAGTGGCGATCCAGAAAGCGGATCAGCGCGCGCTCCTCCGGATAGTGGCCGCCGGCCGTCTTCTCGCGTGCGCGCGGCAGAATGGTGTCGCCGTGGTCGAGGTAACGCGCGAGCACGATCGGGTGGACGTAGCTCCCGCGGCAGATGGCCGGGGTGTTGCCTAACTCAGCGGCGACCAAGCGAACGGCGAGCACGACGTTCTTCTTGGCCTCGCGCTCGGTCGCGGCCGGCCCCAAGTCCGACAACACCATGGCGACGCGGAGCGTGCCGCCCCAGGTGCGAAAGTCTTTGGCGCTGTATCGTGCCGGCGTCAGCCGTCGCACGTAGTCATTCACGTCGCGCTGCGTCAGGTTGTGCCACGCTCCGTCGCTCAGGTATCGAAAGAGCCGGGTGCCCGGCGTGCGCAGCAAGGCCTGCACCAACTTGGCCAGCTTTCGATCGACGACGACGCGGCGCTGCTCCTTGTTGGACTTGCCGCGGAAGGCGAACGCGATCGCGCTGCCATCAACCGTCACGTGGCGCTTGTTGAGCGTCGTGATGCCGAACGTGTGGTTCTCGCGCGTGTACCGCTCGTTGCCGGGGCGGAAGAACCCTTTGCTGATGAGACGCACGACGCCCGCAGCGACGCGGTCGCGCGTGAGCTCGCGGCCGCTGCCTAACTGGGTGTACAACGCGTCGCGGATCATGGGCAGGTCGCGCGCGAGCCGGCGCATTCTATAGTACTTGCGTTGCTCGCGGCGTGCGACCGCGCGTTCGTGGTAGCGGTACTGCTTGCGTCCTTTGACGTCGAAGCCCCACGCCTGGATCGCGGTGCGCGGACTGGCGGCGATGTGCACGTCGCGCCAGGCGGGCGGGACGCGCAATGCGTCGATGCGCGCGAGCTGCTTCCGGTCGCGAACGGCGCGGCCGTGCGCATCCTCGTAACGGAAACCTGAGGACTTGCCGCCTTTTCGCCTGAGCCACTGCGCGGTCATGCCGAGGCTCTCGTGGCAAGAAGCAGTCCGCATGTTCCGACAGGCCTTCGAATGCGATAAGACACGTTGCCGCCAGGGTGAACTGTTACCTGTGCGGCCCGCACTCTCGCAGTCACAAAAGAACGACGAAGGCGCGCTCGCGAGACGCACTGTTCCCAGCAGCGATGGCAAGGGCGTCTAACCGACCGCGGTCTCTTCGATTTTTTTTGGACACCTGCAGCCCGGCACCCCCCAACAAATTTTCATTTTGAAGTTCTAAGTGTCTGCTAAGTCTGGAGTGCGGATACGATCTTCGCGCAAAATGTCGATTTCCGCATTCCTCGAACGTCGCTAAACAGACAGCAGTCACGCTCTGGTCGCGGCGCGATCATCGATCGGCTGCGAGAACGTCCGATTTGTGTCAAAACCGGACCAACCGAACGGAATCTTTCGCGATGATGGAACCATGCGGGCCGGAGCACCGTTTGGGAAATCAACGTACATCGCCTCCAGGACTACCGAGTATGCAGAATCAATTTGAATCGCAGTCGCCGGGCGCATCGCAGGCTCCACGTTCGCGCCGCACCTGGATCATCGCGGGAACAGTCGTCGCGGTACTCACCACGTTAGCGGCGGGACGCGCGATCACGGCAAAGGGCGACCAGCCGCAAGGCCCGCCGCCGGCACCGCAAGTCACCGTCGCTGCGGCCATTGGACGATCGGTCACCGATTGGGATGAGTTCACGGGTCATCTCGAATCGGTCGACATGGTGGACGTGCGCCCGCGCGTGTCGGGATACGTCGAGCGTGTCGCGTTCACCGAAGGCGCCATGGTCCACAAGGGCGACGTCCTCTTCGTCATCGATCCTCGGCCTTACGAGGCCGACGTGGAAAAGGCGAAGGCGGATCTCGCACAAGCCGAGACACGCCGGACGCTCGCGCAAACGGAGGTCGCGCGCGCGAATCATCTACTCGCAGCCCAAGCCATTTCGCGGCAGGACTACGACACGCGCACGAGCGCGAGCGCCGAGGGTGAAGCCGCCGTACAGGCGGCGCAGGCCGAGCTCACCACGGCGCAGCTCAACCTCGAGTGGACCACGGTGCGCGCACCGATCACAGGCCGCGTCGGGCGCGCGCAGGTAACGCCGGGCAATCTCGTGCAGGCCGGCGCGTCTAACGCAACGCCGCTGACGACGGTGGTGTCGCTCGACCCCATCTACGTCTACTTCGATGGCGATGAGCAGACGTACCTCAAAGACCTCGGCCTGCCGCCGCGAGCCCGCGCGTCCGCTGCGCACCAGAACGTGAAGCGGGTGGTGTACATGGGCCTCGCCGACGAGAACGGCTACCCGCACGAGGGGCACATCGACTTCGTCGACAACAAGCTGGATCCGGTGGCCGGCACGATTCGCGCGCGCGCGGTGTTCGAGAACCCCGACCACCGCCTAACGCCAGGCCTGTTCGCGCGCATCAAGCTCGTCGGCAGCACGAGCTACGATGCGACGCTCATCCGCGACGACGCGGTGGGCACGGACCAGGATCGCAAGTTCGTCTTCGTGCTCAAGCCCGACAACACGGTGGACTACCGTGCCATCACGCTCGGCCCCATGGACGATGGGCTGCGTGTCGTGAAGCAGGGGCTCAAGCCGGGCGAGCGTGTCGTGGTCAACGGGCTGCAGCGCGTGCGGCCGGGCGCCAAAGTCACGCCATCGGTGGTGCCCATGACGCCGCCGTCGGATTCGCAAGCATCGGTAGCATCGACGCACTAGGCTCGCCGCAACTTCGCAACCGAACGCGTATCACGGAGTAGAGGTCATGCGCTTTTCGCGCTTCTTCATAGATCGCCCGATTTTCGCCGGCGTGTTGTCAATCGTTGTCCTGGTCGCCGGCTTGATCGCGATTTTCACGTTGCCGGTGAGCGAATACCCGGAGGTGGTGCCGCCCACCGTCGCGGTGCGCGCGGTGTATCCGGGCGCCAATCCCACCGTGCTCGCGCAAACCGTCGGGACGCCGCTCGAGGAAAGCATCAACGGCGTCGACAACATGCTGTACATGTCGTCGCAGGCGACGGCCGACGGCGTGCTCAACCTCACGGTCACGTTCAAGATCGGCACGAACGTCGACATGGCGCAGGTGCAGGTGCAGAACCGCGTCAACCAGGCGCTGCCGCGGCTGCCGGACGAAGTCCGCCAGTTGGGCGTGACGACGCAGAAGCAGTCGCCCGACCTGACGATGGTGGTGCACCTCGTGTCGCCTAACGGGCGGTACGATCCGGTGTATCTCCGCAACTATGCGGTGCTGCAGGTGAAGGACCAGCTGCAGCGCGTTCCCGGCGCCGGCCAGGTGATCGTATTTGGCTCGGGCGACTACGCGATGCGCGTGTGGCTCGATCCGCAGAAGGTCGCCGCGCACGATCTGTCGGCCACGGACGTCGTGAACGCCATCCGCGAGCAGAACCTGCAGGTGGCCGCAGGCGTCGTCGGCGCGCCGCCGATGCCCAACCCTGTCGCGTACCAGTTGACGGTGAACGCCCGCGGCCGGTTGGTGAGCGAAAAGGAATTCGGCGACATCATCGTCAAGACGGGCCAGGGCGGCGAGATCACGCGGCTCCGCGACGTGGCGCGCATCCAGTTGGCCGCGGGCGATTACGGTTTGCAGTCGCTGCTCGACAACAAGAACGCGGTCGCGATCGCGATCTTCCAGCAGCCGGGCTCGAACGCGCTCGAGCTGTCGCACGACGTGCGCGCGACGATGGCGCAGCTCAAGACCAACTTTCCGCAGGGCGTCAACTATTCGATCGTCTACGACCCGACGACGTTCGTGCACGACTCGATCAACGAAGTGATCAAGACGCTGCTCGAGGCGACGCTGCTCGTCGTCATCGTCGTGGTGGTGTTCCTCCAGACGTGGCGGGCCTCGATCATTCCGCTGGCGTCGGTGCCGATCTCGATTGTCGGGACGTTTGCGATCATGCTCGCGGCCGGCTTCTCGATCAACACGCTGTCGCTGTTCGGGCTGGTCCTCGCCATAGGCATCGTGGTCGACGACGCGATCGTGGTGGTCGAAAACGTGGAACGACATATCGAGCTGGGCCTCTCGCCTCGAGAGGCGAGCCACAAGGCCATGGATGAGGTGAGCCGGCCGATCATTGCAATCGCGCTGGTGTTGTGCGCCGTGTTCGTGCCGGTGGCGTTCATCAGCGGCCTAACGGGACAGTTCTACAAGCAGTTCGCGCTGACGATCGCCTTTTCGACGCTGATTTCGGCCTTCAACTCGCTCACACTGTCGCCGGCGTTGTCGGCCATTCTGCTCAAGCCGCACGGCGCCGAGCCCGACCGGTTGACGCAGGTGCTCGACAAGCTGTTGGGCTGGCTGTTCCGCCCGTTCAACCGTGCGTTCAAGAGCGGCTCGAACAAGTATGGGCGGGCCGTTGGGCGGCTGATCGGCAAGAGTGCGGTGGCGCTCGCCGTGTACGCGGGTCTCATCGTGATCACGCTGATCGGGTTCAAGCGCGTGCCGCCGGGCTTCGTCCCCACGCAGGACAAGCAGTACGTGGTGGCGTATGCGCAGCTGCCGGACGCGGCGTCGTTGGACCGTACGGAGGCAGTGATCAAGCGCTTGTCGGACATCGCGGCGAAGCAGCCCGGCGTGCAGTCGACCGTTGCGTTCCCGGGTCTGTCGATCAACGGCTTCGTGAACAAGCCGAACGCCGGCACGGTGTTCATCGGCCTCAAGCCGTTCGACGAGCGGAAGAGCAAGGATGAGAGCGGCGCCGCGATCGTGGCGGCGCTCAATCAGCAGTTCTTCGCGATTCAAGACGCATTCATCGCCGTGTTCCCACCACCTGCCGTCAACGGGTTGGGCTCGGTGGGCGGATTCAAGATGGAGCTCGAGGATCGCGCGGGATTGGGGCAGGAAGCGTTGTATAAAGCGGCGCAGGAGTTGTCGGCCAAGGCGAACCAGACGGGCAAGTTCTCGGGCGTCTACACGAGCTATCAGATCAACGTGCCGCAACTATTCGCCGACGTCGACCGTGATCGCGTGAAGCAGCAGGGGGTGGAGCTGTCCGATCTGTTCCAGACGCTGCAGATCTACCTCGGCTCCGTGTACGTCAACGACTTCAACCGGTTCGGCCGCACGTATCAGGTGATGGCGCAGGCCGACGCGCCCTATCGCGCGAACGCCGAGGACATCGGGCAGCTCAAGGTGCGGAATGCCAATGGCGACATGGTGCCGTTAGGCTCGTTGATCAACGTGAAGCAGTCGTTCGGGCCGGACCAGGTGATGCACTACAACGCGTACCCGTCGGCCGATATCAACGGCGGTCCGGCGCCGGGCGTGAGCTCGGGCCAAGCCGTGGCGACCATGGAGCAGCTGGCGAACGAGACGTTGCCTAACGGAATCGGCTACGAGTGGACGGAGCTCACCTACCAGCAGATCCTGGCCGGCAACACCGCCATCCTCGTGTTCCCGTTGTGCGTGCTGCTCGCGTTCCTCGTCTTGGCCGCGCAGTACGAGAGCTGGTCGCTGCCCTTCGTGGTGATTCTCATCGTCCCGATGTGCCTCTTTTCGGCGATCATGGGCGTGTGGCTGAGTCACGGCGACAACAATGTGTTTACGCAGATCGGGTTGTTGGTGCTCGTTGGGCTCGCGTGCAAGAACGCGATTCTGATCGTGGAGTTCGCGCGCGACCTGGAGCTGCAAGGCTACGACCCCGTGCACGCGGCGCTCGAGGCGTGCCGGATCCGGTTGCGGCCCATTCTCATGACGTCGTTCGCGTTCATCATGGGCGTGGTGCCGCTCGTGGTGGCGTTCGGCGCCGGCGCGGAGATGCGTCACGCCATGGGCGTCGCGGTGTTCTCCGGCATGCTCGGCGTCACGTTCTTCGGACTCTTGCTCACTCCGGTGTTCTATGTGGTTGTTCGTGGACTCGTTCACAAGCGGGCGCGGGCGTCAGCGACGCGTCCGTCGGAATATCCGCAGTTGGTTGGCCAGTCGGGTTCGTTCGCCGCGCACGAGGGGGGTGACTAATGCGTAGCACGGCATGGATGCCCCTGGGCGCGTTGCTGGTGGCCGCGGCGTGCGTGAGTTCGCCTAACTATCAGCCGCCGACGGTGGTGGTGGCGCCGGCGTTCCAGGCGCTGTCGGATACCAGCGCGCGTCGCGTGGCGACGGCGCAGGGTGCACGCGCGGATTCGGTTTCGCCCGCGCCGGTGGCGCTGCCCGACTCGTTCTCGACGAGCAGGTCGGATTCGGCGCTGGTGAAGGATTCGTTGCTCGACACGCTCCAGGTGGGCGCCCTGTCGTCGGGCACCACGGTGAGCGCCGAGGCACCGGACAGCGATTTCTGGTCCGGGTTAGGCGACAGCGCGTTGACGGCGTTGGTGCACGACGCGTTGCGCGCCAGTCCCGACGTGCGCGCCGCGCGGTCGCGGTTCTTCGAGGCACGCTCCGAGCGTCGGTTGGCGTCGCTCGACCTGGTGCCGACGATCACCGCGCAAGCGAGCTTCGCCCGGCAGCAGTTGTCGGCGTCGCAGTTCCCGGGAACGGTGGGCGCGCTGCCGCGGCAGGATCTGTGGGACGGCGGTGTGGATGCGTCGTGGGAGCTCGATGTGTTCGGCCGCGTGAGTCACAACGTGCGGGCGGGCAAGGCGTTCGAGCAGTCGGCGGACGAGCAGGTGCGCGATGCCCAACTGGTGTTGTCGGCGGAGGTCGCGCGGACGTACTTCGAGCTGCGCGGCGCGCAGGCGGAGCTGGCGGTGGCGGAACGCAACGCGCAGAACCAGCGCCGCACGATGAAGTTGACGGAGCAGCGGTTGTCGGCCGGAAGCGGCACCGCGTTCGACGTCGAGCGTGCGCGGGCCGAGCTCAGCCTAACGCTGGCGCAGACGCCGGCGATCGAGGCGCGGATCGCGGCGAGCCGGAACCAACTGGCGACGTTGTTGGGCCGCACGCCGGAGGCCCTGCCGGCGACGCTGCTGGCGCCGACCGCGCTGCCGACGCTGCCTAACGTGGTCAAGGTCGGCTCGCCGGCCGATCTCGTGAAGCGGCGCCCCGACGTGCGCAGCGCCGAGCGCCAGCTGGCGGCGCAGACGATGTTGATCGGCGCCGCGCAGGCGGATTACTTGCCGAGAATCTCGCTGGCCGCCGGTGCGGGCTACACGGCGCCCACATTCAATTCGTTGGGCAACACAGGCACGCCGCGCTTTTTCATCGGCCCCGTGCTCACCTGGCCGTTCCTGGACATGGGCCGCGTGAAGACGCGGGTCGATATTGCGGAAGCGCAGGCCGACCAGGCGAAGGCGCAGTACACGTCCGCGGTGGTCGGCGCGATCGGCGAGACCGAGAGCGCGATTACCAATTACGATCGCTCGCGCGCTCGGCTGTCGAGCCTGGGCGAAGCAGTTCGTGCCAGCACGCACGCGCTGGATCTCGCGCAGCTCCGATACGAGGCCGGCGAAACGGATTTCCTCCAGGTTTTGGACGCGCAACGCACGCTGCTGAGCGCCGAGAGCGAATTGGCCGTTGGGCGCACGTCGGCGGTAACGGCGCTGGTCGCGTTGTACAAAGCGGTCGGCGGCGCCTGGCCGGGTAGCAGATAGCCTTTGCAGTTGCAGTTCCAAAGAAATTGAGCAGAGCTGATTGTTAGCGATGTGCTCATCGCGGCAGCCGAGCGACCGTTTTCTTATCTCTTCGTTTCCCTTTAGTCATCCTTATCAATAGGTATAAGACCATCCACGGGGTTGGCGCGTTGCAAGATGGGTGGTCTTACGACTTTGAAAAGGATAACTAAAGGGAAACGAAGGCGATAACTAAAGGGATCGCTCGGCTTCAGAGAGCGAGCGCGACTCTCCAGGTCAGCGTCCATGATTTTTGGGAACTGCCAACGGCGGGACGTGGGGCGTTCGGCAGGACCAGGTGGTCTATGGCGGAGACGTGCGGCGGCGCGCATAGTTCTGGCTCTCTCCGCCGCCGAGCCGACGAGTGCTGCTCCCGATCATTGCGCTGCTACACGTTGTCGCGGCGTCGTCTGGTCCCGTGTTCAGCGGGCGTAGCGGTCAGCTCCAGGTCAATGCGCCGCGGCTCCCTGATACGGTCACGATAGACGGAAATCTGGACGAGCCGGTGTGGTCCAAGGCCGCGCGGCTCACGGATTTTTCGGAATACACGCCCGTGGACGGGCAGCCCGCGGCGGATTCCACTGAAGTGCTCGTGTGGTATTCGTCCGACGCGATCTACTTCGGCATCCGCGCGTTCGAGCCGCACGGGCCAGTGCACGCGACGCTCGCCGATCGCGACAACATCGCGGCCGACGACTTCGTCGAAATCTTTCTCGATACGTTCGATGATCATCGCCGCGCGTACGTATTCGGGGTCAATCCGCTCGGCGTCCAATCGGATGGCATCCTGAGCGAAGGGATTCAGTCGCATGCGGCGGGAATCGGCAGCGCCGGTACCACGCGCGACACCGTCGATCTGAGCACCGACTATACGTTCGAGTCGCGAGGACACGTGCTGCCGAACGGGTACGTCGTCGAGATTCGCATCCCGTTCAAGAGCATCCGCATCCAGCCCGGGCGCGAGCAGCGATGGGGACTCAACATCCTGCGGCGCGTGCAGCACTCGGGGCACCAGGACACGTGGGCGCCGGCGCGGCAGGCCAATGCGAGCTTCCTCGCGCAGTCCGGCGCGCTCGTCGGCCTAACGGGGCTCGAACGCGGGCATCCGTTGGAGCTCAACCCCGAGTTGACGTCGCACGTCGATGGCGCACCGAGCGGGGCGGGCTGGCACTACGGATCGCCGATCCAGCAGCTCGGCGGCAACCTCCGGTACGCGCTCACGGACAATCTCACCGCCGACGCGACGGTCAAGCCCGATTTCTCGCAGATCGAGAGCGACGTGCCGCAGCTGTCGTACGACCCGCGAGACGCGCTGTTCTTCCCAGAGAAGCGGCCGTTCTTTCTGGATGGCCTCGAGCAGTTCGACACGCCCAGCGGGCTCATCTACACGCGGAGCATCTTGCAGCCCGTTGCGGCGGCGAAGCTGACCGGCACGTTCTCGGGCACGGACATCGGCTTCCTGTCGGCTGTCGACAATTCCGACGCGTCCGAAACGGGGACCGTGAATCCGGTGTTCAACATCCTCCGCGTGCGGCGGGGGATCGGGCCCAACGTATCGTTAGGCACTGTGCTCACCGACCGCGCGGAAGCCGGCCGCTACAATCGCGGGGGCGGCGTCGCCGCCGCGATTCTGTTCGACAAGATCTATAGCGTCCGGGTCCAGGCCGCGGCGAGCATGACGCGCGGCGACTCGGGTTCGCTGTCGGGACCGCTCTGGAGCGCGATCGCGGAACGGCAGGGCCACACCATCCAGATGCACTACTCGATCTCCGGCATC
>JAICLH010000226.1 GCA_025927495.1 Gemmatimonadaceae bacterium
CCCAAGCGAGCGCCAGCGAGCGCTTCCCCATTCCCCTTGACTGCTATCCGACCCTCAGACGCGCCCCACTAGTGTTGCTCTTGGGAAGTTCGGTGACGTAGAAAGCGCCGAACGAACTGAGTTGAGCTGATTTCGCGGGCAATTCCCCGTGGTCCGTCATCCGTTGTTCGTTTCGTGCTTTCCTACCCGTGGTCCGTCCTTCGTTGTTCGGCATCCAAGGGACCGTGGCCCGCTACTCAGGTCGGATAATTTTTCCCTCGGATAAGCGCTGATCACGACGAACAAAGGACGGACCACGGGTAGGAAAGCACGAAACGAACAACGAATGACGGGACGGGTATCCCGCGCCAAGCTGAGCCTCGGTCCTTGTTCGAGATGCCAGCCTATTAGATGATGCCAGCCTATTAGATTGAGCGTGTCCGATCGGCGTCCCACAGGCACGGAGGGTGTATGGGGTTCGGCGGATTCGGCATCGAAAAACTGCTCCTCATCTTCGTCATCATCCTCCTCATCTTCGGCGCCAAACGGATTCCGGAGATTGCTGGGTCGATGGGGAAGGGCATTCGCGAGTTCAAGAAGAGCATCAACGAGCTCCAATCGGGACACGCGGACGACAGCGTCCAGAGCGGCAGCGAGTCCGCGCCGCCCGCGGAACGCAGCGCCGAGCGGCGCGAGGTCAAGCGCTTGATGTAGCGTGACGCGCCGACTGCAGCGTCTCTTTTCCGATGACGCGGTCGATGTGCGCGGCCGCGTCATCGGCATCTATGCCCTGCTGGGCGTGTTGAACGTTGGCGCCTGGGTCTGGGCGTTCACCGCGTTTCACGCGTATCCGCTGCTCCTTGGCACCGCGCTCCTCGCGTACGGCTTCGGGCTTCGCCACGCGATCGATGCCGACCACATCGCCGCCATCGACAACGTCACGCGCAAGTTGATGCACGACGGCAAGAAGCCGCTGACGGTCGGGTTCTTTTTTTCGCTGGGGCATTCGACTGTCGTGGTGTTGGCGTCGGTCGCGATCGCCGTGACGGCGATGGCGCTCGAGACGCGCATGTCGACGCTGCACGCGACGGGCAGCATCATCGGCACGCTCCTGTCCGCGCTGTTCCTGCTCGCGATCGCGGTGATGAATCTGTTCATTCTCGCCGCGGTGTGGCGAACGTTTCATCGTGTGCGTGCGGGCGGAGCGTTCGTCGAAGAGGATCTGAACGCGCTGCTCGCGGGTCGCGGGCTCATCGCGCGCATGCTGCGTCCGTTGTTCGCAATGGTGCGCCGCAGCTGGCACATGTATCCGCTCGGACTGTTGTTCGGGCTGGGCTTCGACACCGCCACCGAGATCGGTCTGTTAGGCATCTCGGCTGCCGAGGCGGCGAAGGGCATGCCGATCTGGTCGATCCTCGTGTTCCCGGCGCTCTTCACGGCTGGGATGAGCCTGGTCGACACGACCGACAACATCCTCATGATCGGCGCGTACGGGTGGGCGTTCGTGAAGCCCATCCGCAAGCTCTACTACAATCTGACGATCACGTTCGTGTCGGTGGTGGTGGCGCTGCTGGTCGGCGGGATCGAGGCGCTGGGCCTGGTGGGACATCGCTTCGCGCTCGACGGCGCGTTCTGGCGCGCCGTCGAAGCGCTCAACGACAACTTCGGCGTCCTCGGCTATCTGATCGTGCTGGTGTTCGTGGTCAGTTGGGGCGGGTCGGTGCTGATCTACCGCCTCAAAGGCTACGACGAGCTCGAGACGAGCGCCTAACGTCACGGCCTAAGGGAATGGGGAAGCACTCGCTCACGCTCGCTTGGGGAAGCGCTGCGCTGGGGGAAGCGGCGGCGACGCCGCCTGGGGGAGTGGAACAACATCAATGGTCTGCGCGGCCTGAAGCGTCATGCGCTGGCCCGTGCGAAACGCCCTCTCAACCCCAGAGACAACTGATGTCCTTCCTCTCCCTCAGGCGGCGTCGCCGCCGCTTCCCCCAGCGGAGCGCTTCCCCAAGCGAGCGTGAGCGAGCGCTTCCCTATTCCCCGTTAGCCATGATCAGCCGCGGCCTCCTAAAGCGCCTTCACGTGCCGAGCACGAGCAGCGTGAACGTGCCCGGCAGCATCGGCGGACGGCGGCGCGGGTTCTGCGCCGTCGACTCGGCCGGCGGCGGTCCGAACCTGGCCGACACGGTGAACACGCGATGCATGCGCTCGTCGATTTCCATCGTGCGCGCGCCCTGCATCGTCGTATCGGTCTCCGCCACGCTGAACTTGTCGGGCGCGTCCTCGTGGATAACGGTGAGCGTTCCGTCGCCCGTGGATGCGAACGCGTTGCCTGTGCCGGGGTCGTAGCGCGTGGCGTCCACGCCGGCGCCGATTGGCAGCGTGGTGATGAGCTTCCCGTCGGTCGCGCTTGAGATCGCCATCACTTTCGTGCGACAACCGCTGAACAAGATGTGATGCTCGCGGTCGATCGCGAGTCCCGTGGCGCCCTTGCACGAACCCAGCGGCCACGTGCGCGTCACCTTCAGTGTTTTCGCATCGATCTCCGCGATCTCGCCGTCTTCCTCGAGATTCACGAATACTTTCCCGGCTCCATCGGACACGCCGAATTCCGGGCCGGCGCCGAGGTCGATTGTGCCGATGCGTTTGCCGGACTGGCCATCGATCACCGACGACGACTTCGAGTCGCCGTTGAAGGTGAAGATGTGGCCGGTGGCGGGGTCGAACAGGATCGCGTCGGCGTCGGGCGCTGCCGTGGTCCTGCCTAACACGCGCAGCGACTTGAGATCGAACATGATCACGGAGCTGTCGCCGCCGGATGTGGCGAAGCCGTGTCCGGTCTTGTAGTCGAACGCGATGCCGTGCGAGCGGTTGAAGCCGGGGATCTCGCCGATCTGCCGGCCGGTCTCCGGATCAACGACCATCACGCGGTTCTGGCGCGAGATGAAGAGTCGGTGGCCGACGGTGTCGAGCGCGAGATAATCCCATCCGCCGTCGCCGCCTAACGTATAGGACTTGACGATGTGGTAGCCGGGTCCGTGTGCCGGGACGGCCGTCAGTATCGCGATCGCCGCCGCGGCCAGCGCGAATCGATGAAGTATCATGTGGTCGAAGCCCTCGAGCGTGGCGTGAGAGGACGGTGCCCGGTCGCGCGCCCAACGGGGCGTGCGAACGCTGGGAAAGCTAGAAAACCGACCTGTCAGCGCGATTACAGGCGCCTGTGTCCGGGCGGCGCGCGTTTTCTCTGTGGCCCAATTGCATTTTTGGATGTACTAAATTATTGATTAGCCATGCGAGAAATCCGTCTTGAGGTCCACGTGCCGGCTGTACGGGCATGGCGACGCGCCTGACCGAGCACGAGCAGAGCGCGGACGACGCGCCCGCGTCGCACCCGTCCCATCCGGGCTGGCGTCGCGCGCGCGTTACGCCGAGTCTGGCCGAGGCCTATCGCACCGTCGCGATCCCGGGGCTCAGCCGCTGGCGCAAGGCCCTCGCGTTCGCCGGACCCGGCTTTCTCGTCGCGGTCGGATACATGGACCCGGGCAACTGGGCCACCAGCCTCGCCGGCGGCTCGGCCTTCGGCTACACGCTGCTCAGCGTCATCGTCATCTCGAACATTCTCGCGATTCTGTTGCAGGCGCTGGCGGCAAAGTTAGGCATCGCCACCGGGCGCGACCTGGCGCAAGCCGTGCGCGACAGCTACTCGCGGCCCACCGTCATCCTGCACTGGCTGCTCTGCGAGCTGGCCATCGCGGCGTGCGATCTGGCCGAGGTCATCGGTTCGGCGATTGCGCTCAACTTGTTGTTCCACATTCCGATCGTCGTCGGCGTGCTGCTGACGGGACTCGATGTCCTCATCATCCTCGTGCTGCAGCACCGCGGCTATCGCACGCTCGAGGCGCTCGTCATCGCGCTCATCGGCACCATCGGCGTGTGCTTCATTTTCGAGATCGTCGTGTCCCGCCCCGACCTTGCCGCCGCCGCGCGCGGCGTGCTGCCGTCGATCGAGATTGTCCGCAATCCGGTGATGTTGTACCTCGCCATTGGGATACTCGGCGCAACGGTCATGCCCCACAACCTCTATCTGCACTCATCTATAGTGCAGACGCGCCGGTACGACGAAACCCCGCGGGGGAAGCGGGAGGCCATCCGCTACGCCATCCTCGACTCGACCGCCGCGCTCATGGGCGCGCTGTTCGTCAATGCGGCCATCCTCGTGGTCGCGGCGGCGACCTTCCACCGGTCCGGCCACACCGAGGTCGCCGAGATTCAGGACGCGTACAAGCTACTGACGCCTCTGTTAGGCGTCGGCGGGGCCAGCACGGTGTTCGCGCTCGCGCTGCTGGCGTCGGGACAGAACTCGACGCTCACGGGAACGCTGGCCGGACAGATCACGATGGAAGGGTTCCTGGACATTCGCATGCGGCCGTGGCTCCGTCGCCTGCTCACCCGCGGCATTGCCATCGTGCCCGCCGTGATCACGGCGGCGTACTTCGGCGAGAGCGGGACGGCTAAGCTGCTCATTCTGAGTCAGGTGGTGCTGAGCATGCAGTTGTCCTTCGCCGTGTTCCCGCTCGTGATCTTCACGTCGAGCAAGGCAAAGATGGGAGAGTACGTGAATTCGCCCTGGCTCAAGCGCCTCGCGTACACCGTGGCGTTCGTCATTGCGGGACTCAACGTGTGGCTGCTCATACGAGTGGTGCGCGGCTGATGGCGGCGCGCGCGAAAGGCCGGAAGGCCGGCACGGGAGCGCCGCACGGCGAGGCTGCGCCGCTGCCGGATCTGACGGCGCCGGTGGAAGACTACCTCAAGGCGATCTACGAATTGCAGCGCGCCGGCGAGCCCGCCGCCACCACCGACCTGGCGGCGCAACTCGGCCTAACGCCGGCGTCGGTGACCGGCATGGTGCGCCGCCTCGCCGAGCACGGTCTGCTGACGCACGAGCGCTATCGCGGCGTCCGCCTAACGGACAAAGGGCGGCGCAGCGCGCTGCGCACGCTGCGGCGCCACCGCGTCATCGAGGCCTACCTCGTCCATGCCCTCGGTTACGGCTGGGACGAGGTCCACGTCGAAGCGGAGCGGCTCGAGCACGCCGCCACCGACGCGCTCATCGACCGCATGGCCCTCGCGATCGGCGAGCCGACCGTCGATCCGCACGGCGCGCCGATTCCGAGCCGCGAAGGCGCCGTCGAGGAAGCACGCTACCGCGCCCTCGCCGACCTCGGCGCCGGCGCCGCGGCCACGGTGATGCGCGTGGCGGATGAAGATCCGATGCTGCTGCGCTATCTCGCGGACCTCGCGCTCACGCCGGGTTGCACCGTGCGCGTCGTCGAGCGCGCGCCGTACGGCGGCCCGATCACCATCGAGGTCAACCGGAGGCGCAAGCTCATCGGTCCGGCGCTCGCCGAGCGCGTCCTCGTGCGGACGGATCGCGTGTAGTGAACGACGCATCAGCGTCGGGTCGCAGTTACTCAGGGAAGCGGGAAGCGCTCGCTGCCGCTCGCTTGGGGAAGCGCTGCGCTGGGGGAAGCGGCGGCGACGCCGCCTGAGGGAGTGGAACAACATCGATGGTCTGCACGACGAGAGTGCCATGCGCGTGTCCCGCGATGCGGCACCCTCCATCCAGAGGCAACTGATGTCCTTCCGCTCCCTCAGGCG
>JAICLH010000019.1 GCA_025927495.1 Gemmatimonadaceae bacterium
AGCACGAGCTGGTAGAGCGGCATGATGACCGCGTTGCGCCGAAACACGTTTTCGTCGCGCGCGGTATAGCACGAGCCGAACGTGTGCGGCCACATATAAAAGCCGAGCGCCGTGAGGACCACGGTCGAGATGAACCACGCGGGACTCATCCCTGTGCGCGGCAGGGTGAGGAATCCGGGATGGATGCGATCGATCTGGGCGAACATCGCGCCGAATCCGCCGTGCAGCCGGGACGGCAGATAGATGCCCAACACGAGCGCCACGCCGAGGATCATGATGTCCTTGAGCACCGCGGTCCACGCCGAGCCGCGAACGCCCGACGCCACCACGTAGATCACCAGTCCGAGGCTCCCCGTCCACACGGCTTGCTCGGCCGAGACGGCGCCGGCAGACGCCTCGGAGACGATGATGCCGAGCCCCTTGAGCTGGAGCACCAGGTACGGGATCATCGCCGCCACGCTGACCAGCGAAACGAGGATGCCTAACGCTTCGCTGTCGTACTTGCGCACGAAGAAGTCGGCCTGCGACACCAGCGCGTGCGCATTAGCGTAGCGCCACACCACCGGGAGCAGGAAGTACGACATGCCGTACGCCAGCGTGCCGTAACACAGGATGTAGAATGCCGGCGCGCCTTTCCCGTAGGCCCAGCCGCTGCCGCCGAGAAACGTGAACGTGGTGTAGATCTCGCCGGCCATCAGCACGAACACGAGGACCGTACCGAATCCGCGGCCGCCGACGGTCCACTGCTCGAGCGTCATCGGGTGGCCGCGTCGAGCGCGGATGCCTAACGCGAGAGCGACGACGAAACACGCTCCGATGCAGAGCAGCGCCGGATTCACCGCCGGCCGCCGCCCACGTCCCGCTCACGCGCCCGATCGAGCGCGTAAATGAGCCACATGATCGCCGACGTCAGCACCACCCACGCCGTCACCCAGAACAACAGGAACGGCAGGCCGAGCACGTAGGGCGTCACACGGTTGGCAAACGGCACGCCGCCCAACATGCCGATGGCCGGCACGACGGCCAGCCATCGGTACCACCTCACGCGGCGCGCGTCCCGCTCAAATACTCGAGGGCGGCGCCGATGAAAATCGCCACACCGGATTCGAGCGCCCGCTCGTCGATGTCGAACCGCTCGTGGTGGTGCGGGTGGACGATGCCCTGCGCTTCGTTGCGCGCGCCGATGAAGAAGAAGCAGCCCGGCGTCCTCTGTAAGTACGCCGAGAAGTCTTCGCCGCCCATCGTCGGCCGCGCCTCGACCAGCGTCTCGCCGCCTAACGTACGCTCGACCACGCGCCGCATGAACGCCGACGCCCGCGCCTCGTTCACGACCGGCCGGTAGCCCCGGTCGAACTTCAGCGTGTACGTCGCGCCGTGCGCCGTCGTCACACCCTGCACGATCCGCTCGAGCAGGGCGGGAATCTGGTCGCGCAATGCAGGGTCGAAGGTCCGGATCGTCCCCGCGAGCTCGACGGAGCCGGGCAGCACGTTGTACGTGGTCCCGCCGGCGATGCGCGTCACCGACACCACCGCGCGTTCGATGGGATCCACGTTGCGCGACACGATGTGCTGCAGGTTCGTCACGACCTGCGCCGCCACCGCGATCGCATCCACGGTTTCGTGCGGGGCCGCCGCGTGGCCCCCGCGTCCAAGGATTACCAGATCGAACACGTCCGGCGACGCCATGAGCGGCCCGGACGCCACGCCCACTTTGCCGAATTCCATGGGCAGCCACAGGTGGGAGCCGATCACCATGTCGACGCCATCCATGACGCCGGCGGCGACCATCTCTTCCGCGCCGCCCGGATACAGCTCCTCCGCGTGCTGAAACAGGAACCGCACGTCGCCGTGCAGCCGGTCGCGCAGCTCGCCTAACGCAGCGGCGGCGCCCAGGAGCATGGCGGTGTGCCCGTCGTGCCCGCAGGCGTGCATGACGCCGGGCATCCGCGAGGCATATTCGACCTCGCTCTTCTCCAGTATCGGCAGCGCATCCATGTCGGCACGCACCGCCAGGACTGGGCCGTGGTGCAAGCCGCGCAGGCGCGCGACGACGCTCGTTTTGGTGGGGCGCGACAACTCCAAGCCGCCCATCCCACGTAACGTCTCGTACACGAATTGCGCGGTCTGCTCTTCGTGGTACGAGAGCTCGGGATGCATGTGCAGATGGCGCCGCCAAGCAACCACCGTATCGCGCAGCCGCGCCGCGTGCTGCATGGGTGACAAGTCGGACGCCGGGCGCGTCGATGTCATGGATTTCTCCTGTACCAAGCTAGCTCGTTAAGATCCGCTGCCGCGAGTCCGTCTCCGATGTACCCGAGGGCTTCCACGACTCGATAGCGGACACACCCGGACAAAGCCGGACAAGACACGTTCATTCTGAACGTTCTGGAAACACCGCCTTCACAGAAAAAGAACAACTCCTGTATTGTCCGTTAGTGTCCGGTTTTGTCCGCAATCTTAGTCGTATGACTTTCATCGTCCGCGGAGGCAGATTCGTGTGGAAGTGACAATAACGTCGCGAAGGCGAATGTGACCGTGATGCACAGCAGATGCCAGTACTGGCGCCGGTCAGGTCGCGGTGATCTCGACACGCGCCGCCGGCCGATCCCAGAAACAGAGCGCGAGAATTGCGGCCACGAGCTGCGAAGCAACTACGAGCACGACGCACCCGGTCCATCCGGCGCGCTCCCACACCAGCCCGGGCACCACACCACCCACACTTCCACCCAAGTAGTACACCGTCACGTATGCGCCCGAAGCGAGCGCGCGCAGCGCCGGCGGCGCCGCCACGCGCAGATAACTCGTCGCCGAGGCCTGACAGATGAAGATGCCGGAGCACGTGATGGCGAGCCCAACGATCACGACGATGAGCGCGTGCGCGAGCGTGACCAGCGCGCCAACGGCTCCGATCGCGAGCGCGCACACGATCACGTTGCGCGGCCCGACCCGATCGATGAAGCGTCCGGCGATCGGCGTGGCGACCGCGCCCACCACGTACACGACGAACACACCGCTCACCGCCGCCGTGCCTAACGAGAACGGCGGCGCGCTCAAGTAAAACGTCACGTACGTGAACAGTGCCACCAGCGTGAACAACACGTTGAAGCCGACCGCGTAGGTGGCCACGAGACGCCGGTCGCGCAGCCCGGCCAGCGGCGCGTCGGGCCCCGCGCCCCGCGCGCGCGGCGTGTGATGCCGCGACGCGGGCAGCCAGCGCCACGTCGCGGCCGCGCCGGCCAGATTGATGATGCCTAACACAACGAACGCCTCGCGCCATCCAGCGTGCGCCGCGACCAGCCCCGTCAGAACGCGGCCGCTCAATCCGCCTAAGACGGTGCCGGTCACGAACGCCGCCATGACGGTGCCCACGCGACCGGGACCGGCTTCCTCGGTCACGTACGCGAGCGCGATCACGTAGACACCCGGCGTGGTCGCGCCCTGCAGAAACCGCCAGAACACGAGCGCGCCCAGCCCGGGCGACGTTGCAGCGAGCAGCGTCGGAATCGCGAGCGCCACGATCGCCAACACGATCACGCTCTTGCGACGAGCCCGATCGCCGAGCGCGCCGACGAATGGCGCCGTCATCGCGACGGCAATCGTCGACGCGCTCACCGTCAGACCGGCCTCTGCTTTAGTCGCGTGAAACAACGTCTCGAACAGCGGCAGTAGCGGCTGCGTCGCGTACAGATCGAGAAACGTGCAGAAACCCGCGAACGAAATCGCGAGCATTCCGGCGCGACTCAGACCAGGTCGTGCGACGCCGGTCATGACGGTCGCGCAGGGCGAATACGCATAGTACTGGCGAAAGGCCGACTGCGCCTCATTATATTCCCCGCACGCACCGGTGACCCACACACAGTGGTGCAGGCATGAACTCTTTTCACGTGACGCTCGGCCACGCGCACCTCAAGGTGCGGGATCTCGAGCGTGCCATCGCGTTCTACACGGAGTTTCTCGGCCTTCGCCTTACGGAACGCGTCGGCAGCCAATTCGCGTTTCTGTCCGGCGGCTCCCTCCACCACGACCTCGCCCTGCAAGCGCTCGGCACCGCCGCGCCGGGTACGCCGCGGCATGCCGTCGGTCTCTTTCACATCGCGTTCGAGGTCCCCGACCGGGAAAGTTTCGCGGCGGCGTATCACGCGCTCGACGCCGGCGGCGTTCCCGTGGCAGCCGTCGACCACGGAATCAGTTGGGCGATGTACTTCGCGGACCCCGATGGCAACGGCCTCGAGATTTACTGGGACACCCGTCGCGAGCCTCACGGCGCGGAGACGTGGAGCGGACGCAGCGACCTGCTGAACGCACAACGGATCGATGGCGTTGCCGCGCCGAGCGTGCCGCACGTGTCGGTGAACCCGTCGCTCACTCGAGATGTCGGAGAAAGCGCTCCGGGCTGGCGAGAAACTCGCGCGTGAGCGACACGTGCTCGAGCTGCTCGTAGGGAATCGCCGCGACCGGATTCGTATCGAAGCTGTAGATTCGCGCGCCGGGATAGGCGAGCACGATTGGCGAGTGCGTGGCGACAACGAACTGCGCGTCCTGCCGCACCATGTCGAACATCATCGCCAGGAGACCCAGCTGACTCTGCGGTGAGAGCGCCGCTTCGGGCTCGTCCAGGAGATAGAGACCGGCCGGTACGAAGCGCGCTTGGAACAGCTTGAGAAAGCTCTGGCCGTGGGAGTTCGCGTCGAGGTCGATGCCGTAGCGTTTTTCCATCTCGGCGAGCGACGTCCGCACGGGCATCTCCGCGAGCCCACGGGCGTAAGACGAGCGCTCCGAGTACTCGACTTCGATTTCCTGCAAGCGCGCGAGAAGCTCCGACCGTTCGCGGGACAGTCGTTTCGTAAAGCCGAAGAAGTCCTCCGCACGCAGAAAGAACCCCCGCGACGTGCGCTGTGCCCACGAAAGGCGCAGCGCCCGCGCGAGGCGCCGTTGGGCGGCGAGCGAGCCGTCGCGTTCCACATCTTCGCTGCCGACCGACGGCAGTCCGGCCGCGGCCGCAATGCCCTCGAGCAGCGTGGACTTGCCGGAGCCGTTCTCGCCGACGAAGAACGTGACGGCCGCCGACAGGTCGAGCACCGGCAGCGTGCGGATTGCCGGTACGCTGAACGGAAACGTTTCCACCGGCGGTTTGTCGGCCGGCGGCGGGCGCCGCGTGATCGTGAGCAGGTGGGTCACACGTGCCTAACGATACGCGTCGGCGCTTCCTCCGCTTTCGTCCCGCTCCGGCCGACGATGCACGCGTATCGTGGCCTCGTCGATGCGCCCCAGATATTCGGCGACCGGCTCGTGCCCGTGCCGCTTCGGCAGCACGAACAGCGGGTCATCCGGCTCACGAGCCGACCCGGTGTCCACGAACAGATCGCCGCCGTGGGCATCGACTTCCTGCTCGAAGCGCTCCACTGCGTCCTCCAGATCGGCGATCTCCCGGTCGCTTTCGGCACCCGTGATGTGCACGCCGCGCGATTCGAGGTGGGCGATCGCCTCCTGTCGCACGTGGAGGCGCTCCTCGCGCCGGTGCGGGTCGAGGGCCTCTTCGTGTTCCTCGTATGAGTCGGAAGGTCCGGCATCGGTCATGGCAGTACCTCCTGAGTCGGTCGCGTTGCGTTAGGCGAGACCGCGGCGTGGCCGCCGGTGTTGCGCTCAGCGCTGCAGCTCCTCGGGTGCCAGCTCGAGCTGATCGACGTAGCACCATCCCCATTCCTCGCCCGGCTCGAAGCTCCGCATGATGGGATGATGCGTCTGATGGAAATGCTTCGTCGCGTGCTTGTTCGGCGACTGGTCGCAGCAGCCCACGTGGCCGCACTCGAGGCACAGGCGAAGATGCACCCACCACCCGTTGGTGGCGAGGCATTCCTCGCAGCCCTGCGGCGTCTTGGGCTCGACGTCGCGGATTTCCCCGAGATGCGTGCATTGCGATAGCGAGTGCATAGACTCTCCTCGTGATAACTTCGCGTCCCTCGATGCGCAGGACGCCGAGCGATGCCGAATCCAAAGATATAGTGGAGTTGGATTGGTCCTGACCCCGCCCGCAAGGATCACGCGCGGCGTGCCGCCGCGCGGCAGTTGGCTTGCGGGGTATCATACGTTGTCATACACTGTCGGTCTTGTTCGGGGGGTACGGCTTGCCGCAGCCGTATCTCGAGCGACGGCGTGGTCCGCTCGGACGCTACTGGCGCCACGCGAGGAGGCACGTGATGAAGCAATCTCTCGAGCCGATCGGTGGCGACCCGTACACCGGCGAGAACGACCCGGAGCTTATCGCGGCAGTCCGCCGGGGGAGCGAGGCCGCGTTCTACGTGGTGTTTCGGGCGCATTACGTGGTGCTCTGCCGCTACGCCTATCGGTTCGTTCACTCTCGGGCGATCGCCGAAGAGTTGGTGAGCGACGTCTTCCTTCGGATCTGGACGAACCGCTCGCGCTGGGCAGTCCATGGGAATGTGCGCGCCTATCTGTACAGCGCGACACGCCACGTGGCGATCGATTACCTGCGTCGTGAGCGTGTCGAGCGCCGGTCGCTCGACCACAGCGCGCGCGAGCTGCGCGTGTCAGGCGCCGTATCGTTAGGCGAGGCCGACGAGCGACTGGCGGCCGAGGAGCTCGCGGCGGCCATGCAGCGCGCCCGTGGACGAGCTGCCGCCGCGGCCGCGCCAGGTCTTCCTGCTGCGGTGGCAGCGGCATTTGAGCAACACCGAGATCGCGGTGGCGTTGGGCATTGCCGTCAAGACGGTCGAGATGCACATGACTCGCGCGCTCGGCGCGTTGCGGCACTCACTCCCCTCCGAGCTGGTCGGCGACTGAGGGGTCCGTTCGTGGTACAGGGTTCACGGGCCTGTGGTTCGTCGTATGCGCATGAACCTGTGCGGTCACGGACTCCTATTTCCCGTGCGCATTGCGCCGAACGACGCCATGGACTTCGAGTTGCTCCGCCGGTTCGCGTTGGGCGACTGCGTCGCGGCAGAGCGGGAAGCGGTCGCGCGCTGGCTGGATGAAGATCCGACACGCCAGAGCTTGATCGAAGCGGTGCGGCGGCTGGTGCGGAATCCGGCGGCGTGGACGCAGGAATTCGATTGCGGCCATCCGTGGGCGGGGTTCGCGCGCGCGCCGCGCGCGGTCGGCCCGCGCGACGGAGCGGTGCGGCTCCGGCTGGCGCCAAAGAGCGCACGTGTGCTGGCGGTTGCCGGGGCTTCGCGGGGCTCTGCGTGGCGTCGGGCGGGCGTGTGGGTGCTGGCCACGGCCGCGGCCGTTGCGTTAGGCGTGCGCATGGCGTGGCGGCCGCTGGCGCAGGTCTGGTCCGACGTGCCACACGCTGCCGCCACGCGCGGTCTCACCGCGCCGCGGGGTGCACGCGCCGCGCTGACGCTGTCGGACGGCACCCGCGTCGAGCTCGCCGCCGGCAGCCGGCTGTGGTATCCGGCGTCCTTCGACGACAGCATTCGTGCCGTGTCGCTCGACGGCGAAGCGTACTTCGCAGTGCGACACGATGTCGCACACCCGTTCGAGGTACGAACCCGGGGCGGCGTCGTACGCGATCTGGGTACGGCGTTCGTCGTTCGTCAGTATCGCGAGGACGCGGGTTTCGAGGTCGTGGTAACCGAAGGCAGAATCGCCGTCCGCGCACGCGCGCAGGATGCCGCCGCGGCGCGCGACATCGATGCTGGACATCTCGTCCGCATCGACACGGTTGGGCATACAGAGGTCCGGACAGTGGATCCCGCGTCGTATCTCGCGTGGATGCACGGACGGCTGGTGTTCGACGACGTACCGTTGCAGCAGGTGCTGGAAGAATTGTCGCGCTGGTATGACGCCGATGTCCGGGTCGCGGACACGACGCTCGCGACGCGGCGGTTTACCGGCGTGTTCTCCGATGAACCGCTTGATTCGGTGCTGAGCGCCCTCGCACCGCCGATGCACGTCCGCGTTCAGCGACACGGACGAACCATCGTCGTTTCTCGATTGCCGGATCTGCGTTAGGCCGAAGTCGCCGCAGCGGTAATCACCAACCTCGATTCGTTCTTCATCCCGGGGCGCCGACCCCCACGCCGGAGGCACATCCATGCACATCGTCATCGTGCGAAACGCTCTGCTGCGCGCCGTCTTCGCCATCTCGAGCGCCGCAACCCACGCGTGGGCTTCTGGCCCCGCGACCGCACCGGCCGCACGGATTGTCATCGCTGCACGTGAAGCACCGCAAACCGTCGCCAGCGCCATCGCCGAACAGGGCGGCGCGTACCCGCGCGCGCGGATATCGCTCACGCTGCGGGACGCGGCGTTGGGCGACGTGCTGCGGGCCATCGCGCAGCAGGCCGGGCTCACCCTCATCTACAGCAGTGATGTCGTCGACCTTCGCCGGCCAACGTCGGTGCGCATTCGCGATGCCGACGTGACGGAGGCGCTCGGCGCCGCGCTTCGCGGCACGGGTATCGCGGCGCGTCTCATGGGCCACGGACGCATCGTCCTCGATTCGGCGCCGCCCGCGCCGGCGCCCGCCGCGCGCCTAACGGGCCGCGTAGTGGACGCCGCGTCTGGAACCGGCGTCGCGCAAGCCACGGTCGCACTCGAAGGGACGGCGCACGCTACGCTCACCGCTGAAGATGGACGGTTCACCCTGGCGGACATCTCGGCCGGGAATCACGTGCTCGTGGTGCGCCGGATCGGATATGTTGCGCTGTCCCAGCCCATGGCGATCGCGGACAACTCGGACACCACGGTCACAATTCGACTCCAGCCGGCCACGAGCACGCTCGACAAAGTGATCGTCACCGGCACGATCCTCCCGACGGAAGTGAAGGCGATTCCGACGCCCGTGACGGTCGTGGATGGCGGCCAGATCGCGCAACAAGGATTTCGCCACCTGGATCAAGCGATCCGGATGTACGTGCCCACCGCTCTCGCCTTCGACAACGGACCGAGCGCTGAACAAGCGGACATCAGCGTGCGCGGCGCGAGCTCGCTGGCTGCAGGTTCACCAATCAAGGTATACGTCGACGGCATCGAAGTCGCGTCCGACAACTTCTCGATGATCGACCCGGCGAGCGTCGACCGGGTCGAAATCATTCGCGGCCCGCAGGCAGCGACGATTTACGGTTCGGATGCGATCGGCGGCGTGATGCAGATCTTCACGAAGCACGGCAACGCCGCGCTCGATCGGCCGGAGTTGAATCTCGACGTGTCGCTGGGCGACGTGCAGAGCCCATACAAGAGCGGCGGCACGCTGCGTCAAGCGTATTCGGCGACGGTCAATGGTGGGACGCCGTCGGCCAGCTACACGATCGGCGGGTCGTTTACGCACACGGGTGACTGGGTTCCCTACTACTATCTGTCCACGCCGAGTGCGTTCGGCGGCGTGCACATCGCGCAAGACAAGTTGTCGCTGGACCTGTCCGGTCGATTCATGAGCACGCAGGAAGCAACGGCTGCGTCGCCATTTCTCGTCAAGGCCGGCTTCTCGAGCCCGCTGCCCACATACGAGCCGCAGGAGTACCGGCAGTCCACGTTGGGCGCGCGCCTAACGTTCGACGCGACGTCGCGGTGGCGGCACACGCTCGCGCTCGGCGTGGACGGCCTGTCGTTCGATGATCACAATTCGCGGCCGCGGTTCACGACACCCGAGGACAGCCTGATGTTCGTGTACGTCGGGGAGCTGCGAAAGATGTCGGCGGCCTACAACATGTCGGTGCGCCTGCCGATTTCAGCGGCGCTCACGGGGGCCGTGACGGTGGGCGCCGATTACTACCAATTCACGATCAACCAGTTCAGCTCGACCGGAGCGCACACCAACTCGGGTGAGATCGTGGCTGACTCGACGGCGCCGATTGACGCCACGCGTAGCGTTACGAAGAACACCGGGGTGTTCGGCCAGGCCCAACTGAATGTCGGCGACCAACTCTTCCTCACGCTCGGGGTGCGCGCGGAACACAATAACGATTTCGGGAGTCGGTTCGGCACGCCCGTGTCGCCGCGGGTCGGCGCGTCATGGGCACGAACGCTGGGCAGTACGACAGTCAAGCTGCGTGCGTCCTACGGTCAGGCGATCCGCGCGCCAACTCCATCGGAGAAGGACTACTCCAAGAACGCGTTCACGGAGACACTGGCGAACGAGTCACTGGGTCCTGAGCGCCAGCGCGGTTTCGACGGCGGCGTCGATCTCGCGTTAGGCGGCGCCACGCTGAGCGCGACCTACTACGATCAGACCGCGACCGACCTGATCCAGTTCGTACTGCTCGATGGAAACCGGGAACCGCAGCTTCGCCAGTTCGAGAACGTCGGCCGCGTCGCGAATCGCGGTGTCGAGCTCGAGGCTGGACTCCACATGGGACGTGTCAACGCTACCGCGCAATTCGCGCACGCGACGAGCGTCGTGAAGGCGCTCGGGCCCGCGTACACCGGCGACTTGCAACCCGGCGACCAAGTGCTCGGCATTCCCAGCAACACGGCGGGCGCAAGCATCGCGGTGTCGGAGCTCGCGAACACGACGCTCACGTTGGGCGCCGTGTATGTCGGCGCACGCACGAACTATGACTATCGCGCGTTCTTCACCGACCCGTCCCGCAGCACGCTTCGCGACTATTGGGCCCAATATCCGGGATTCACGAAGCTCAACCTCGGCGTTTCACACGCCATTTCCAGCAGCGCGACGGCCTTTGTGAGCATCGAGAACGTCGCCAATACGAATGCGAACGAGCTGACCAACCTGACGCCGATCCAGGGCCGCATCTCCATGGTCGGACTTCGGCTTCATTGGTGAGCGTCCAGGATCTCCATCCGACGCGCCAGAATGCTCCGGCAGAGCACACGCTGCGGTCGCACTTCACACACGAGGTATTCCGCCCAATGCACATTCATCGATGGGCGAGCGCGATTGTCTCGGGGCTCACCGTTAGCGGGCCCATCGCTGCCGCGCAACAGGTCAAGCCGTTGTTGATCGCCGACGCCGTGGCCACGCGGACATTCGCGTTTGTTGCGCCCATTGTGTTGTCTACCGACGGCGACTGGGTCGCATATACGGTCGCCAATCCATTGAAGCGCCGTCCACACACGGACGACGCGATCGAGTATCTGCGTACCGGCACGCCGCGATTACAAGAAGGGTCCGAGTTATGGATTGCGAACACGAAGACCGGCGAGGCCCGCGACCTGACAGGACCGATCGGTGCGAGCTGGGACGGTGTGTGGTCGCCCGGTGGATCGCGCCTCGCGTTCTACAGCGACCGTGACGGACTCGAGCGCTTGTGGGTTTGGGACAGAGCGACAGGAAGCGTGCGGCGCGTATCAGCGGTCGTCGCACACGCGTTTCTGGGCTATCAGGCTCCGCAATGGACGCCCAACGGTACCGCGCTGGTCGCCAAGATCTTGCCCGAGGGCGACACGATCGAAGGGACGCCCGACAGCATCGAGCGCGCGCCGGCGGCAACGCCTAACGACACGGCCGCCACGGCGCAGGTGTACACGGCCAACATTGGGGCTGGCGATACCTCGCGATCGCGTGTGTTCGTCACGAAGCGCAACACTGCCGACCTGGCGCTGGTGTCGCTCTCGGATGGTCGCGTCCAACGACTCGTGCGCAACAGCGCCATCATGCGCTATTGGATCTCTCCGACCGGACGCCAGGTCGCGTTCACGGTGCCGACCGGCCCCGGCCATAGCAGCGAGACAACCAACCTCTACGACGTCGACATCGTAGACCTTTCGACCGGTAGCGTGCGGACCGTTGCGCACGACGTGTCCCATTTCTGGGGGCCTCCCGTCGCATGGTCGCCCGACGGGACGCATCTCGCATTCACGAGCAAATTGCACGACTTCGAGCTGCAGGACAGGCCGGACCGTCCGCTTCCTCCGGGCGATTGCTACATCGTCGATGCCGCGAGCGATGGCGCACGCGATGTTACGCCGGGAAGCCACGCCGACCTGAGCGACGAATTCAATCCGCCGGTGTGGAGCGCGGATGGGTCCACTCTTTTTGCGGTAGGTGACGACACCGTCTGGCGGATCGATGCCCAACGGGGAGGCCTCCACGCAGTCGGACGCGTGCCGGGTCGCACGGTCGTCTCGATCATCGCGACCGGGTCGTTCCCGCGGCCGTGGATGCCTAACGGCAAGGACGATCTGCTCGTGCGCACGCTGGACGAGCGCACGCTGAAGGTCGGCATGGCTCGCCTCAATCTCAGAACCGGAGCGAGCGAGCTCGCATACGAGGACGATGAATCCTTGCCGAGAGCGTCGCACGTCGCGTTCGGAATCGACGCGGCGCGCAACGTGTTCGTTTATACGCGAGAAGATGCGGCGCATCCGGCCGATATCTGGATCTCGGGTCCGACGTTTCGTGATCGACACCGCCTCACGCACATCAATCCGCAACTCGATGCCTACGTGTTCGGGGAGCGGCGTCTCATTTATTGGCTGAGCGATGATGGCGACAGCTTGCGCGGCACGCTGCTGCTGCCGGCGGGCTACAAGCCCGGCACACGCTATCCGCTCATCTCCTGGCAATACGGCGGCGAGCGCTGGTCGATGTTCGCAAACGACTTTGGCGCCCTCCCCCCGCTCGCCGACTACGTGCAGCTCCTCGCGACGCGCGGGTACGCCGTGCTCGTGCCGGACGCTCCGCAGCACATCGGCACGCCGATGCTGGATCTGGCGAAGACCGTCCTGCCGGGCATCAACCGCGCGATCGAGATCGGCGTCGCGGACGCACGGCGCCTGGGCATCATGGGGAACAGCTACGGATGCGCATCGACGCTCATGATCATCGTGCAGACCACGAGGTTCAAAGCAGCGCAATGCTCCTCTGGGCCCTCGAGCATCATCGCGATGGCCGGAGCACTCGGTGGAGACGGTGCGGTATGGGCCGACTCGGGACAGGGCAAGATGGGAGCGACGGTGTGGGAGCGGCGGGATCGATACATCGAGAACTCGCCCTATTTTTATCTCGACCGCATAACGACGCCCATCCTCATGACCAGCGGCACGTCGGATAGGGCCGTCCCGCCCTACATGAGCGACGCAACGTACGAGGCCCTTCGACAGTTAGGCAAGCGCGTCGCGTATGTCCGGTACGGCGGCGAAGGACACGAGCCAATGGCGTATTCACGGGCCAACGTGATGGACTACCTGAACCGTGTGGTGCGGTGGTTCGACGCGTATCTCGACGTGCCGGCGACAGCCCACCGTCGCTCCTCAGCACGAAGATAGCGCTGGCCGAACGCCCGTCTCACAATATCGGAGCACCCTGGCATGCACATGCATCGATTGACCGCGGGGGCGATCCTATGCCTAACCGCGACGGCTCCCGCATCCCGCGCGCAACAGGTCAAGCCCTTGTCCATCGAGGACGCGCTGGCTACGCGCACGTTCGGGATATACGCGCCGATCTCGGTGTCGCCCGATGGACGCTGGGTCGCATACACCATCGTGGATCCGCGAAAGCGGCGAAGTCACAGTGAGAATGCGCCCAACTTTCTATCGACTGGCGCGCCGCGCGACGCCGAAGGCGCCGAGCTGTGGATCGCCGACACGAAGACGGGAGCCACACGAGATCTCACCGGGCACGCCGGGAATAGTTGGGATGGCGTGTGGTCGCCGGATGGATCTCGGCTCGCGTTCTACAGCGACCGTGACGGAATGGCGCGCCTCTGGGTGTGGGACCGCGCGACGGCAACGGTGCGGCGCGTCTCCTCCGTGATTCCGCGGGCGTACTTGCTGTTTGAGACGCCCGCGTGGACGCCGGATGGGGCGTCGCTGATCGTGAAGGTCCTTCCGGAAGGCGACACGATCGGGCAGTCCGAAGACAGCGTTGCCAAGGCCGCCCTCGCACTGCCTAACGATACCATTCCGACGGCGGAGGTCCTGACAGCCAACATCGGCAGCTCCGACACGGCGCGTGTCGATGGCGGCTCGAATCCGGACCTGATCGCGGACCTCGCGCTCGTGCGAATCTCGAATGGCACCGTGCGGCGCATCGTCCGGCGATCACAAATCATGGAATACTCGATTTCACCGACGGGCGAGCGGGTCGCCTATACGGTGCTCAGTGGCATGGTGGTCACGCCCGAGATCACCTGGGTGTACGACATCGGCGTCGCCGATCTGAGGACTGGTGCGACACGGATCATCGCGCGGCGCGTTCCGAATCTCTGGGGGCCCACGATCAGCTGGTCGCCCGATGGTCTGCATATCGCGTTCACGACCAAGCCCCACAGCTACGGATTGCAGGACCTTCCGGACCGACCGTTGCCACCCGGTGACTGCTACGTCGCCAGTGTACTGAACGATTCGGTTCGCGATCTGACGCCGGGTGCGCACGTCGATCTTGGCGCCAACTTCCAGGCGCCCGTGTGGAGTGCTGACGGTTCAACCCTATTCGTGTTAGGCGGAGGCGGGCTCTGGCGCGCCGACGCCCAACGAGGTGGACTTGAACGCATAGGTCGCGTACCAGGACGCGCAGCAGTCGCCATCCTCACGAGCGGCCCCTTTGCCCGGCCGTGGCCGTCTAACGCCGGCAACACACTCCTTTTGCGAACGCTCGATGAACGCACCCTGAAAGTGGGAGTTGCGCGCATCGATGTACGCACCGGTGCGAGCGAGCTCGCCTACGAGGACGACGAATGGTTGCCCGGTGCCAGCCGCACAGCGTTCGGCATGTCGGCCGCGGCGGACGTGTTCGTCTACCAGCGCGAGAGTGCGGCGCATCCGGGCGACCTGTGGGTCGCGGATCCGACATTCCTCGCGCGGCGGCGCCTCACGCACATCAATCCGCAGCTCGACGACTACGTGTTCGGAGAGCGGCGCCTCATCTACTGGCGCAGCGATGATGGTGACTCGTTGCGTGGCGCGCTGCTTCTGCCCGCGGGTTACAAAGCCGGCAAGCGCTATCCGCTGATCTCGTATCAATACGGCGGCGAAAACTGGTCGATGTTCGCGAACAACTTCGGCGTGATTCCGATGGTTGGCGACTACGTCCAGATCCTTGCGACCCGGGGCTATGCAGTGCTGGTTCCCGATGCGCCGCAGCACATCGGCACGCCCATGCTGGATCTCGCCAAGACAGTACTGCCGGGCGTCAATCGCGCGATAGAACTCGGCGTCGCCGACCCGGCGCGACTCGGGATCATGGGACTCAGCTATGGCTGCTTCTCGACACTCATGATCGTCGTGCAAACGACGCGCTTCAAAGCGGCGGAATGCAGCTCGGGAGCGTCGAGCATCATCGGAATGGCAGGAACCGAGCTAGGCTGGGCTTGGGCGGATTCCGGACAAGGCAAGATGGGCGCGACCGTGTGGCAGCGGCGAGACCGATACATCGAGAACTCGGCCTACTTTTATCTCGATCGCGTAACGACGCCAATTCTGATGGTGAACGGGACCGCGGACCGTGGCGTGCCATCGTTCCTTGCGGACGCGACCTACGAAGCGCTCCGTCAGTTAGGCAAGCGCGTCGAATACGTGCGCTATGTCGGCGAAGGGCATGGCCCAATGTACTACAGCCGCGCCAACGTCACCGACTACCTGAACCGCCTCGTGCGATGGTTCGGGACGTATTTCGCCGATTCGTCGGGCAGCTCGGAACCCGGTACCCTTCGCTAGGCACGTGGGCAGTACCGACCAGCGATCGTTCACTCGATGCGGTGCGCGAGAAGCCACCTCCCAGCGTTGGAGTAGTCAGGAATGCACAGGTATCGACACATCGTCATAGCCTCCTTGTGCCTGACGGCTACCGTTCACGCGCCGTCCGCGCAGCAGATCAAACCGCTATCGATCGCGGACGCTGTGGCCACACGCAGCTTCGGCATCTATGCGCCGATCTCGGTGTCGCCAGATGGACGCTGGGTCGCGTACACCATCGTGGATCCACGAAAGCGGCGAAGCCATAGCCAGAATGCGCCCGTTTTTCTATCGACCGGCGCCCCGCTCGGTGCTGAAGGCGCCTCGCTGTGGATCGCCGACACCAAGACCGGGGCCACGCGAGATCTCACCGGGCGCGCCGGCAATAGTTGGGACGGCGTGTGGTCGCCCGATGGATCTCGCCTCGCATTCTACAGTGATCGTGACGGAGTGGCGCGCCTATGGGTTTGGGACCGCGCAACGGCAACGGTGAAACGCGTGTCCTCCGCGACTGTGCGAGTGTACTTCATGTTCGAGTCGCCCGAGTGGACGCCGGACGGGAGGGCATTGCTGGTGAAAGTGCTGCCGGAGGGCGACACGATCGGCCAGTCCGAAGACAGCGTTTCCAAGGCCGCGCTCGCAATGCCTAACGATACAGTCCCCACGGCAGAGGTCCTGGCGGCCAACCTTCGCGGCTCCGATACCGTGCGCGTCGACTTTGGCTCGAGTGAGGCATTGATCGCGGACCTTGCTCTCGTCGCCGTCACGGATGGCAGCATGCGCCGTATCGTCCGGCGATCGCAAATCATGCGATATTGGCCGTCGCCGACCGGCGAGCGAGTTGCCTACACGGTGCTCAGTGGCATGGTCCTCACTCCCGAGATTACCTACGTGTACGACGTCGGTATCGGCGATCTCAGATCAGGTGCGACGCGAATCATCGCGCGACGCGTTCCGAATTTCTGGGGCCCAACGATCCGTTGGTCGCCGGACGGCCTCCGCATGGCGTTCACGACCAAGCCCCACAGCTACGCCCTGCAGGACAGGCCGGATCGAGCGTTGCCGCCGGGCGATTGCTATGTCGCCGGAGTACTGGACGACTCGATTCGCAATCTGACGCCGGGCACGCACGTCGATCTCGGCGCCGACTTCAATGCGCCGCTGTGGAGTGCCGATGGATCGACGTTGTTTGCGTTGGGCGACGGCGGGCTCTGGCGCATCGATGCCCAACGAGGCGGACTGGCGCCAGTCGGTCGAGTACCTGGACGCACGGCCGTCGCCATCATCACGAGCGGCCCATTTGGCAGGCCGTGGCCGTCTCAGTCCGGTGACACACTGCTCCTGCGCACGTTCGATTCACGTACGCTGAAAGTGGGCGTCGCGCGCATCGACGTACACACCGGTGCCAGCAAGCTCACCTACGAGGACGACGAATCGCTGCCTGCCCCAGGGCGCACGGCGTTTGGCATCTCGGCCGCCAGCGACGTGTTCGTCTACCAGCGCGAGAGCGCGGCGCACCCGCCGGACTTGTGGGTCGCCCAGCCGACGTTCGTCGCGCGACGGCGCTTCACGCACATCAATCCGCAGCTCGACGCCTACGTGTTCGGCGACCGGCGCCTCGTCTGGTGGCGCGGCGACGACGGCGACTCCTTGCGCGGCGCGCTCCTGCTCCCCGCCGGTTACCACGCCGACAAGCGATATCCACTCATCTCGTGGCAGTATGGCGGCGAACGCTGGTCGATGTTCGCGAACAACTTCGGCGTAATTCCGCTCTACGCCGACTACATGCAACTCCTGACAACTCGCGGATACGCCGTGCTGGTACCCGATGCGCCGCAGCACATCGGCACGCCGATGTTGGACCTGGCCAAGGCAGTCCTGCCCGGTGTCAATCGCGCAATCGAGCTCGGAATCGCTGATCCAAAGCGGCTTGGCATCATGGGACAGAGCTACGGGTGCGAGTCGACGCTCATGATCCTGGTGCAGACAACGCGCTTCAAGGCCGCTGAGTGCGCATCTGGAGCATCGAGCCTCATCGCCAGCGCGGGAGTTCTTGGATTCGGCCCGGCGTGGGCTGATTCGGGTCAGGGCAAGATGGGCGCGACAGTGTGGCAACGGCGAGACCGATATGTCGAGAACTCGCCCTACTTCTACCTCGATCGCCTAACCACGCCGATTCTGATGGTGAACGGGACTGCCGACCGCGCCGTACCACCGTTCCTCGGCAACGCGACGTACGAAGCGCTCCGACAGTTAGGCAAGCGCGTCGAATACGTTCGCTATGAGGGTGAGGGACACGGCCCAATGTATTACAGCCGGGCCAATCTCACAGACTACCTGAACCGACTCTTGCGTTGGTTCTCGGAGTTCCTCGACAACGATCCGAACGACAACAGGTCGCAGGTCTCCAAGCAACGCCGTTGACAGGTGCCGCCGTCACACCGAGCCGACACTCGCTCTTGTGCGACGGACCCTGGAAGGGTCCGTCGCACACGCCTAAGCGGCCAGTCTAGAGGCCGAAGCCCACATCGCCGGGCCCGGCTTGCGGCACTGTGGTTCCTGGTTCGAACGGCAGGAGCCTTCTGATCCGCGTTGCGCTCACTGCATCGCCACGTTCGACCAACTGTGGCGCTTCGTAGTTGCGCTGTTCGTTCCGCATGTGACCCTCCGATGAGAATGGTGATGACTGATCCTGCCATACTGCACTTCGGATGCGCACCGATATACCAAGACGGAAGGCGGTCTGACGGTCGCCCTGCTAGAGACCGAAGCCGGCCTCACCGGCCGAATCCTTGGGCTTGACGCCGTTCGGCTCGAGCGTGCCGAACACTTTCATGCGCGTTGCAGACACCGCGTCGCCCTTCTCCTCGAGCGACGGCGCTTGGTACGATTTGGCCTTGCGTTGCATTGATCCCTCCTTGTGTCGAGACATGTGATCCTCCTGCACCCGGCCGACGAGCGCTCGCCGGCCGGTCCTACGCCTGCTCCGCCCGATCCCACCTACCGGTCCGCATCCGAAGCCACAACTCGAGCGCCAGCGCGTTGAGCACCTGGCCGCGCTCGATTTCTCCATCCACGGTCGTCGCCTTCTCGATCGCCGCGCGGAGCGGCGCGATCTCGATACAACCCAGTTCGGCGAGCACCGAGTGCTCGACCAGCGCGTCGAACCGATGGCGCTCGTGCGTGAGCGACCACGCGATGCGCCCGTCGAACGCGCCCTTCCATCGCCGCGCGCGAATGACTTCCGGAAGGCACCCGCGCATGGCCTCGCGCAGGATCCACTTTCGCGCGTTAGGCCGCCGGCTCACTTCGGCCGGGAGCGCGAGCGCGAATTCGACGAGCGGCCGGTGGCAGAACGGGTACCGGGTGTCGACCGCATCGGCCACGATCCCGTGGTCGATCGCCGACGAAATGGCCGACGTCGAGAACGCGAGCTCGTGCGCGTACTGTGCGCCCCGCCTCCCGGCGTAACTTTGGGCCACGACAGATCGTTCAGTTAGGCGAAGACGCTGTCGCGCGGTTGCCGGGATCCACGGTGGCGCCTCCACCCCGCGCGCCCTGCGCAAGCGAAATGCGCGCGGCACGAGTGGGAGCACGGCGTTCAAGTATGCGAGCTTCCAGAACGACACACGCCCCAACGCCGCCCACCGAAGCATTTCGCGAAGAGCGCGCCGCCACTGTCCATTCGCGATCCAGTCGGCGAAGAAGAACATGCTGCCAACCAGATAGTGGTCGGATCCAACGCCTGAGAGCAGCACGCGCGCACCCGCGGCTTCGAGCAGCGCGCAGGTCGCGACATCGCGCGCCGCCAACAAACAACGCGCCGAGGGCAAGTCGAGGTTCGGCACCTGCTGGGACGCGGCCTGCAACGGCACGTAGTCGACCAGCAGCTCGTTGCGAATTCCATATGTCTGGATCACGCTGTCCGAGTAGACCCGCTCGTCCGACCCGGCGCCGACGGAGTCGACATACGTCAGCGTCCCACCCAAGCCAGCGGCCACTTCGCCACGACGCTCGAGCGTCTGTGCAATCGAAACGATTGACGATGAATCGAGACCGCCCGACAGCTCGGACCAGGTGCCCGCATCTCCCGTTAGGCACAGCCGCACCGCCTCGAACAGCCGCGACCGAAACTCCTCGACCGCCGCCCCCTCGTCGCGTACGGGCCTCGGCTCGAACTCCGCGGCGGACCAGTACGTGCGTACCTCGATCGACCCTCCCCGCACCACCATCAGGCTCGCGGGTGGCACCGCCCGCACACCGGCATACGCCGTGCGACCGGCCTCCGACTCCACCCCGGCCGCGAACTCGATCAGATAGTCGGTGTCATAGTCATCGCCGGCCGCGATCGCCTCCGCGCGCGTTGCAAACACCGTCACGTCCCCGGATTGCGCCGTGAACAGCGTCCGAACGCCGAACGCGTCGCGTGCGGCGAGCGCGGTGCCCGATCTCCCGTCCGCGATCACGAGCGCGAAGTCGCCGATGAGATCGCGAACCGCGCTTTCGCCGGTACTGCGGTAGTGGCGCAGGGCAAGCGCGACGTCGCTTACCGGCTCGCCCGTTAGGCGGTAGCGCCGGGCCAGCGCGCCGCGATTCTCGAGGCGCATCCATCCCACGGCGAGCAGCGAGCCTGATACGGCAACGTCGACGACGCCCGGCCCATCGCACCGCGGGCGCAGCACCGTCACCGCGCCGCACGCCATCCGATCAAGCCCGAGCTCCCGCCGGGCGCCGAACCGTTCGACGCCTGCCGTGGCCGCCGACGGCACGCGCTCGCCGCGCGCATGCACGAAGCAGGCGAAGAAATTCACGGCAGCAAGTCCTCGAGCGGCACGTAGAACGCGATGTGCTCGGCGATGTCGTTGAACGGCTCGCCGCCGGCCTCGACCCAGGCATGCGCCGCGAAGGGATACGACTGTACGCCTAACCGGAGCCGAGCGGACACCGACGACCGTCGCAACAGCGCGTAGAGTGTGAGCGACTGCTCGAGGCACAGCGCCCGCCCGGGGAAGAGCGCGGCGGCCTTCGCGACCGACGCTTCGATGCTGCGCGCCGTCGCCGCGTCAGGCGCTGCACAGTCAGCGCGCCCGCGATCGAGGCGGCGGACGAATTGGATCGTACGACCGAGGCCAAACAGCACGAGCGACACTCGCACCAGCGACAGCGTCATCATGCTCCGCCACACGCCGGGCTCCCGGCGCGGCGCCCCCACTCGGGCGATGCGAACGCTCGGCGCGCCCATCACCGCGCGTCCTCAAACGCGTGCACGGGCTGCTGCACCGGCAGGTGCGTATCGCGTGAACCGCGGGAACCGCGCCCCGACCGTTCGCCGCGCCAGTTCCGCTCGTACAATCGGCGGTAGACGCCCTGCCTGGCCATCAACTCCTCGTGCACGCCGCGCTCGACGACGCGTCCCTGATCGAGCACGATGATTTGGTCCGCCGTCCGCACGGTCGACAACCGATGCGCGATGACGAACGTGGTGCGACCTCGACGCAGGAGATCGAGACCATCCTGCACAGCGGCCTCGCTCTCGGCGTCGAGACTCGACATCGCCTCGTCCAGAACCAGAATCGACGGCGCACCGATCAACGCGCGAGCGATCGCGAGCCGCTGCTGCTGGCCGCCCGACAGGCGCACGCCCCGCTCGCCCACCAGCGTGGCGTATCCGTTAGGCATCTCCGCGATGAAACCATCGCAGCCCGCCAATGCGGCCACGGCTTCTACATCCGCCATCGCGACCCCGTCGCGCCCGTAGCGGATGGCGTCCGCGATCGTGCCCGAGAACAGCACGTCGTGCTGGAGGACGGCTGCCACGTGCGCGCGGTAGCTCACGCGCTCGAGTGCGGCCAAGTCGTGTCCATCGATCAGGATCCGACCGTCCGTTGGGCGGTCGAAGGCAAGCAGTAGCGCGCACAACGTGCTCTTGCCGGCGCCGCTCGCGCCGACGACGGCCACCGTCGATCCCGGCGCCGCGAAGAAACTCACGTCGCGCAGCACGTACGCTCCGTGGTGGTACGCGTAGCACACCTGGTCCATCTCGACCGCGCCGACCACGTGATGCACCGGACGCGTGCCTCGGTCCGCGACCTCCTCGTTAGGCACGGCGCGGAGCGCCCGAATGCGCGCCAATCCCGCTCCCGCCCTCCCGACCTCGCCGCTCATCGCCGCCGCCTGCACCAACGGAGCCGCCAGCAGACCGCTGAGATACCCGATCATCGCGAGCTCGCCCAAGGTCATCGTGCCGGCGATGATCGCGCGCGCGCCGATGACGAGCAGCAGGACACCAGCCACGCCCGTCGCCGCCGTCATCCCCGCCGTGAACCGCGCCGTGCGTCTCACACTGCCGAGCACCACGTCGGTCAACTCCTGCGATCGCCGCCGGAACTCCCCGCACTCCCACCGCTCGGCGCCGCGGCTCTTGATTGTCCGAACACCGACCAACGTTTCCGCGAGCCGCGCGCCGAGCGCCGCATGGCGCTCGCACACAAGGCCAAGCGCCGCCGACACGCCGGCGTAGGCGCGAGCAACGAGCGTCATCGCGACCATACAGAGCACGCCTAGCCCGATCGCCAGTGGCCAGGCGACCCACGCGATGATTGCGAACGCGGCCACCGCCATGATGATTGCACCGCTCATCGTGATCACGACCGGTCCGACGAGGCCGCGCACCAGATCGGTGTCGTCCATGATTCGAGATGACAGCTCGCCGGCCGGAGCGGTATCGAAGACACGCACCGGCAGCCGGATCACGTGGGCGTACAGTTCATGGCGCAACGTCGTCACCGTCCGCTGCGTGCCGTCGCCGGCGAGCATCGTCATCCGTGCAGCCGTGGCCGTCTCGATGGCCAGTGCCAGCAACACGCCGCCGCCTAACGGAGCAATGAGATGCGGGCGATGCGCGCCGATCACGGTGTCGATCGCGACCTTGGCCGCCACGGGCATCGCCAGCGCCGCCGCGCGATTGAGCGTCACCAGCCCGATGGTTCGCGCAACGAGAGCGCGCTCGCTCCAGAGGAGCGCGCCCACCTCGTGCCACAGGCTCGCCGGGCCGAGGCCGCCGCCGAGTCGCCGCAGACGCTGCATCACGGCTCGCACCGCACCAGCGATGCGGAGAGAAGCTGACGAATGAGCAGGTCCGCGTCACGCTCCCCGCGCTCGCGCGCCACATCGTACTCCTCGCACACGCGATCCACGATCTCGCCGAACGCCGCACCTTCGCAGACCAGCGCCCAGATGCGGCTGCCGACCTCGTTCAGCGCGTAGTAGCGACCGCGCTCGACATCCAGGAGCACGGTCTCCTCGCGCTCTGTCGTCGCCCGCACCCGCGGCGTGCGCACGAACCGCGACGTGCGAGTCATCGCGGCGCTCTCGCGTGCCCTCCGGCGATACCACATCCCGACCTGCCTGTGTTGGCGCGTGAGCAACCTGCGCTCGACCCTGTACCGCCAACAGCATCCCTGTGCGCCAAATCATCACGCGGTGCGATGAAACATCACTCAGCGCGAAAATTGGATTGGACCAGCCCCGCAAATCGCTCGAGCTGCGCCTGAAATCCGCCGTGAACGCGCAGCGATGTCGGTGAGGCGTCGCAGTATCGCGCCAGCAGATTCGCGGCCGCGGCCGCGGATTGAAAACCCAGGTTCGCCGCGACCTGTTTCGGCCGCCGTCCGAGCACATCCAATTGCCACGCCGCGTGCAACGCCACGCACCAGCCGATGATGCGGTACGCCGGCGGCAGTGCGGCCTGCGCCAACCGGCTCTCGATCGTACGAGGCGTCATGCGGAGCAACGTCGCCGCCTGCCCAACGTGGAGCCGCGGTGACGGCGCGACCGCGCACAACACCAGGAAGGCACGCACCGCTCGTGGCACGAGCGACCCGATGCGCTCCAGAATCACCAGGTCCGCACGCGGTTCGCGACCGCCGCCTAACGCAGCCGTCAGCGCATCACCGAGCGGCGCCACGCCGCGCAGGCTCACGCGCGCGGGCACGCGCGCCGCGGCGAGCTGCATCACATCATCGGCCGCCGCGTCCGAGAGCGATACGCGCGTCACCACCACAGGCGATTCGGCCCGAGCCACGACGTCGGCCAACACTGGAATGACCGAAGCCCCGACCCGATCGCGCAGTTCGGTGACCACCAGGCGGATGTCGGTGGCCGCGAGCATGGATCGTAAGGCATCGACGCGCTCGCACACGCGCACGGGCATGCGTCGCCCGAACATGCGATGGATCGTGGCGCGATCACCGTCGTCGAGCATCAACGCGGCCACCATTACTGCACCCGCCGCGCACTACACCGTCGTACAACGAAGCATGGACGAGCCCGCCTGGCCTTGGTACGTTGCCCAACGCACCTCAAACAGGCTTCGACGGAATGCCAGGAGAGGCTCCCAATGCCGTTCGCCCAACGAACGCGTGCCACCCTTCACGTCGGAGGTTGCGCGGTGCTCGCGTTGGGCATGGCCTGCGGCGCGCCGCACGATCCGGCCCGCGACCGCACCCTCGTCATCGCGCTCGCCGCGGAACCCACCCTGCTCCTCCCGCCGCTCATCGCCGAGACCCCCGGCTTCGTGGTGGCCGACCAAATTCTCGAGCGCCTCGCCGAGCCCGACTCGACCCTCGACACGATGGGCGATCGCGCCTTTCGTCCGCGCCTCGCCGAGAGCTGGGCGTGGGCGCCGGATTCGCTGTCGATCGCATTCCGCATCGATCCTGACGCACGGTGGCACGATGGCTTGCCCGTCACCGCGCGCGATGTCCGCTTTACCTTCGCGCTCTATACCGACACCGCCGTCGCATCGCCCGCGGCGGCGTTGCTCACCAACATCGATTCGGTCCAAGTGCGCGCCGAGCGCGTGGCGGTGTTCTGGTTCCACCAGCGACACGCGCAACAATTCTTCGACGCCACGTACCACATGCGCATCTTGCCGGAGCACCTGCTGGGCGCCGCACCGCGAGCGTCGCTGCGCACGAGTAGTTTCGCGCGCGCGCCGACGGGCAGTGGCCCGTTCCGGTTCACCCGGTGGATGCCGGGCCAGCTCGTGGAGTTGACGGCGGACACGGCGTATCACCGTGCGCGCGCGCGATTCGACCGCGTCATCTTCACCATCGCGACGGACCCGACGGCGGCGCTCGTGCGCGCGCTCGACGGCGAGATCGATGCGCTCCCATATCTCCGGGCCGCCGATCGCGCGCGCGTCGCGGGCTCGCGGAGTCTCGAGCCGGTCGATTGGCCGTCGTTGTCCAACGCCCTCGTGATGCTCGACCTGCGCGATCCAGTGCGCCGCAACCGTCCGCACCCCGTGTTGGGCGATCGCTCCGTTAGGCAGGCGCTCGGAATGGCCGTCGACCGCCGGCGCGTCGCCGGCGCGGCGTTGGGCGACGGCGCCGTCCCGGCCGTTGGCCCGCTCCCGGCGCCACTGCTCAAGGGCACCCAGTCGCCGCTGCCGTCGTTCGATGCCGCGGCCGCAGCCGCGCTCCTCGACAGCAGCGGCTGGCGCCTGACGACAGGCACCAGCAACCGCCATCGCGACGCCATCGCGCTCCGGTTCGGGCTCCTCGTTTCGTCCACGGGCATCGCCGGCCAGCGCGCCGCGGTACTGATGCAGGATGAGCTGCGTCGCATCGGCGTCACCATGGACATCGAGCCGATCGACAACGCTGCCCTCGCTGCTCGGCTGTCGGCACACAACTTCGACGCCGCGCTCATCGAGTTGGACTGGGACCCGAGCCCGCTCAGCGCTCGACAACTGTGGCGTACTCCCGCCGATGCTTCGAGCGAAACCGCCAACTTCGGCGGCTACACGAATCCCGACTTCGACGCCGCCATCGAGTCCGCCGCTTCTGCTGTCGACTCGGGCGCGGCACACGCCTCGGCGTCCAGAGCCTGGCATGCACTCGTCCGCGACGCCCCCGCGATCTGGCTCTATGACCTCGAGCGCGTTGCCGCCATCCGCCGCTGCATCCGACCGAGCGGTGTGCGCGCCGACGCGTGGTGGTCCGCATTGTCCGAGTGGACCATCGACGGCGTTTGTCGCACGGACTGACGCCGACCTTGACGAACCGGACTCATGCGGCATGATTGCAGGCAGAGTCCTGTCGCGCTCGCTTTGTGCAACATGCGCTACAGGACGGCGAACCGCCGCAGGAGTGCTCACGTGCACATTCCGGACTCCACGAGCGCAGCCTCGTTGCTGCCGACGCACTGGCCGTTCGTCGAGGCATTGTCTGCGCTCTCATCGGATTCGGATCCGGACTGGACCACGATGTCCGCCGCGCTGCTCGTGCTGCGCGTCGTCGACGCATGGGCGCAAGCCGGTGACGTGACAGACGAGGAGC
>JAICLH010000153.1 GCA_025927495.1 Gemmatimonadaceae bacterium
ACTCGTGCATGTTGATCACTTCCGCCACCTCGCGCAGCGTGAGCGGCTTGAGGTACTGCACGCCCTTCTCGAAGAAGTCGCGCTGCCGGTCGACGATGAAGTTCATCACCTTGAGCATCGTCTGGCGGCGCTGCTCGATGGCCTGGATCATCCAGTTCGCGGAATTGAGCTTGTTGGAGATGAACTCCTTGTTCTCGCCGTCGAACTTCTTCTTGTCGCGCGCGATCTCCTGATACGCTTTGCTGAGTTTTAGGCGAGGGAGATTCGCATCGTTCAAGAAGACATGATACTGGCCGTCGATCTTGTCGACCACCAGGTCCGGGATGATGTAGTTGTCGCCCGAGTCGCTCTAGACTAGGCCCGGTTTCGGGTCGAGCTTCGCGATTTCGTCGGCAGTCTTCTGCACGTCGGCCTGGCTGATGCCGAACCGCTTGGAGATCTCACTCCACCGGTGGTTGATCAACTCGTCGAAGGAATCGCGCACGAGGCGATAGGGCACCGACTGTTCGAGACCTGCCTCACGCAGCTGCAACAACAGGCATTCGCGCAGGTCCCGTGCGCCGACGCCCGGCGGATCCAGGCTCTGGATCACCGAAAGCATCTCTTCGACCTCGTGCTCCGTGTACCGAGGCACGTCTTCCGGATCGCGATCGGATTCGGCGGCGTGGTTCTCGAGTACTTCGTTCACGCCGGTGCGGATCTGCTCTACCGTACAGGCGAGATAACCATCCTCGTTGATGTTCCCGATCACTTCGTCGGCGAGGAGCATCTGTCGCGGCGAGAGGTCGAGCAGGGTTACCTGATCGCGCAGGTGGTCGCCCAGATCGCGGCTGTCGACCGTGACGGGCTCGAAGTACTCCTTTTCCTCGCGCTCCTCGGGCTGGCCGCCGGTGTCGAAGCCGTTGAGGAGGATTTCCTCCCAGTCGATCTCGTCGGCGTCCTTCTTTTCCTCGGTCGGGGTCTCGGTTTCGGTTGTCGTCTCCTCTTCTTCTTCCTCCTCGGGTTCCACCATCTCGAGGAATGGATTGTTGAGGAGCTCCTGCTTGAGGTGTTGCTGGAGATCGAGCAGCGGCATGTAAAGCAAGTCCATCGCCTGATAGAGGCGTGGATTGATCTTCAGCTCCTGGCGCAGCTGCGTGCTTTGATGCAAGCCGGTCTTCATGACACCTCGACGCTATCGTGCCGCGACGCGAAGCGCGAGCGCAGACGGGCCGTGAGTGTGGGCCCGAGATAAATGCGCGCCACCTCGTCGTCGAACACCAGTTCCTGCACGGTCCCCGACACCTTCACCTGTCCATCGAACATGATGTATGCCCGGTCCACGATGTCCAGTGTCTGCTCGACGTTGTGGTCGCTGATGAGGACTCCAATTCCACGGTGGCGTAACCCCGCTACAATGGATTGAATGTCGTGCACTGCAATCGGATCGACTCCCGCGAACGGTTCGTCGAGCATCATGAACTTGGGCTGCGTGACCAACGCGCGCGTGATCTCGAGGCGGCGCCGCTCACCGCCGGACAATGAGTACGCCTTGTTGCCCCGCAAGCGTTTGATCCCCAGCTCGTCCAGCAATTCCTCGAGCCGGCGGTGCCGCTCCTCGGGCGTGATCTTGAGCGTCTCGAGTATGGCGAGAATGTTTTCTTCGACTGTGAGCTTGCGAAATATCGACGGCTCCTGTGAAAGATATCCGATGCCGCGTCGCGCCCGCTTGTACATCGGAATTTCGGTGATGTCCTCGCCATCGAAGAGAATGCGTCCCTCCTGCGGCGCGATGAGCCCGACGATCATGTAGAACGTGGTGGTCTTCCCCGCCCCGTTGGGGCCGAGGAGACCGACGATCTCGCCCTGTTGCAAGCGCAAGGCCACGTCGTTCACAACCTTGCGTCGGCGATACGACTTGACCAGACCGACCGCCTCGAGGACGCTCATCGTCGGCTGCGGCGTGACGGCCGTGTGGGCTCCGGTCCGCCGTAGCGCGGCCTGCTCGTCGATATGCCGGAGCATCGGCCCAACGTTCGAACCTTTGATCTGGGCGCGAAACGGTTCGAGCGCACGCCAATAGCGGTCCACGATGCGGATCGATGCGTCGGGCGCGGTGAGTCCGCCCGGCGGCAGCATGATGAGTCCCTCGTTCACGAGCTTGGGCAGGACCGTCTTCGCGAGGTGGAAACGTACCTCGTCGAGACTGAGCCGGCCGGCCTCGTGATCGGCGTCTCCTCCGGCTTCGCGCACCATTGCGAGATGTTCGTTCCGGTACTGAATCGCGACGTCGTTGAACGGGACCTCGCCCGTGTCGTGCGCGGCGCTGACCAACGCTTTCATGGCGAGGGCCACGGAGCGGTCGCCGTGCGACTTCTCGTCGATGAAATTCTCGACCTCTTCGGGCAGACGAATCGGGTCCGTCATCGCGGTGTGGCTCCCCGGGCGGTATCCGCGCGCGCCTTCGGCGTTCCGTTAGGCGCCTTCACGGTCGCGGTGTCGGTCTTGCCCTTGGTGGTGTCGCGCGCCGGCTTGGCAGGGTCGAGATAGACCCCCGTGGCCTGTCCCTTGATCGTGACCGTTTGCACCTCGCGATTCAGGAACGCGACCTGGATCCGATCACCGCGCACATAGTTGATGGACGGGCCGATCGCCGAGGTATCCTTGGCCGCGAGTTGATAGAACGATCGAGCGTGTCCGAACGAGATGAGCCGCTGGATCGCCGGCTGTGTCGACGTGTCCGCAAGTGCCTTGGCGGTGCTGTCGAAGTACGCATAGATGGTATCGCCGCGCAGCCAGTCGTGCTCGCTGGTGTGGATCTTGGTCGTGTCGGGGACGCTCTGTGCATAGGCGTCACGCAGCGCGTGAATCTCGCGCAGCCGTTGGTCGGGCATGCGCACGTCGAGCGAGTCGGCCAGCATATCGTACGTCGGATTGAACGCGTGCGCGCGGCTCGTGCCCCACGCGTGCACGCGCTGCAGCCGGCCCTGTGCCATCGCGAAGTCGAGCGTGTCGCCGGTGAGCGTGGCGTCCTTGCTCACGCTCTTGGCGTGACCGCGTGAGATCACGCGATTAATCGCGTGGTTGCTTCCGAAGAGGTCAACGAGATCGCCCGTGAGGGTAAAGGGCCGGTCGCCACGGGCCTTGATCATCGGCTTGCGCATGAGGCGCGCGAACTCGGTGTTGCTGTTCATGGCGGCCGAATCGCCGGTGGCCACGACATCGGTGCGTGTGATGACGACGTTTTTCGATGCGTAGGTGAGGCTGTCGCCTTCCATGTCGACCGCGTTGGCGACTACGGTCATCGGCTGCGACGCCTTGCCCGTGGAATCGTGCTCGATGATCGTGATCGTGGGGCGGCCCGTTGCCACCATTTTGGCCGCGGTTCGGATGTTGGGCGCCACGCGATAGTAGTCGACGTGCGGTCCATCGAGCGTCGTCCCGCTGGGCAGCACCGCGTGCACGTTGCCCTCGGCCACCAGGTGCTCATCGGTTTGATAATAATCGGCGAGCTCGGAGTCCAGCGTTAGGCGCGGCTCGGTGTAGTGCACGTGGCCGATCAGATGCAGCAGCTTCTGGTCGCCGTAGTTCTCCGCGCTGTCGGAGATGAGCGTCATGTTCTGCGCCGGGCAGCGCGCGATGACGCCGCCGCCGATGAACGTGTTATACTGGCCGCTCGGCAGCTTGTTGGCCGAGAAGCGCGGCGGGCTCAACGAATCGCGCGCGGCGTACACGAGCTGGCATTGGCCCGCCGGCGCCGGGGGCTGGTTCTGCTGTGCCGCGAGCGGCACGGCCGCCAACAGCCCAGCCAGCGCACCCGCCCATCGCGCGCGTCTCACGGCGACGTCCCGCTGCCCGGCAGCGTGAACGTCCCGCCGCCCGTGATCACCCGCTTCACGTGCAGGTTGGACATGTTCGGATCGGACGTGAACCCGATGCCGCGCATGATGCCGGTGGGTTGCGTTAGGACGAACGCGCTGTCGCTGCTGATGAGGTTGTTCCGCTGGTCGTAGTTGAGCAGCGACGTCTCGAGGCGTTTGTTGTCCGTGGTCACGACCACGACGTTCTTCCGCGCCTGCATCGTACCGCGCACGGAATTGTACGTGCCTTCCTGTGACGTGAGAACGGCGTTCTCGACACCGGTGGCGGTGTAGAACGTCGTCTTCTCGTTGCGCGCTTCGATGCGGGTGCTGCCGTCGAAGAAGTAGGCGGTGTCCGCTTGCAGCTTCGCCCGCAGCAGGCCCTGATCCGTGATCATGGTCGACACGCCGAACATCACCTGGTCCGCGGAATCAGCAAGCGGATTGGCCGAGCGCACCTTTGGTTCCGTGCCGTTGGAGCACGCCGCCACGGCGGCGATGATGCAGAGCGCGACGATCCAGCGGCGCATCACGCAATCCCCGCGCGCATGAGATCGTGCAGGTGCACCATGCCCACCATGCGATCGTCGCCGTCCAACACGGGCATTGCCATGATGCCGAACTTCTCCATTCGGTAGACAACGGCGCTGCCGAGCTCCTCGGCGCGCGCCGTTTTCGGTTGGCGGTTCATTACGCGTTCGACTGGTACCGGGAATACGTCGTTTTCGCGCTCCATGAGTCGCGTGAGGTCGCCTGCCGTCACGACGCCGATGACCTGCGCCGCGTCGTTCACGATGGCCACGGTGCCGCGGCGCTCGGCAAGCATCATCACGGCGTCGCGCATCAGGGCGCCCTGCTCGAGCACCGGCAGCTTATCCGTCACCATCACATCGCACACGCGCGTGAGCAAGCGCTTGCCCAGCGCCCCGCCCGGGTGCAGCCGCGCGAAGTCTTCGCGACGGAATCCTTTGTGCTCGAGGAGCGTGACCGCGAGCGCGTCGCCCATCGCCAGCGCCGCTGTCGTACTGGTGGTGGGGGCGAGATCGTGCGGACACGCTTCCTCGCGCACCCACGTATCGAGCACCGCGTCGGCGTGGCGGCCGAGCGTCGAGTCGCGCGCGCCGGCGATGGCGATGATGCGTACGCCTAACCGCTTCAATTGTTCCAGCAGCGGAAACAGCTCCTCCGTTTCGCCGCTCTTCGAGATGAGAATGGCGACGTCCGCGGGGCCGACGAGTCCGAGATCGCCGTGCACGCTCTCCACCGGGTGCAGAAACGTGGCCGGCGTGCCGGTGGACGTGAGCGTGGCGGCGATCTTCCGCCCGATGAGTCCCGACTTGCCCACGCCGGCGACGATCACACGCCCCTTGCACGCCACGAGGAGATCGACCGCGGTCGCGAACGAGGCGTCGAGGCTGCGCTCGACGTCCTCGAGGGCTTCGCGTTCCATGCGGAGCACGCGGCGTCCTCGCTCGACGGCGTCCATGCTCACAGCGTGGCCTCGAGCGGCGTCTCGGCGCGCGCCGCGAGATAGAGATCGAGCGCGCGCTGCCATTCGCCCCGCGCACGGAGCAGGAGCTCCGCGAACTCGCGGACGGCGCCGCGTCCGCCGGCGCGTTCGAGCTGTACGGCGCACGCGTCGCGTACCGTCGGTACGGCGTTCCCGACCGCCACCGGCAGCGCGACTTCGCGTAGAATCGGAAGGTCGGGAATATCATCGCCGACGAAGGCGGTTTCTTGCGCCGTCACGCCGTGTCGCTCGAGCACGCGCCGGAGCGCGGGAAGCTTTCGTGCTAACGCATCCTGCGCGACGTCATCCGCGCGCAGCTCCTGGCCGCGCAGGCGCACGCTCTCGGACACGCGGCCGGTGATGATCACCACCTTGAGCCCGACGTGACGCATGAGCTCGATGCCCAACCCGTCCTGCACATCGTAGCGCTTGAACTCCATGGCCGCGCCCGCCACGTCGCCCAAGTAGATGCCGCCGTCGGTGAGCACGCCATCCACGTCGAGGCCGACGAGCTTGATGCGGCGCGCGAGCGCGGCGTCGATTACTGGCGGCACGTGTTCCACACCTCGACGAGCTGGCGGACTAACGTGTCCAGCTCGGACAGCGGGAGCATGTTCGGTCCATCGCTCGGCGCGTGCTCGGGATCGGGATGTGTCTCGAGGAACACACCGTTCGCACCGGCGGCCACCGCTGCGCGCGCGAGCGCGGGGATGTGCTCGCGCACGCCGCCGCTTGCGCCGCCCTCGCCCTTCCCCGGCTGCTGCACGCTGTGCGTCGCATCGAACACGACGGGCGCGGAGCACGCGACAGCGAGGCGGGAAAACGAGCGCATGTCCACCACGAGGTCGCCGTATCCGAAGAAGGTGCCGCGCTCGGTGATCGCGATTTCCGGCCGCCTAACACCGGCGCGCCGCACCTTGTCCGCCGCGCCGCGCATGCCCTCGGGGTGCATCCACTGCCCTTTCTTGATGTTCACCGGTTTGCCCGTGGCGCCGGCGGCAACGAGCAGATCGGTCTGCCGGCAGAGGAATGCCGGAATCTGCAGGACGTCGACCACTTCGGCCGCGGTCGCGCACTGCTCCGGCTCGTGTACGTCCGTTAGGACAGGCAGGCCCGTGCGGCATTTCACGCGCTCGAGCGCGGCGAGGCCATCGTCGAGTCCCGGCCCGCGGTGCGCGGCGCGATTCGAGCGGTTGGCCTTGTCGAAGCTCGCCTTGAAGATCACGCCGCCCGGCACGCGCTCGGCGAGCGATGCGAGGTGGTCCGCCACGCGGAAGTTCAGCTCGTCCGATTCCACCACGCACGGGCCGGCGATGAGGAAGAACCGGTCGGCGGGAAAACGTTGCGCCACGTCGCGCTCAGCTGGACGTGGCGGCACGCGCGCCCCGCGTCGCCTCGCCGCGCACGCGCTTGGCCTGGAGAGCCGCGCCGACGAAGCCCGCGAACAGCGGGTGCGGACGCGTCGGCCGCGACTTGAGCTCGGGGTGGAATTGGCAGCCGACGAACCACGGATGGTCGGGCAGCTCGATGATCTCGACCAACGAGCCATCGGGTGAGAGCCCGCTGAACCGCACACCGTGCTTCTCGAACACGTCGCGATAGGCGTTCGAGAACTCGTACCGGTGCCGGTGCCGCTCGCTGATGTCGGATGCGTTGTACGTCTCGGCGACTAACGATCCCGGCTTGAGACGGCACGGATACGCGCCTAACCGCATGGTGCCGCCCATGTCGGTGATGTGCTGCTGCGATTCCATGAGCGAGATCACCGGGTCGGCGCACTCGGGCGCGAACTCGCTCGAGTGCGAATCGTCGAGGTTGCACTTGTGGCGCGCGAACTCGATGACCGATACCTGCATGCCGAGGCAGATGCCGAAGAACGGGAGGCCGCGCTCGCGCGACCACCGGATCGCTTCGACCATGCCTTCCACGCCGCGCACGCCAAAGCCGCCGGGCACGAGCAGGCCGTGTACCGGGCCTAACAATTCGCCCGCGCGCTCGGCGGAAGTGAAGAGGTCGCTCGAGATCCACCGGATGTCGACGCCGACGTCGTTGGCGATGCCGCCGTGGATCAGCGCTTCGTGGACGCTCTTGTAGCTGTCCACGAGATCGGTGTATTTGCCGACCACCGCGATGCGCACGCGCTCGCTGGGCGACGTGATGCGCGACACCATCTCCCGCCACGCACTGAGGTCGGGCGCCTTTCCGCCTAACCCGAGGCGCGTCACCACGCGGTCATCCAGTCCCTGCTCGGCGAACGAAAGCGGAATCTCGTAGATGGTGGGGACGTCGCGGCTCTCGATCACGGAACCGAAGTCGACGTTGCAGAACAGAGCGATCTTGCGCTTCACATCTTCCGACAGCGGGCGCTCGGCCCGGCAGATCAGCATGTCGGGCTGGATTCCGATCTCCATGAGCTCGCGCACCGAGTGCTGCGTGGGTTTGGTTTTCACTTCGCCCGCGGCACTGATGAACGGGACTAACGTGAGGTGCACGAACAGCGCGTTCTCGCGGCCAATCTCGTGGCGGAATTGCCGAATTGCCTCGAGGAACGGCAGCGACTCGATGTCGCCCACCGTTCCGCCGATCTCGACGATCACCACGTCGTTGTCGGGGGCGATGCGCTTCATCGCCGCTTTGATCTCATCGGTGATGTGCGGAATCACCTGCACCGTCGAGCCCAGATATTCGCCGCGGCGCTCCTTGCTGATGACGTTGAGGTAGACGCGTCCCGTCGTGACGTTGTTGGACTGCGACAGCGCGCGGTCGATGAAGCGCTCGTAATGGCCGAGGTCGAGATCGGTTTCGGCGCCGTCGTCGGTGACGTATACCTCGCCGTGTTGGAACGGCGACATGGTTCCCGGGTCGACGTTGATGTACGGATCGAACTTCATCATGGTGACGCGGAGTCCGCGTTCCACGAGCAGTCGGCCGAGCGATGCGGCGGCGATGCCTTTGCCGAGCGACGAGACGACGCCGCCCGTCACGAAGATGTACTTCGTCGTGTGCTGTGGTGCGGTCGATGGCATTTACCGGTGCCTCGCGGTGAAGTCGGACCAACGGGAGTTCGCGCGTTCCAGATCGTCCTCGGTATCGATGCTCGGCTCGGGCGGCGCGTCGATGAGGGCGACGCCCATCGCGATGCCGGCCGCCAGCGGCCGGAGCTGCTCCAACCGCTCGATTCGTTCGAGCGGATGCGGCGGCAGCGCGACCCATTGCGCGAGCGCCGCGGGTGTGTACGCGTACACGCCGAGATGGCGGCGGATCATGCTGCGTGCGAGTTGGGATGTGTCGTCGCCGTTGTGCGCTCCGACGCCCGCACCGTGCTCGCGCGCGAACGGAATTGCCGCTCGGGAAAAGTACAGCGCGCGCCCGTCGTCGGCACACACCACTTTGACGACGCTGGGCTCGTCGAGGATTGCGGGTTGGTCGCGGATCGCGACGGTGCCGAGCGGAAAGCCTCGGCGGCGTACCATGTCGACGGCGCCGGTGAGGGCTTGTTCCGGCACGAAGGGCTCATCGCCCTGGACGTTCAGAATGACGTCGAAGCGGCGCCCGGCGAATTCGGGTCGTGCGGCGACTTCGGCGACGCGGTCGGTGCCCGACGGGTGATCTACGTTCGTGAGGACGCACTCGGCACCGGCGTCACGAGCGGCGGCGGCGACGTCGGGATGATCGGTTGCGATGACGCAGTGGTCGGCGATGCGGAGGCCGTGGACGCGTTGCCAGACGCGGACGACGAGTGGAGTGCCGCCGAGGAGGCGGAGCGGCTTGCGGTGGAGCCGGGTGGCGCCGAGACGGGCGGGGATGACCGCGAGGATGGTCACGGTCGCTCGCAAAGAGCGGTGCGCAACGCAAGATTCACGCCATGCAATATATAGCGTGAGGATGAAGGAATCCAGGGCGGTCGCATCAGCTCTCTGAAGGCGGGAGCACGAGTGCGGCTGAGTCTCCGGTCCCGACGCCGCGCTCCGTTAGGCAATGATGCCGTGACACGCCGCGCTGGACCGACTAGACGTTAGTCACTGAGGTTGTGATAGGCATGGCATCCCGCATGCAGTACGTGAGGCATCCGTTACCCACGAGGGATGTGATGACTCG
>JAICLH010000143.1 GCA_025927495.1 Gemmatimonadaceae bacterium
CAACCGCGCGCAGGCGTGGCTCGAAGCGCAGCAGCAGGCCAACGAAAAAGCCCTCAAAGATCTGGGCATGGAAGCCGGCCTGATGCAATTCGAAGGCTTGAAGCAAGAATGGATGGTGAAACTCGGCGAAGCGAAGGTCCTCACGTTGGATGATTTCGCCGATCTATCGACTGCCGAGCTTCTGGACATTCCGAGTCGGTCGGCGCGGACACGTCGCGCCGTGTCACTCCATGGGAGAGTCCGGATGCCCCGCTACTGGTTTGCGACCGGGCGTGCCTGCGCCCGCCACGGTGCCCACGTCGCTTCGTTAGGCGCGGTTCTCGCGGCGCTCGCCGCTGCCGGCCCCGCCGGCGCGCAGATGGCCAACGAGCGCCTGCACTACCCCGATACGCACCGCGACAGCACCGTCGACGACTACTTCGGCACCAAAGTCCCTGCGCCGTACCGTTGGATGGAGCAGGACAACAGCGCCGATGTGGCGAAATGGGTCGAGGAGGAGAACGCCGTCACCGCGGCGTACATGGACAAGGTGCCGCTCCGCGACGTGTTCAAGAAACGCCTAACGGAGCTCTGGAATTACGAGAAAGTGGGCGTCCCGTATCGCGAGGCCGGGCACCTGTTCTACGGCAAGAACTCCGGCCTGCAGAACCAGAGCGTGCTCTACGAGCAGGACAGCACGGGCAGCGTGCCCCGCGTGATGCTCGACCCGAACGCGCTCTCGCCAGATGGGTCGACCGCGCTCGCCACCTCGTCCGTGTCGCCCGATGGCCGGTACCTGGCCTACGGGCTCTCCCAGGGCGGCTCCGACTTCGAGGAGCTGCACGTACGCTCGCTCCGCGATGGTCGCGAGCTGCCAGACACGGTGCACTGGGTGAAGTTCTCCGGCATCTCATGGACGGCAGACAACCGCGGCTTCTTCTATTCGCGGTTCCCGGCACCCGCTGCCGGTCAGGCGCTGTCTACCGCGGCCGTCAATCAGAAAGTGTACTACCACGTGGTCGGCACGCCGGACAGCACCGACCGTCTCATCTATGCGCGGTCCGACCTTCCCGACTGGTACATCACCTCGTCGACCACGGACGACGGCCGCTTCGCGTTCATCACGCTCGTCCACGGCACAGAGACCAAGAACCAGGTCTTTTACATGGACCTGAAGAACGGCGCGCGCCCCGACCTCTCGGCGCCGATCGTGCCGCTCGTCTCGCAGGGCGACGCGGAATACGCTCCGTTAGGCAACGACGGCGACACGGTGTTCGTGCAGACCACGAATCAGGCGCCGAACCGCCGCATCATCGCGATCGTGCTGCCCGACACGTCCCGCGCGCACTGGCGCACGGTGGTCCCCGAACAGAAGAACGTACTCGAGGGCGCGACGCTGGCGGGCGGACACGTCGTGGCCCAGTACCTCGACGACGTGAAGAGCACGCTCGAGATCTACGGCACCGACGGTACCCGCCAGGGTACGGTCTCGCTGCCCGGCATTGGTACCGTGGGCGGTCTCTCGGGTCGCATGGATACGCCGGAGCTCTTCTACGGCTTCACGTCGTTCCTCTATCCGACCACGGTGTTCCGCTACGACTTCGCGACGAAACACAGCGAGCCGTTTCAACCGCCGCACGTCGCGTTCGATCCGAGTGGATACGAAACGCGGCAGGTGTTCTACCGCTCGAAGGACGGCACGCGCGTGCCGATGTTCATCACCGTCAAGAAGGGCATCAAGCTCGACGGCTCGCACCCGACGGTGCTCTACGCGTACGGCGGGTTCGACATCAGCTCGACTGCGTCGTTCAGCCCGGCGACGGCGGCGTGGCTCGAGCACGGCGGCATCTACGCCGTGGCGAACCTCCGCGGCGGCGGCGAGTACGGCGAGGCGTGGCACCACGCCGGCATGCTCGACAAGAAGCAGAACGTCTTCGACGATTTCATCGCGGCAGCCGAGTATCTCATCAACCAGCACTACACGTCGACGGCGCACCTTGCCATTCACGGCTACTCGAACGGCGGCCTGTTAGTGGGTGCCGTGCTGGACCAACGGCCGGATCTGTTCGCCGCGGCCTATCCGGGCGCCGGCGTGATGGACATGCTCCGCTATCAGAAGTTCAGCGCCGGTGTGGGTTGGGTGCCCGAGTACGGCTCCGCCGACGACTCGGCGCAATTCCGCTACCTGGTGAAGTACTCGCCGGTGCAGAACCTCAAGAAGGGCACGTGCTATCCGGCGACGATCGTGACCACCGCTGACCACGACGACCGCGTGGTGCCGAGTCACTCGTACAAGTTCATAGCGACGATGCAAGCCGACCAGTCATGCGCGCGTCCGGTGCTCATCCGTGTCGAGACGAAGACGAGCCACGGCTACATGCCGACGGACAAGCGGATCGCGCAACTGGCCGATGTGTGGGCGTTCACCGGCTGGAACACGGGCATGAAGTAGGGCGCGCAACGTCATCGAGTGAGCGAGGTCGCGCCCGGCGCGCCGAGCGCAGGCTCGGCGGCGCCATCGTCCGCCTTCGTTAGGCCGAACTCGATGCCGCGCTTTTCATGCCCGGCCGCCGTGGCTATGGCGCCGAGCACGCACACGAGGAGCGCCGTGAGTGCCATGGACTGCGCATAGGTGGCGTGCGCCGCGAACGCCGCTTCGATATACGCGGCGCTGCTCGCAACGAGCACGCCGCATTGATACGCGAAGCCCGGCAGGAATCCGCGTACGGAGTCAGGCGCCAGCTCGGTGATGTGCGCGGGGATCACCCCCCACGCGCCCTGCACCATGAACTGCATCACGAACGCGCCCGCCCACAGCAAGGCGAGGGACGGTGCGAACGCCCACAACGGAATCGCCACCACGGCGAGCGCGAGCGCGATGACGATCGCACGCCGTCTGCCGATGCGGTCCGACCACATCCCGAACGCGAGTCCCCCGGCGATCGCGCCGACCATCGAGAAGCCCGTGATGAGCGCGCGTGTCTGCGGCGACAAGTGCCAATCGCGCTGCAGGAAGGTGGGATACATGTCCTGTGTGCCGTGCGACACGAAGTTCATCATCGACATCAGCACCACGAGATACGCGAACAACTTCCAGTTGCTGACAATCGCGCGGCCGAGGCCGGACCAGCTCTCGTGACGCGTGCGCTGCCACACCTCGGATTCCTTCACGCGCACACGAACAAAGAGCGCGAGCAGCGCCGGGAGTCCACCGATGAAGAACATCGGACGCCAGCCCCAGCGCGGAAAGACGAAGAAGAAGCAGACGGCCGCGAGCAGGTACCCCACCGCGTAGCCTTCCTGCAGAAAGCCGGACAGCACGCCGCGCAGCCGCGTCGGCGCTTTCTCCATGGCCAGCGATGCGCCGACGCCCCATTCACCGCCCATCCCGATGCCGAACAGCGCGCGCAGAATCAGAAACGTCGTGTAGTTAGGCGCGAGACCGGTGAGCACTTCGACCACGGAGAAAAACACGAGGTCGATCATGAGTGGGAGGCGCCGGCCATACCGATCGGCCATCAGGCCGAAGATGAACGCGCCCACCGGGCGGAACGCCAACGTCAACGTCAGCGACAGCGCGATCGCTTTGTCGGTGCGTCCGAACTCGCTCGCGATCGAGGTGAGCGAGAACACCACGAGGAAAAAATCGAATGCGTCGAGCGTCCAGCCGAGGAAGGTGGCGAGCACCGCGGCGCGATGGTCGCCGGCGGCGCGCGGCGCGGGGGATGCCGTCACGTGCCGCTCGGCTCCGGGCGCCGTCGCAGCTCGCCGATTGCATCGTCCACGCGCGTCGGCACGAGCAGGTTGTCGGCGATTTCCGCAATCTCTTCGGCTTCTTGCCATTCCCGCTCGAGCTCCGCGAGCTCGCCCTCGAGCGCGCGTCGCTCGCGCTCCTCGTGGGCTGCCATCTCGAGTGCCAACCGCACCGGAACGGGCAGCGGCAGCACCAGCGCGTGATCCTGCTGCCTTACGGTGAGCGCGAACACGCCTAACGGAGTGACCGCTTCCTCCAGCACGCGGACCGCCTGCGCGATCTGCGCGCGCGAGCCGCCGAACCGGTTGACGACCGACAGCAGCATCGCCGCGGCACGTTGGGCGGCTTCACCTTCGAGCTCGACCGGGGGCGTGTTGCTGCGCGACGACGCATACCGCACGCACAAGGCCCAGTCAGTGGCGGTCGTGCCGCCACGAACCGCGAGCCGCTCGAGATCCGCTCGCCGCACCGGCGCCACGACGCCATTGCCGATCGGGATTCGCGCGACGATCGCAGACGGCGAGCCGTAGAGCAGCGCGCGTCCCCACTGCGTGATCGCCAGCGCGACCCCGCCTGCACCGATCCCTGCGGCCGCGCCGCCGGCCAACGTTGCGCCTATGGCCGTGACACTCGCGCCGGCTTGCGCCACGCGAAATCGACGTCGGCGGCCGAACTGATCGCCGTAGCGCCACGCAGCTAGTTCCGGCCTGAGCGGTTGTCCGATGCGCACCAGCGTCACGCCATCGGCGATGCGCGCGAGTCCGATATTGTCGGTCGACATGCGCAGCCGCGTCGCGCGGAATTTTCGCTCGCAGTCTTCGATGGCTTCCCATCGCTCGTCGAGCGGCGACAGGTTCCACCGCTCGCATCGCATGCAGACCACCCACAGCCGTCCCCTGCCCGGATCGAACGCCAAACGGCGTCCGACGGGGAACGGCTCGATGACCGGGTTCGTACCCAGCGACGCGTGGCAGAAAATGCACGTCGAGAACATCACCCCAATATGTCGCGGGATGGCGCGACTCGCGAGCGAGCGATGCCCGGTTGTGCACGGACGCGCTCCATACCGGATTCGGATGGAACGTTGACGGCCCGTTGACGCAGGTCGTGGCCGAACGTCGTGGTGCCGCGCGCTACCGGCGCGCGTGCGTTAGGCAGGATGCTGCGTGTCCCCGCGGCATCGGGACCCGGCCGGTCGTGGTCACGCGCCGGGCCCCGGTCGTCAGGCGGGCGTGCTACTTGTCGTACCTGAGACAGATCTTGAGCTGCTCGATCGCCGCGTTAGTCGCCTCGATCGCCTTCACGCGATGGCCACCGAAGTCGTGCGCCGCGTGTTGCATGTCGAAACGCGCTTTGGTCAGCGCATCGATGGCAGCGTTGATCGCCGGATGCCGCTCGCCTGCGGACGCCGTGCCGGCATAGAAAGACAATGACGCGACGCCGGCCATCGCCAGGGTGCCGATCGCCAGTCTCAGCTTGTTGCTCATGCGGTCCTCTCGGGCCATTGGGTTACCCGATGGACGAGTCAATCGCGCACCTCGTTCGTGAAGAAAGCTTAACGGCTCGCGCGATTAGTGATGCGCGTTCACGAGCGGCAGCAGCCTCGCGATCCCGGTGTTGTTGCCCGCGTAGTTGAGCACTCCGATCTGCACGCCGTGCAGCTCGTGCGCGAAGTTGAACACTCCAAGCGTGAGCCCATGCTGCGCACCCTTCACTTGGTTGAACGCGCTCGCGGCGAATCCGGTGAGCGATCCCTCCCGCGCAATGCGCACCCACGCCGGCGCGAGCAGCACGCCTTTCACGCGCTCGCCACCCGCGACCGGGCTAACGACGAAGCCACGCACCCGCGGCGCCCCGACCGCCAAGCCGGCGATGGTGATTCCGTCGATCGATCCACCGGCGCCGACAGCAACGCCAGCCACCGTAAGCCCGCGGACGCGGTCCCCGGCCCCCACGCCGAGGCCGGCGAACGTAATGCCGACAACGTTGTTGCCGGCACCGACGCCGATACCAGCCAAGGTCAGGCCGTGCACACTCTGGCCTGCGCCCACGCCGAGGCCGGCGACAGACACGCCTACAAGGCTCTCGCCTGCGCCCACACCCAGTCCCGCGACGCTGAGGCCGCGCACGCGATTGCCCGCGCCCGTTCCCAGCCCTGCCAGGCTCACCCCAATGAGATCGTGGCCGGCACCGACGCCCAAGCCGCCCGCGATGATGCCTTTCACGTCTTGCCCGGCGCCCACGCCGAGACCGCCCAGGGCAAGGCCCTTCACATCATCGCCGGAACCGGCGCCCAGGCCGCCGATGATGATCCCGCGGACCGATTTGCCGGCGCCGACCCCCAACGCGCCCAGGGCCACCCCTGTCATATCGTCGTCGGCGCCGAGGCCGAGGCCCAACCCAAGACCTTCGATTCGCCGCGCTCCCGTGACCGGTACACCGAGTGCGACGCCTTGAACGAGACCGTCGCTGTGCTCGTGCGGCGACCAGATCGTCGCGTTCAACCCATGGACGAGGTAGTGACCGCTGTCTCGATAGTTGAGGCGGATGCCGTCCACGTGACGCGCATTGCCGATCGCGATGCCGACATCGTGCACCGTGAGGTGCAGCGCGCCGTCGTGTGACGTGTCCGCGGAAGCGTGCGATGTGTCTGTGGTGGTTTGCATCTGCGCCGCGACCGGGGCGACGCGGGCGGCGAGCGCGAGAGCGAGGAAGGCCGCGCATATCGCGCGATGGTATCTGCTGACGAGCGAGAATCGCATGGGAGGGCAATGGGTCGAGTCGCTCTCACGTACGGTCGACCCACTGCGGAGTTTCACCCTGCCTTACCGCGCCGCGCGGCGAACGCGCGTGCCTGTCAGAGCAAGAGCGCGGTGCGCAACACCAGATCGAAATCGCGATAGGTGATGGGCAGCGGGAAATACAACGAACCCGTGCGCAATGCGCGGTCGCGCGCTTCTGCGTTGCGGTGCAATGCCGCGCACAACAGCAAGCGCGCGCCGACGGCGCCCAACCATTCCGGTAATCGCTGCGACATCGCGCACGGATGATCGAAGTCGACGATCGCGACGCGCGGACGCGTGCGAGCGACAGCCTGGTCGACAGGCTCGTCATCGAGCGGATGAACGGGAGTCAGCCCGGAGCGAACCACGAAGTCGCCGAGGATGGCAGCAGTGTCGGCGTGGCCGGCCAGAATCAGCGCGCGTACCGCCGGCAATGACGGCGGCACCAGCGACAGCGGTCGGTTCTCCGATTGTGTGAGCTGCACGTTGCGGCCTCGACGAATTGCGATCATCCCATGCGCTCGCACTCGACACGCGCGAGCTCAATCATGGAAGATTTACGAGACAGCGCGTAACAGCGCGCGCGACCTTGTCGCTCGCGCGACACGACGCGCAGCAGATGCTGCCGCGTGCATGCGTCGCGCGCTGCAACGCAGTGTTGCACGAGGTGTCGAGAGAGTGATGCAATGACTCGCGGCGAGCCTCACGCGAGTTTGACATCCGAGCGCGCCGAGATGCATCGGCGCGCATCGGATGCGGTACGTTACGCGGCGAGGAGTCTCGCGCTCGCGCGGTAACTGCTGATGATGTTGGGCAGGTAGCGCGACATCGGCGTGTACTCGAGGCCCAGTGCCGCGCAGGCGTGCGAACCATCCACTCGGAAGCCGGATGTCGCGAAGCGTGCTTCGTCGAGTGACACGCGCGGACGACCGCCGAACAACGACGCGGCCGCGGTCGAGAACGTCGCGGATGCCGTCGTGATCCAGTTGGGCGTGATACCCGGTGTCTTCTTCCCGGCAACCTTCGCGACGCGCGTCATGAATTCGCGCGTCGACATCGTCTCGCCGTTCAAGATGTAGCGTGAGCCGCTGTGTCCTTTCTCGGCGGCGAGCGCGATGCCGGTTGCGGCGTCGCGTGCCCAGATCCATCCCATGGGCGCGTCGCCCGTGCGGCGACGTTTGCCGGTCACGAAATCGGCGACGAGGCGGCCGAGCCATCCGGAGTCACCAGCGGATACGATGAGACTCGGATTGACGACGATCACTTCGACACCTTTCGCGCGATAGCGCAGCACCGCGTGCTCCGCGGTGAGTTTCGAGCGTTCGTACGCCGTGTGCGTGTAGCCGCGGTGCACCGTGCGCTCGGTCCCCCAGAAGCCGGGCTGTTCGCCGATGGTGAGCGACGACGACACGTACACCACACGCGGCACCCGCGCTTCGAGTGCGGCAGCGAGGGTGTTCTCGGCGCCGTACACATTGACGGCGTGGAACGTCGAGACCTGCGGCGCCCAGAAGTCGAAGAACTGCGCAACGTGCACGACGAGGTCGCAACCCTGCATGGCATCGGCTAACAGCCGCGCGCGCATGAGATCGCTCATCACGGGCTCGGCGCCCAACTTTCGCAGCACTCCGACGCCGCTCCGGCGGCGAACCTGTCCCACCACTGCGTCGCCGCGCTCGCGGAACACTTCGGTGAGCGCGCGTCCGAGCGGCCCGGCCGCTCCCGTAAGAAATACTCGCATGGCCTGCCTCTCCTCTCGTGTCCGATCGCTGAAGCCTCGTTAATTGACGATTCGGACCCGATCGGGGAACGGCCGCGAGAGGCGGAAGGGGTTGATGGACCGTGCGTTTGGTGATACTCAGAACTACCCCGAACGCACCTCCAGCCCAGCCGACACATCGTGCTCTCCCTCGCGCTCCTCCTCACCGCGGCGGCGGCGTTTCAGCAGCCCGCCTATCAGCAGCCCCGTCCCGTTCAATCGGCGCCGCCTGCTCCCGCGCACACGCGTGCCACGTTGGACACCGGGTACGCCCGGTTAGTCCGTGAGGCAACGACCGATCCGCGATTTCTGCCGCAAACGGTGGCCACGCTGCCGGCGAGCGAGACCGTCCCAAGTCCGCTCAAGTACTTCGGCAGCATCGCCGGCGCGCCCGGCGTGATGCACCACACGAAAGAGCTCTACGCGTACTTCCGCGCGCTTGCGCATGCGACGCCGCGGGTGCGCGTCGACAGCGTCGCCACCACAGAAGAGGGTCGTGAGATCATTCTCGTGGTGATCGCCGACGAGCAGACGATGCGCAACATCGATCACTACAAGGCGCTGATGCGGCGCATCGCCGATCCGCGCACGCTGGCGCCCGATTCCGCGGCGACGGTGCTCGGCGAGGCGAAGCCCATTTACTACCTGAACGGCGGCCTGCACTCGCCGGAGATGGGATCGCCTGAAATGCTAACGGAGCTCGCCTACCGGCTCGCGGTCGGCGATGACTCGGCGGATACGATGATCCGCAACCACGTGATCACGATCATCAATCCGGTGAGCGAGCCGGATGGCCGCGACAAGCAGGTGGATTGGTACCTGCACTACACGAAGGGGCGTCCGAAGTTCGACGACGGGTTCCCGCGTTCGTCGCCCTTCTGGGGCCGCTACGCCCTGCACGACAACAACCGCGACGGCTTGCAGATCTCGCAGGCGCTCACGAAAGCGATCTTCGACATTTACTACGATTGGCATCCGTTAGTCATGCACGACCTACACGAGTCGGTGCCGTTGCTGTACGTCTCCACGGGCACCGGCCCGTACAACGTGAACAACGATCCAATCATCATCGGCCAGTGGCAGGTGCTGGCGAACAACGACATCACCACACTGAGCGCCGCCGGTTTGCCCGGCGTGTGGACGTGGGCGTTCTTCGACGGATGGTGGCCGGGCTACGGCATGTGGGTGGCCAACAATCACAACGCCGTTGGGCGGTTCTTCGAGACGTTCGGCAACGCCGGCGGCGACACGTACCTGCGCGATCTCTCGGAGGAGCGCTATGCGGGTGCGCCCGTGACGTCGCGCGAGTGGTATCGTTCGTGGCCGCCCACGAAGCAGGTCTACTGGAGCTCACGCGACAACGTCAACTATCAGGAAACCGGCGTGCTCGCGTCGCTCACGTACGCGGCGACCAACGCGTCGAAGATGCTGCACGACTTCTATCAAGTCGGCGTGAACAGTCTCGCGCGCGGCCGGGCCGAGGCGCCGCACGCCTATGTCGTGCCCGGCTTCGCGAGGCAGCGCGATCCACGTCGCACCGCGTACCTGATCAACCAGCTGGAGCGCCAGCACATCGAGATCG
>JAICLH010000257.1 GCA_025927495.1 Gemmatimonadaceae bacterium
AGCGTTCGCGAGGAGCAATGACCGCTGTGGCTCGCGTCACGTGCGGGTATCGTGGCGGTATCGTCTAGGGGACCAGGACGGAGCCCTCTCAAGGCTCAAACACGGGTTCGAATCCCGTTACCGCTATTGCTTCGGCCCCATCGTCTATCGGTTAGGACGGCACTCTTTCAAGGTGCAGAGAGGGGTTCAACTCCCCTTGGGGCTATGAGGGGGAGCAAGCAGGATGAACTTCGGGGGCTGTAGCTCATCTTGGTTAGAGTGCAGGTCTGTCACACCGGAGGTCGCGGGTTCGAGCCCCGTCAGCCCCGTTAGGCGTTAGTCGCAGCAGGCCCTGGTGGTGAAATTGGTAGACACGCCATCTTGAGGGGGTGGTGCCGAAAGGCGTCGCGGTTCGAGTCCGCGCCAGGGCATGTCGCCAGCGTAGCTCAGTGGTAGAGCACTCGATTCGTAATCGAGCGGTCCTCGGTTCAATCCCGAGCGCTGGCTCTTTCGGTTAGGCAGAAGCGCGCCGCGCCCCGGAGGTCCCGATGCCGAGCGACGATCCTCGCGGTTCGGCTTTTTTGTTAGGTGCAAGCCGCGCCGCAGCGTCGTGGTCGTCGTCGACCTCGATCGCGCGCAGCCGATCGACACCCTGCGCGGCGTGTGAGCACCGCCGAAGTCGCCGGGTCGCCATCTCCCGAGGGTGTGACGGTGTCCCCGGACAGCCGCTGGGCCTTCAACACCCTGCAGGGCCGCAACCGTGTGATCACCGTCGACCTCGCCGACGCGCGCATCGTCGGTTGGGCCGACCGGCACCTGGTCCGATGGAATCGGATTCTCGCGCGTCGTCGCCGATCACTGATAACAGCGGAGTAACGCGGCAATAACAGGGGCTTCCGAACGTGCGTGCGTGTTCGACGCGCGAGTGCGTGTCGCACCCGACCCGCACCTCACGGAGGAGTTCATGCCCCGCTGCATCGCGTATCTGGCCATCGCCGCCGCACTCGCCAACGCGCCGGGCCACTGTTCTCACGACGACAGTGCATCGACGGGAAGTGCCGCCAGCTCCGGCGTAACGTCCGGCAACTGGACGAGCCTCGGCGCCACGGCCTGCGCAAAGTACTTCACGCCGGACGTCACCGGCTCGCTGTTGGCCGATCCGCACGGGACCCCGAAGACGCTCAGCCCGCAGGCGTGTTCGTTCGACACCGGCGGCGGCAATATTTCCATCACGCTGATCGCCGACAACGCGACCGGGTTCGACGCATTCTCGAAGAATCTGGTGGATCCGCATCCGCTCGCCGGGGTCGGCGACAAGGCACTGCAGCACATGATCGGGATCGCGGCCTACAAGGCACCGTCCCGGGTGTGCACCATCGATGCGGTCGGCGCGCCGGGCTTCACCAAGCTGTCCGGCGACGCGCTGGGTCAGGCGCTGGGCGCGGTGTGCAACAAGTTGTTCGCGGCCAACCCCTGACGTCCGTTAGGCAGAGCCTGCGTCAAGGCATCGCGGCCTGGAGGAACGCCACCGCTTCAGTGGCGTGAGATCCGGCACCGGCCTGATCTGGGTCGATGACTAACGGTACGCTTCTGCCTGGATCCGGTAGAGCTCGGCGTACTGGCCGCCGCGGGCCAGCAGCTCCTCGTGCGAACCAAACTCGACCAGCCGCGAGCCATCCAACACCACGATCAGATCGGCCATGCGCACCGTCGAGAAGCGGTGCGACACGAGGATCGTGATGCGGTTCGTGCGCCGTGTACGCGCCGCGCTCGCGAAGCGCTCGAACAGCGCGTGCTCGGTCTCGGCGTCGAGCGCGGCGGTGGGTTCATCGAGCACGAGCAGCAGTGGATCGTCGCGCATGAAGCCGCGCGCCAGCGCGAGCTTCTGCCACTGGCCGTACGACACGTCGACGCCGCCGGGCCACGTTGGGCCGAGTTGCGTGTCGAGTCCCGATGCGAAGCGATCGACGACGTCCGTGGCGCCGGCGCGCTCGACGGCCGCACCGACGGCTTGGGCGTCGTCGACGCGCGGGACGTCGCCCACGCCGACGGTATGTTGCGCGCGAAGCTCGAACCGGTAGAAATCCTGGAAGGCACCGGCGAGGCGCGCGCGCCACGCGTCGGCGTCCACGCGCGCGAGTGGAACGTCGTCCAGGTAGATCGCGCCAGAGGACGGCGCGTACATCTTGGCGAGCAGCTTGATCAGCGTCGACTTCCCGGCGCCGTTTTCGCCGACGATGGCGACGACGGTGCCCGCCGGAATGGCGACCGAGACGTCGTCGAGCACGAGGCGCGACGTGCCCGGGTACGCGAACGACACGTGCTCGAACCGAATTCCGTCGCGCAGCGCGTTAGGCACCGGGAGGTCGGCGGCCGCGGCGAGGGACGCGGCGTAGTCCTCGAGCCATGCCAGCCGGCGGGATCCGTCCATCCACACGCCGCGCAGAAATCCAATCTCGCCGACGGTCGCGCCCACGTATGCGGAGAGCCGCGCGCCGGCGGCGAGCACCAGCAGCACGTCGCCTGCCGTCGCGTGGAGCACATACGCCACGAACACCACGGCGCCGACGTACGCGGCGCCGAAGGTCGCCCACGCCAGCGTATGCCACGCGGCCGATACGTTTCGCGCGGACGCCACGGGGCCGTACCATCGTTCCCACGCTGCACGCCGATCCGCGGCGAGACGCGGGCCGATGTTGGTGACGCGGACTTCCTTACCCGCCTGCGCCGTAGTGGCGAGCGAGAAGAGATGGCGCGCCAGGCGTCCCGGCTGGGCCACGCGTTCTTGCGTGCGGCGTTCCACTCCCGGGCGCCACGTGGCCGTCAACACGGTCGGGACGGCAAACGCCGTGAGGAACGCGAGCGCGGGGTGGATCGACACGAGCAGCGCGATCGTGACCGCGAGACGCAAGATCCACGATGCCGTGGCGAAGACCGACATGTACATGTGGTCGAGCACGAACATCTGGTTGCGGAGCACGGACAACCGGTCGAGGTAGTCCGGCCGCTCGTGGTGCGCGATGGTGGCAATCGTGGCCTGGAGCCGCGCCACGTGCGACTCGAGTGCGATCGTCACCTTGTCGCGGAATTTCCGTTGGACCCTCGTGCTCACGGTGCGCAGGAACCACGTCGCGGCGGCCGAGAGTCCCAGGCCTAACGCAGAGAAGAGGACGACGCGCGGCTGATGGCGCACGACTCCGTCGCCCAGGAACTTGAGCCACAACGCGATGAGGGCATCGGGCAGCGCGGCGAGCAGCACGAGCAGGAACGACGTGGCCATGAGCCCCGGCTCGTGCTGGTATCCGAGCTTGCACAGCCGCCACATCGACGACAGGGCGGGCGGCAGCGCGTCGGGCGACGCGCGCTCAGGCGAGGACGTCATACGTCATTCCTTCCTCGCCCTCGACCACGGCGAAGCGCTTGGCTTGCAGATCGAACATGGTGTGGTACCGCCCGCCTAACGCCATCAACTCATCGTGGGTGCCGAGCTCCACCACGCGGCCGTGCTCGAGCACGCAGATGCGGTCGGCGTGGCGTACGGTGGAGAAGCGGTGCGAGATGAGCAGTGTGGTGCAGTGGCGGGTGGCGCCGAGGATGCGGTCGAAGATCTCCGCTTCGCCGCGGACGTCGAGCTGCGCGGTGGGCTCGTCCAGGAGCACGAGTCCCGCGCCGCGCGCGACCGCGCAGAGCGTGCGAGCGAGCGCGACGCGCTGCCACTGGCCGCCGGACAGGTCGGTGCCGTCGTCGTAGCCGCGGGCGAGCACCGTGTCGAGGCGCGCGAGCCGCGCGGCGCCGGCGGCCTCGAGCGCGGCGTAGATGACATCGTCCGGGGCTCCGTTCGGCGCGACGTTGTCGCGCAGCGGCAGCTCGAACCGGATGAAATCCTGGAACACCGCGGTCACGCGCCAACGCCACGCCGCGATATCGAGTGTTCGGAGATCGCTGCCGTCGGCTTCGATCGCACCTTCTTGCGGATCGTAGAAGCGGCACAGCAACTTGGCGATGGTCGTCTTGCCCGCGCCGTTCAAGCCGACGATA
>JAICLH010000034.1 GCA_025927495.1 Gemmatimonadaceae bacterium
GCAGCTCGAGGTGACGTTCGACATCGATGCCAACGGCATCTTGCACGTGACCGCGAAGGACAACGCCACCGGCAAGGAACAGAAGATTCGCATCGAAGCGTCGAGCGGCCTCTCGGAGAGCGAGATCCAGCGCATGGTGAAGGACGCCGAGTCGCACGCGAGCGAAGACAAGGCGCGTCGCGATGAGATCGACACCCGGAACCGGCTGGACAGTCTGGCGTACGAGGTCGAGAAGAACTCCAAAGAGTGGTCGGACCGTCTCTCCGCGGACCTCAAGACCAAGCTCGAGAGCGCTGTGGAGCGTGCACGGAAAGCGCTGCGCGGCGAGGACATGAACGAGATCAAGTCGGCGCACGAAGAGCTGACGCGTGCTTACAGCGAGGCCGGTCAATCGTTGTATGCGCAGGGACAGCAGGCGCAGGGTGAGACGGCTACCAGCCACGCCGCGCAGGAGAGCGCCGCCGACAATCCGAAGGGGACCGACCGCAAGGATGACGTGGTCGAGGCCGACTACGAGATTGTCGAGGAAGACAAGAAATAATGGCGGTGGTGGTTGAGCCCGATTTTGTCTTGAGCAGCGAGCGTCGGGCGGTCGCCCGGCGCTCGCTGCGCTTGACGGCAACGCACGGGCTTGTAATTGTGACCAACGCGATGTGCGGTGTCCGCTCGAGCCGCAGCGTTGCGCACCGAGGCATGGCGGGCAGGTGAATTGGGTCGCGTGAAACTTGCAGCTACGCCGTGGTGTATCGTTTACACATAGCTCTAACATCGGATTGGACGTATGACGCCACATGATTCTCGCCGTCCGCGGCTTGGCGCGTTTGGCATCGTTGCCATTGTCGCCATCATCGCATTCGCGGGCGGACTCATTCTCGCCGGCGGGATGAACCTGACGCCCTTCGGCTTTGCACAGCAGAGATCGACGCCGGCGCGACTGGCTTCGGCGACGGTATCGCCGTCGGCGATGGCTCCTGTCGCGGACCTGAGCAACGGGTTCGTGTCGATCGTCGATCACGTGCGGCCCGCCGTGGTCTCGATCACGACCGAGCGACAGGCGCGCGTGCAGCGGATCCCGCAGGGACAGCTGCCACCGGGCATGGAGGATTTCTTCCGCCAGTTCGGACCCCAACAGTCGCAGCCCGAGGAAGGACTCGGCTCCGGCTTCATTGTGTCGGCTGACGGATACATCCTCACCAACAACCACGTGGTTGCCGACGCGGACAAGCTGAAGGTGAAACTGTTCGACGGTCACGTGTACAACGCGAAGGTTGTGGGCCGTGATCCGACGACGGACGTCGCGGTGATCAAGATCGACGCGAGCGGGTTGCCGACCGTGACGTTAGGCGACGACGGCAAGGCGCAGGTTGGCCAGTGGGTGCTGGCGATCGGCAATCCGTTGCAGCTCGACTTCACCGTGACGGCGGGCATCATCAGCGCCAAGGGCCGCAGCGGCAGCCTGCGCAATCTCTATAGCTCGCAGTACGCGGTGGTCGACTATATCCAGACGGATGCGGCGATCAATCCTGGCAACTCGGGCGGACCGCTGGTCGACATCAACGGCAACGTGATCGGCATCAACAGCGCGATCGCGAGCCAGACCGGCTACTACTCGGGCTACGGATTCGCGATTCCGATCACGCTGGCGAAGAGCGTGATGGACGACATCATCAAGTACGGGCACGTACGGCGCGCGGTTCTCGGTGTCTCGATCAACGAAGTGACTCCTGCCACCGCGCAGGTTGCGGGGCTCAAGGACATTCACGGTGCCCTCGTGGGCGGGAGGACTCCGGACGGGCCGAGCCCGGCCGCGGACGCCGGCATCAAGGATGGCGACGTGATCATCGCCGTGGACGGCCAGCCGATCGATCACGTAGCGCAGTTGCAGCGGATCATTCGCACGCACGAACCGGGGCAGACGGTGGACGTGTCGGTGATGCGCTACGGGAAGCAGCTGGACTTCAAGGTCAAACTTGCGCAGGCGCCTAACGATCAGCAGGTCGCGAGCAATGACAGCAGCGCGGGCCCCGAGAACGGCGGGACGAGCTACGACAAGTTGGGCATCACCGTGCAGCCTCTGAGCCAGGACGAGGCGACGCGTGTGGGCCTGCCCGCATCGCAGCACGGCCTGGCGGTGACGGACGTGAAGGCGGGGAGCGTCGCGTATCGGCAGCTCTTCCCCGACGCGGACATCATCACGCGGATTCTCTATCCTCATCCGGAGCGTGCGGTAACGTCGACCGCCGACCTCAACGAGGTATTGTCGAAGCTGAAGGACGGCGATGCGATTAGCTTGCTCGTGTACAACCCGCAGTTGAAGGGCACGAGAGTGGTGAATCTGCAGATCGGGGAGTAAGCTCGATCAGCACGAAAGCAATGAGCGGCCCGGTTGCAGTCGACCGGGCCGCTCGTGCATCAAAGGCAGACACGGCCGGACACGGCCGGACATTCGTGCTGAACACTGTACCGGTGCTTCGGCATAGGCGCGGTGGCCGTGTTGGGACGGGTCCGTTAGGTTCGATGCAGTTGCGAGGGTGGCGGAACTGGTAGACGCGCTGGACTTAGGATCCAGTGGAGCAATCCGTGGGGGTTCGAGTCCCCCCCTTCGCATCCCACGACAATTATGATGTTAGGCGCTCACTGCCGCGCGGATGTTGCGCCGGCACGTGTGGGCCTGCATCTTCCTTCCCGGTTAGGCACTCCGGCAAGGGAGGTTCGTGTGCATCCGTGGGTCCGCAGCCGCACCTGGGCGTGCCGCATCGTCGTGACCGCGGTCCTCATGGCGTGCTCGAGCGACACCAGCCCTTTGAGCCGTACCGTCAGCCGAACGGGACGTCTCGCCGCCGGAGGAGACTTCACCTGCTCGCTCAACCACGCCGGTGCCGCATTTTGCTGGGGCGAGGGCGGCTTCGGCCAACTCGGCAACGGCTCGGCGTCCCAGTCCGCCCAACCAGTTCGCGTGCAGGGCGGACCGTATTCGGCGATCGTGGCGGCGGACCAGGCGGCCTGCGCCCTGCGTTTCGACGGAATGGTCGACTGTTGGGGACTGCCGCCGAGGAAATGTTGTGGGCAGGCGTCGTATGCGCTGTTGGCCCCGGCTCCGCTTGCCACGTCGATCCGGTTTACGCAGGTGTCGCTGGCCGGCTGGAGCGCGTGCGGCATCGACCGCGCACAGCACGCATTCTGCTGGGGCGCCGCGTTCAATAGTGCGTTAGGCAACGGCGAGTCGCCCGACACCTCGATTGCGCCGGCCATCGCGCTGCGCGCTGGGCACGCGTTCGCGGCGATCGCCCAAGGCGCGTTCGGCGGATGCGGCATTGACGTCCAGAGCGCGGTCTGGTGCTGGGGAGCGGACTTCCGCGGTGAGCTCGGAGTCGGCGACGCCGCCGACACGATCAGGGCCGCCAGACCGATGAAGACAGCCGGGGACCTCCGCTTTGTCCAGATATCCGTCGGCGGAATCTACACGTGCGGCGTGACGACCACGGGCGTCACCGAATGCTGGGGCGACAATGTGGTGGGCCAGTTGGGCGATGGCACGCTGCACGACCGCGCCGTGCCGACGCCCGTCGCCGGCGGCGCCTTCGTCGCCGTTTTCGCGGGGCAACCGACGGACGGCGCCGACCATACCTGCGCGCTCGATGCCTCAGGCGCGGCGAGTTGCTGGGGCGCTAACGAGCTGGGTCAGTTAGGCGCGACCGGCCCGAACGGGTGTGGATCGGCCCCGTGTTCCACGACGCCGGTTGCCGTCACCGGCGGCGTCACGTTCACGACCCTCGCGCTGGGCAACTCGCACACCTGTGGGATGGTCGCCGACGGACACGTCTTCTGCTGGGGCAACAACGCCCAGGGCCAGTTGGGCGACGGCACGACCACGTCGAGCACGGCGCCCGTCCGTTCGCTCTTCACCCCGTGAGGCCTCGGTGCGGCCACGCGTTCGGCACGCGGGGTCCGGCGGCGCAGTCGTCGATCGACCTCCGGTTGCGAGGAAAAGTCTCGCCCTCGCATCTCGCACCGATCCTTCACGTTCGGCGACTGTCCCGCGCGGTGTTTGCGCCCGCGCGTGTCAACGCGCATCTTCCCCTCATGTTAGGCGATCCGGGTGCGAACGGGACTGCTGCGCATCGGTGGCTGAGGAGCCGCACGTTTTGCCGTTTGGTGCTCGTGCCACCGGTGGCATCGATCGTGTACGGCATCGTTCGCACGCACCGCGGCGAGTCCGTTCCCAGTGTCGCTCCGCATCACGCGGCACCGTTAGGGTCAAACCAGGCGCTAGTCGGAGCGCTTGTCGCTCTGGTCGTCTACGGGCCGCTGGCCTTTGCGTGTTGGGAGATCGGGCGTGAGCACACGACCGCACGCCGAATGGGCTTCCTCTGGATCGCGGGCCTGGGCGATGTCGTGAAACACGCGGTCGGACGGGAGCCAACACGAGCGGACGACGTGGCGGCGCACGAAGAAGCGTCGCGAGCACCGCCGGACAATCCGTGGGCAGCTTTGGCGTGGGCGGCGCCGATAGCGGTTATCGTGCCACCGTTCTTTGCACTCAACGTGCCGATGCTGCGCGCGCCCATTGCGTTAGGATGGCTCACCGGCGCCGGCGTCATCATGGCCTCGGCGATGTACTTCAGGCGCCGAGCGATCCCGTACCTCTTGGACGAGCCATCGCCTTGGGCGATGTTCAGCGGGCATCGATTCCTCGACGAGTCGCGCTACGCCGAGCCAGGACGTGTCTTCATCCATCGACTGAAGCTTAGTGGATGGCTGTTAGTGGCGTGGTGGCTTGGCATCGGGATTCTGGTCATGCCGCACGTGATGCGGGCTGCACAGCCGTGATTATCGCGTTAGGCGGCTCGCACGCGGCGTGAGATGGACTACGCTGCCCTCGCGCTCAAAGCCAAGTTGCGCTTGCCCCCGCTTCGCGTCTCGTCATTGACGCCGCCGCGTGAACTCGCCTTGGCTCCTCAATATCCTACCGACACCCGGTCCGCGATGCCCCGTGATTCGTTCCGCATCCATGCGCGTCTCGTGCTCGCGGCCGTCTGCCTAACGGCCTGTTCGAGTAGTACCGGGCCATCAAACGGTCGGCACCCGCAGCCTAACCAGAAGGAGCGGCTCGCCTCCGGCGACTTCTTTACCTGCGCCTTGGATCACACCGGCATCGCGTTTTGCTGGGGCGTGGGAGTGGATGGGCAGCTCGGCAACGGGCTCGTCGCCGGGTCAGCCACTCCCATCCGCGTCGCCGGCGGTCCGTACATGTCGATCACTGCATCGGCGAACGGCGTGTGCGGACTGCGGTTCGATGGCGTCGCCGAATGTTGGGGGGTGGTTTATCCGCAAAGTGATGGAACGCCTGCCTACATCCTCACGCCGACGGCCGTCGCATCGACGGTGAAATTCACGCACATATCCCTCGGCTACGTCTCGGCTTGTGGCCTGACGAACACCGGCGCCGCGTATTGCTGGGGCGTAGAGGACAATGGTGCGTTAGCCGATGGCGCCGACTCGCGGACGACTAAGCAGCCCGTCGCAGTGGCGGGCGGCCATACGTTCATCACGGTAAGCGAGGCCGACAGAAATGGGTGTGGTGTGGACACGGGCGGCGCACTGTGGTGCTGGGGACCTAACCTCTACGGAGAGCTCGGTATCAACGATTCGAGCACGGACACCGTGGCATTGCAACCCGTGGCAGTGGCGGGAAGCCAGCAATACTCGAGTGTCTCATCCGGATTTGTCTACGCTTGCGGCGTTACGACGAGCGATGTGGTGCAGTGCTGGGGATACAATCAGAACGGCCAATTGGGTGATAGCACGACGACAAACCGCCCCGCGCCGACGCCGCTCAACGGGGCGCACTTTGTGGCCGTGTTTGCCGGCGCCAGTGGTTTTGGGGCCTACGACGATCATACGTGCGCCCTGGACGCATTGGGATCGGCGAGCTGCTGGGGTTATAACCAGTACGGTCAATTGGGCGCCACCAGTGACGACGACTGTTCAGATGGAGCCTCTGGGGAACCGCCTGTCCCGTGCGCTCTGAAGCCGGTTGCCGTTCAGGGCGGACTCTCGTTCACGACGCTGGCGCCGAGCAGGTGGCACACCTGTGGAATGATTGCCGACGGCCACGTGTACTGCTGGGGTTACAACCGCGACGGCGAGTTAGGCAACGGTACGGAAACGAACTCCGACACTCCTCTTCTCAGCGCGTTCGTACCCTAGGCACGCTGGTCGGGAACACCGCACGCCGCGGCTCGCCTGGTACCGTCCGACGTTTCCTGGCATCAGCTAGACAATGCCACCATCGGATCGACGCGAATCGCACGACGCGCCGGAACGTAGCAGCCCGCCAGCGCGACGAACGTGAGGAGCGCGGTGGCCAGCGTGAAGGTCGCCGGATCGCTCGGACTCACGCCGACGAGCACGCTCGCCATCGCATGCGACACGATCGCGGCGCCGATCAACCCGACCACCGCCCCCGTGACCGCGAGACGCGCTCCCTGGCGCATGACCATCCGCATCACGTCCTGACGGTCAGCGCCGAGCGCCAAGCGGAGGCCGATCTCGTGCGTGCGCTCGCTCACCATACACGAGATCACGCCGTAGACGCCGAGCGCCGCGAGGAACAGCGCCGTGAGCGCAAAGGCCGCGATCAGCATCATCGAGAAGCGGCGCATGGCGAGCGAGTCCGACACGACGTCGCTCAACCGTTCGGCGCCAAATACGGGCAACGCGGAATTCACCGCCTGCACTTGCTCGCGGACGGCCTGTTCGATGGCGCCGGTCTCGAACCGGCCCTTGAGGAGGATCGCGAGATGCTTGCCTTCTTGCTGATACAGGCTCGTATAGATGTGCGGCTCGCTCACTCCCGCCAGCGAATCGGTCCGGGCATCGGCCACGATGCCGACGATCGTCGTCCAGTCGGCTGCCGCCCGCCCGAGCTTGACGCGCTTGCCTAACGCATCGTCGTGCGGCCAGTAGCGGCGGACCATGCTCTCGTTGATCACGGCCACGGAGGGATTGTCACCGTTGTCGTAGTCGTCGAATGAACGCCCGCCCACGAGCCGCATTCCCAACAGACCGAAGTATTCCGGCGTGACTTGAGATCCGGTCAGCAACAACGGCTGGTCGCCATGCGACACGTCGCCCTCGATCCGCACGCGCGTCACCGTCTGGTCCTGATACGGGTGATCCAGCGGAACCGCGGCGCCGCTGCCGAGTGCGACGTCGTCGACGCCGGGCAGCGCACGAATGCGGCGCACCACGTCGCGCACGAACGTCGCCGCCTGCGCAGCGGTCGGATACAGGTCCTCCTGCACCTCGTTGGGATAGGGCAACCGCGTGCGGACCACCGTCACGTTGTGCGGGTCGAAGCCGAGTGGCACCTGGAGCAGGCCCCAGAAACTGCGCACGAGGAGGCCGGCGGTGCTCAGCAGGACCAACGACAGCGCCACCTCGCCGATCACGAGCAGGCGCCTGGTGCGCTGCTGATCGCGCGAGCTCGTCGAGCCGCGGCCCTCGAGCTTCAACACGCGCGTGACGTCGAGACCGCGCACGTGCATCACGGGCGCGAGCCCGAACAGCGCGCCGGCGGCGAGCGATGCCAGGAACGCGAACGCGAGCACGCCCCAGTCGATCGTGATGTCGTTGACGCGCGGCACCGTGTCGGGGATGAGCCTAACGAGCGTGTTCTTCGCGACGAGGACGAGCGCGATGCCGACGATACCGCCGAGCACCGACAGCACCACGCTCTCCGTGAGCAACTGCCGCATGAGACGCGACGGCGCACCGCCGAGCGCTTGACGCACCGCCATCTCGCGGCCGCGCGTCGTCGCGCGCGCGAGCAGCAGATTCGCCACGTTCGCGCAACCAACGAGGAGCACGAGTCCGACGGCGCCGAGCAGGAATACCAGCGGTTGTCGAACGTCGCCCACGACGGCGTCCTTGAGCAGCACGAGGCGCACGCGCCAATCGCTGCGCGGCGGGTAGTCGGCCGGGTATTCGCGCCGGAGCGAGCGCACGAACGCGTCGACGCGTCGTTGGGCATCGGCGATCGTCAGGCCCGGGGCGATGCGCGCAATTGCTCCCTGGAACAGAGGGCTTCGGGACATGACTGTTGCTTCGTTGAGCGGCGCACCGGCGAAGCCGAACGCGACCCACACTTCCGTGCGCCGTTCCTCGCCAACGCGCGAGGGCGTCTGAAAGCCTCGCGGCATCACACCGACGATGCGATACGAATCCGAGTCGAGCTGCACGACGCGACCGAGAATGCGGGGGTCTGCGCCGAACGAGCCTTTCCAGAGCGCGTCGCTGATGATGGCCTGGGTGTTGAACCCCGGCGTCGGGTCGGCTGGATCGAACCCCGCGCCTAACTGTGGCTTCATGCCGAGCAGGACGAAATAATCGGGCGCGACGATCTGGAGTGCGACGCGCTGGGGATGACTGAGGCCGGTGAGGTTGTTGTTGTCGAACCACGCCGGCGCGATGTGCGTGAAGATGTTGGAGCGCTCGAGGTCGTGCCATTCGGGCGTCGACATGCCCACGTCGCGCGCGCCGATCCCGGCCAGGTCGTCCTCGATGCGCACCAGCTGCTCGGGGTGCGGATACGGGAGCGGGTGAAGCAGCGTGGCCTGCACGACACTGAACATCGCGGTGCTCGCGCCGATGCCGAGTGCGATGGTGACGATGCCTAACGCAGCGAATCCGGGCGCCCGGCGCAGCATCCGCACGGCGAATCGCAGATCCTGGCCGAGTCGCTCGGCCGCCAGGCCGGCGCCGTTCCACTCGTCGCGCGCGACCTCCTGGACGAGGCCCACGTTGCCGAATTCGCGGCGTGCATTGGCGGCTGCGTCGCGGGGCGATTCGCCGCGTGCGATGCGGTCGGCCTCGGCCATCTCGAGGTGTGCCTGGAGCTCATCCGCCAGCTCCCTGGTGCGGCGTTCGCGCAGCCGCATGAACCATCCGAGCATGCTCATGACTCCTCCGGCTGGGGCGCGACCATGAGTGCGGCGATCGCCTCCGTCAACTGCTGCCACCGCGAGCGTTCGGCCGTGAGCCGCGCGCGACCTTTGGCCGTGAGATGGTACAGGCGCACGCGCCGGTTGTTGTCCGAGCGGCCCCACTCGGTGGCGATCACACGTTGGCGGAGGAGGCGCTGCAGCGCGGGATAGAGCGATCCCGTTTCGACCTGGAGCACGTTGTTCGATTGCGCGCGAATGAGCTGGACGATGCCGTAGCCGTGGCACGGGCCCCAGCGCAGGGCTTGGAGCACGATGAGGTCCAGCGTGCCCTGGAGGAGCTCGATGCGAGAGGTGGGTGGATGCTTGGGTGCCATGAGCCAGTTATGTAGACGCTCTACCTACCGCATGTAGAGTGTCTACTATTCGACGCCGCGTCAAGACCCCGGAGCGGCGCGGCGTTCGGCTTGCGTGGCGAGGCACGCGGCGCGCGGGGCAGCGAGCCTGTCGGAGCGGTCCCCCTCGCCGTACGATGTACTGGACCGAATCCTACATCGCCCGGAGGGCCTGAGTATGCGCCGTGCTCCGTTCGCATCGTTGGTGTGCTGCATCGCGGTGGCAGTTGGCGTCGCGGCGTGTTCCAGCGACACCGGCCCTGCCGGCGGTTCGAACCGGATGACTGGCCGCCTCGTTGCCGGCGCGACTTTTACCTGCGCCCTCGACCATGCCGGCGCGGCATTCTGTTGGGGCGCAGGAGGATCCGGCCAGCTCGGGAACGGCGCCAGATCCGAGTCTCCAGCCCCCGTGCGCGTCAACGGCGGCCCCTACAGCGCCATGAGCGCGACGGACAACGCAGTGTGCGCACTGCGTTTCGACGGCGGCGTCGAATGCTGGGGCGATCTCATCGCGCAGTGCTGCGGGCCGAGCGTGCCCCGAGCGAGCGTCGCCGTCCCGATTCCGCTGGCCACATCGATCACGTTCTCGCACATCTCGGTCGGCGCGCTGACCGCGTGCGGGCTCGACGCATCGCACCGGGCGTTCTGCTGGGGCGACCAGTCCAACGGGGCGTTAGGCAATGGCCTCGACACGAGCAGCATCGTCCCGCCCGCGACCGCGCTCGCCGGCGGACTCGTGTTCGCGAGCCTGAGCGAGGGCGTCTTTGGTGGGTGTGGTCTCGACGGCACGGGACAGGCGTGGTGCTGGGGGGCAAACATCTTCGGCGAGCTCGGAACGGGCGATGAGTCCTCGGCGACGGTCGCGAGCACGCCCGTGGCCGTCTCCGGCGGTCTGCGGTTCACCCAACTGTCGGTGGGGGCCGCCTATGCGTGCGGCGTGACCACCACCGGCCTCACCGCATGCTGGGGCAACAACATCGGCGCCGCGTTGGGCGACGGTACGATGACGGACCGGTCATCGCCGACGCCGGTGGTGCACGCCGACTTCGTGACCGTGTTCGCCGGCGCGAAGAACGACATCGTCGACCACACGTGCGCGCTCGACGCGAGGGGCGCGGCGAGCTGCTGGGGCACCAACGACTCCGGTCAGTTAGGCGGACCGAGTACCGCGACGTGCAATTTCGGCAACGGCGTGCCCTGCTCGACGTCGCCGGTCGTCGTCGCCGGCGGCCTCACCTTCACGACGCTGGCGCTCGGGAACTCGCACACGTGCGGCATGGTGGCCGACGGTCACGTGTACTGCTGGGGCCGGAACGACGAGGGCGAGTTGGGCGACGGCACCACGACGACCAGCGCCACGCCGGTGCTGTCCCAGTTCACGCCGTGATCAGTCGCTGAATTGCGGTCGCTGCTGCCGCGCCGCTCGTGGGGCGAATCATCGCAATGCACCGGGGTTCACATAGAACGACTGCTGGACGAGGTGCGCGGTAGCGCAACCATTCCGATGCGCGGGAACGTACCTGCTGTGCAGCATCGCCTGCCTGGCGGCGTCGACGAGCTTCTTGTAGGCGTAGTCGAAATGGGCCGAGTCGGACGCCGACGCCATCGACGGGATGTCGTGCACAGTCTTTTTCTCCACGTTTCCATTGGGATCGATGGTTGCTTCCATGACCACCCGCCATGCGACGCCATTCAGCACATGGTACGACGGGATGAAGTCCCCGCTCCGCGCCAACACCGGCAGGCCGTTGGGATCGATCGGGTGAAGCGCCTTGTAGATCAGGACAGCGGGTTGTGCAGGGTGGTCCGCGAGTCCGCCGAACACCTGCTTCCTCACGCGGACGCGGATCTCGGCCGTGTCGCGCGTAGCGTCCGTCGGCCACGCGATACGCAGGGCGTTCGGCGCCATGCTACTCAGGACGAGATCGTAGAGACGCACGAAGCGCGCGTCCGCGCTGTCCGCGGCCGAGTCGACGCGCCAGGTGGCGGGTGCATCCCGGTGCAGCACGATGGTGATCGGCAGCACGCCATCATCTTCGGGATAGTCCAAGGTATCGGCGCGCGGGAGCAGCGTATCCGAGACGCCTAACGTAGCGCGCACGGCGCTGGCAATCCGGTGATTGAGCGAGATCAACTCGCCCGCACGCACGGTGGTGACGTCGGTCGTCGTGAGCCATTGACTCATGAAGTCGTACGCCCCGTCCCAGCTCTCGGCGGTCAGGCATGGCGCTGTCGACGCCCGCGCCATGGGCGACGCATCGTGCGTCGCGGGAGACTGGGGCCGCGCGATCGCCGGAAGCAGCACGACTGCGGCGATGGTCACGCACGTCCGACGCCGCCGTTTCATAGTGGTCGGCCGCTCAGTCATACCGGAGGGCGTACGAGACGGGCAACTGGACCGTCTTTCGCACGGGGCACCGGCCGACCGTTTGTTAGGCATGCAGTCCTCGTCTATTGCCCCGCCGGCTTCTTGCGCGGCACGTAGTCGAAGCTCAAGTGCACGACCTGCCGGATCACGCATCCCGCGATCCGGGCCGGACTGAAGGTTTCGCGCATCACGACTTCGCGGGACGCATCGATGAATTCGCGGTAGTAGTGCGCCATGGGCGACGTGGCCAAGACCAACGCCGAGGGCTCGTCCACGCGAATCGTGCTCGAGTCGGCTCGTCCATCGGTGCCGATCACGACCGCCAGAGATACGCGACCGGTGATCGAATCGCCCATCGCATCTTTCGGATAGGGCGGGTCGACCCGCACGTCCACCGCGGCCGACGTCCGCGCCAGGCCTTGCGCCGTGAAAACTGGAAAGAGCGTCGCGCGCATCGATGGCGCGTTCTCGTACGGATTGTCGCTCATGACGTCGAGGCGCATCGCGACCGAGTCTGGCGCAAAGCCATTGGGCCAGACCATCCACAGCGAATCCGGCGGGATCGCGTGCAGCACGCGCTCGTAAAACGCCGTCAGCTTGGCGTTGACCGCCGCGCCGCCGGGTTCGCGATGCCACGTGAACGGTCCGTCCCGATGAATGACGATGCGCAACGGCAGATGTTCGAGCGATTGGTGCCAGACGCCGAGCTCGGTGCCGGCGGGGAGCGAATCGCCCACGCCGCCTAACGCAGCGCGGGCCGCGGCGGCGATGTGCTGCGAGATCAGCGCACTCTGCGTGAGCACCGCCGGATTGGTCTCCGCGACAACCGCGCGCTGCGACACGGTCACGCGAGTCAGGTTCGCGTCGGACAACGTGTCGAGACACGCCTGGCCTGCGCGATCATCGGCCATCACGCCCGCGGAGGGCGCCTGCGACGCGGCTGCCGGTGGTGCCGCCAGGCCGATCAGCAGCGCCGCGATACCTGACCGGAGCACGGCACACGGCCGCGGACATCGCGAGATCTTCTCGTTAGGCACAATCAAACGGCACGGGCCGTGCCGGGCCCTTGCGTCAGTCACGGTTCCCTGCGCGTCGTGAGAGGCATCCGGTAGCCAAAGGTGTACGGCAGTCGAACCATCGCCGCGACCGCGCATCCGCTGGCGCGCGCGGGGAAAAACCAGCTCTCGAGAATCGCCTGGCGCGCTGCCGCGACGAACTCTTCGTGATAGTGCTCGAAGTGCGTCGAGTCCGATGCGACCGCCAGCTCGGGGACGTCCCGGATGCTCGCCGACTCGGCGTGGCCATTTGCGTCGACGATCGCGTCCAGCACCACCGTTTCCAGGATGCGGCTGTGCTGCGCATCGTGCGGCAACGTCGGGAACGCGGGGCGTCTCAAGACGGGCGGTTGGTCCGCGTCGACCGCGTCGTGCATCCACAGGACTGGCGAACCAACCAACCGCTCGATCGGACCGAGCTTCCCGGTAGTCCGGTTGATTCGATGTGGCACGAGAGTCACGGACATCTCGGTCGAGTCATCGGCGAGGCCGTCGGGCCATTTTATCGGAGGCGGATCTGCCGACAGGTCTCGGAGCGCCGTGGTGTAGATGTCGGCGATCGCCAATGGTGTGGCGGCCGCGGCGCTGTCGACTCGCCACGTAGGCGGCTTACGCCGGTGGAGCACGAGGACGAGCGGCACGACGCCGGCAACCTGATCGGCAGTGCCGAGGGCGTCGAAATAGGGCATCGAGTCGACGCTTCCGCCTAACGCCATGCGCACGCGTTCGGCCAGGCGCTGCTCGAACGTCGCCATGGACGCCGGAAGGCGGGCGCTCGCATCCTGGGTCGCGATGCGCTGCGAGAGCATCACGTCCGCAACGCTGTCACGACCCACCGGGTTGGCGCATGCCCCGGTCGGAGGGGCCGCGGTCATCGAAACGGTGTCACGCGACGACACGGGTTGGCCAGTAAGGCGCTGCGGTACCGCGAATACGAGGACCAAAGCGGCGAGGCGCCAGAGAGCCATTGGGGTATCGGAACGTCGAGTGAGAAGCTCGGTATGCATGGGCGTTGCGAGAATCGCCGGTCGGCTCGCTTCCGTCAGCCGCCTAACCGCGAGAGAAGCTGAACGGGAAATCTGCCTCTTGCGAGACCGCGCACCCGCCGATGCGCGCCGGTTCGAAGCGCACTTTCTTGATGAAGCTTTCAACTGCGGAGGTATACTCCCGCGCAAAGTGTTCTCGGGCTCGATTTCCGATCGGGTCGCGCGATGAGAGGACGACGCTCTTGGTGGTTCCGTCAGCGACCCCACTGGGCCTAACGACGATGCCCTCGATCACTTCCGCGCCGATGCGCTGTTCCTCGGCGTCCATCGGGAACTGGGGGGTGGAGTTGCTGGGGCGCACCATGGCCGGCGTGAACGCGACGCCGCGCGCTCGAAAGACGGCAGTCATCGGGTACCCGGGCCGCGGTTGCGGTCTCTTGTCCGACTCCGTGCTCGAGAGCGCGAGGGAGACCGTCACCGAATCGGGCGCCAGGCCCTCCGGCCATGCCATTTCCAACTCGTCGCCCGGCATCGCGCGCAGCACCGTCACGTACAGCGTCGCCAGCTTCGCTTTCGCGGTATCGGAGCCGCTGTCGACCGACCACGTCGTGGCCGCCTCGCGGTGGACGACAACGCGAACCGGCACGCGTCCGGCCAGATGGCGCCAGTGCACCAAGGTGTCCGCGTTAGGCACAACGGCGCTGTTGACGCCTAACGCAGCGCGAACGCGTTCGCCGATATGCTGTGAAATGAGCGCGACCTCATCCAACACCGTGCGGCCCGTGTCGGAGGCCGTCGCTACCTGGTACACCGTCACCGGGCGCAAACCTGCGTCCGACAGCGTGTCCAAACAGGCGCGCGCGGCCGAATCCTGCACCAACCAGGTCGAGTCCGGAGCGGTGACCGATGGTCCGTGCTCCGACGCCACGGATGCGGTCGACGCAGACTGTGCCCGGACGCCTGAGCGTGGCACGAGCAGGAGTCCGATGCCGAACACGGCGGCCACCCACGCCGGTCGCAGACGTCGAGACGCATGGAGAAACACGAAGTCCTCCCAATGACCGACCGTGCGAGACGGATGCTATGATTCAGCGGATGAACGACGACGTTCGGGCGGCGGGACAAACTGCGGAGATCTGCTCTGGCTGCATCAAAGATGCCGCCGGTTCTTCGTTAGTCAAGCCGCACCAACACTCGTCCGCAGGCGCCGCAGGACGATCGATGCATTTCGTACCAGCCTGATTGCCTGATCGCCGCCACGCGCCTAACTCTCGCGCGCCGCCTCGCTCTGGGTCATCGGTGTGGTATGAGAAAGCTGAAAGGCGCCTGCACGAGCTGTTTCACCGGACACGACCCAACGGTCGCAGGATAAAATCGGTATCGTCTCACCGCCCTGCTGGCCGATTGTGCAAACTCCGTGTAGTAGTGCGCGAACTGCGATGTCTTCAGCGTCTCCTCTGATGGCTCGAGCACCTTAATGGTGCTGGAATCAGCCCGGCCATCGGCAAGGATGACGAACTGCAGCAGGACGTTGCCGACAATGCGTTGCATGAGCGCGTCGCCCGGATACAGAGGATGCGACTGCCCCTCCTTCAGCAGGGCCGGCTTTTCCGATAAGCCCGCGGTGCTGAAGACCGGGAACGGCGAGGTCCTTACCGTTGGCCGCAGAATGGGTTCGCCGAACGGCCGCAAGTCGAGTCCGAACGCGATGGAGTCAGAGCGGTAGCCGTCAGGCCATACCATCCAGAGTGAGTCCTGCGGTATGGCGCGCAACACGGCTGCGTACAGCCTGGTGAGCTTCGCGCTGATCGTATCCGCCGCGGAATCGAAGCGCCATGTCCACGACGTGCTGCGGTGTATCACGATCACGAACGGCAGATGCCGAACGTCGTAAACCCAAATGCCCATCGAATCGGCCACCGGCACGGACCCACCGGCCGAGCCTAACGCTCTCCGCGCGGCGGCGGCGATCGATTGGGAGACCAGGTCAATCTGCGATAGGACGGCGGGCGTTGTGTCGGTGAGCGCGGCATGCTGGTAGACGGTCACCCGCGCGAGATTCGCCGCGTTGATCGTGTCGGTGCAGTGCCAGACGTCTGACAAATCGACACTCCCGATCCCATTGAACTGGGGCGCTTGCGAGACGGCAGAAGGGGAAGCGAGTGCAAGCGCCGCAGCGACCGCCATCATGGTGCGACGTGCGAGCGTCACGAGTCCTCCGCGAATCCACGGGGCCTAACGAAGATGACGACGTCCGGCAGCCGCCAGGTGCTCGTTGTTTTCACACCATGAGGCCCGCCGGAGCATTTCATCCCTTCGGCACCATGTTGACGTAGAACGGTTGGTGTACCTGTTCCGCCACCGCGCAGCCTCCGCTGCGTGCAGGGAAATACTTGCTGTCCAACATCGACTGCCGCGCCGCATCGACGAGCCTCTTGTAGTCGTGCTCGAAGTGCGCCGAATCCGTTGCCAACGCCAACGACGGGACGTCGCGCACACTTCGCTTCTCGACATTGCCGTCTTCGTCGATCGTTGCTTCCATCACGATGCGCCAACCCGTGCGACTCTCCCGAATGTCGTACGGCACGAAGAGCCCACTGGTTCGTTCGTACACGGGTGGCGTATCGAAATCGAGCGGTCGGACCGTGACGAACACCGCGCTGGACGTTCTTCCGACGTGAATCGCGTCTGCGCTTTGCAGCGCATGCTTGGACAGGCGCAGCATCAGGACGGCCGAATCGGCCGCCTCGTCGTTCTGCCACTCGAGCAGCAAGTCGTCCGGCGACATCGTGCCGAGGACCGCGCGATAGACGCCCGCGAGACGCGCCGGTTCGCCGCGGCTGCCGGCGTCGACCTGCCAGGTGGTCGGGCCGTCGCGATGCACGATGAGAGCCAGCGGTACCGCGCCGTCGACCTCCATCGGGATGCCCAACGAGTCGGCACGCGGCACCAACGTCTCGCTGCCGCCTAACGCATGCCGCATGGCGCGCGCGATACGTTCATTCATCCGGCCCGCCCCTGCGGTCAGTCTGGACGATGTGTCTCGCAGTTCGAGCGACTGGAGCGCGGCGTCATACTCGGCGTCCGAGGCTTTCAACGGATGACGGCACTTCGCCGACACAGTCACGGCCGTTGCGGACGAGTCCGGCGTAGCCGGCGACTGCGCATGGCTCGTCGCGGGGACGATCAACGCGAATCCGACGGCAAGGCGCGCCAAGCGATGGCTGCGAGTGGTGTTCACCTGACTCCCGTTTTCGCTGGAATTCCTCGAGACTCGGCCGGCCGCCCGGGCGACCGCATGCTATGATTCAACGGATCGATGGCTGGCCGACGGAAACGTGTGCCATCGTGCAGAACAACTCTGTCCGCTCGAATTTGCGGCCGGAGGATCGTTAGTCAAGCCCGTTCGATGTCCTGGTCCTCCTTGGGAAACAGCGGCCGCACGGAAGTCGGAATCGAAACGACCCTCGCTCGCACCCCGACATGATGCCCTATCGCATTTCGTATCGCCTTCGCTGCCTGGCGGCAGTAGCCGTTTGCCTAACACCGTACGTGCCGGTGGCTGCCGCAGCGCAGGCGACCCACTGGCCCGCCCGCGCCGTCACGCGCACCATCCCCCTCGGCCCCGAGATCGAGCGCGCCTACCGCGCGGGCACCCGCGACTCCACCGGCTCGCCCGGCACCCGCTACTGGCAGCAGACGGTCGATTACGTCATCGAGGCGCGGCTCGACGTCGACAGCGCCGTGCTCCACGGGACCGAACACGCGACGCTCCACAACACGTCGCCCGATACGCTCCATACGATCGTGCTGCGGCTCCTGCAGAACTACTACACGGCCATGGAGTCGCGCGACGACTACACCACCGACATCACGCAGGGCGATGTGATGGAGCGTCTCGTCGTGAACGGAGCCGCCGTGCCGCTCACGGACTCACGCGCGTTCGCGGTCCACGGCACCGTGGCCGCCGTGAGGCTCCAGGCCCCCGTTGCGCCCGGCGCGTCGGTCACCATCGACGCCGCCTGGCACTTCACCGTGCCTAACGTACCGTTGGACCAGCGCGCCGAGCGGATGGGACGGTGGGGCACATCGCTCTACCAGGTCGCGCAATGGTACCCGCAGGTGGCGATGTACGACGACCTCCGCGGCTGGGACACCGACCAGTACCTCGGCCTGGGCGAGTTCTACAACCAGTTCGGCAGCTTCGACGTCAAGATCACCGTGCCGGCGGGATGGCTCGTGGGCGCCACGGGCACGCTGGCGAATCCGGCGGATGTGCTGTCGCCCACCACGCGCGACCGCCTGACGCTGGCCATGCGCGCCGACACTACGGTGCACGTGGTCGACGCGGCAGGACGCGGCGCGGGCCCGGCCACGGCGAGCGGCGGCGAGCTCACCTGGCACTTCACCACCCCGCGCGTCAACGATTTCGCGTTCGCCACGTCGAAGAATTACGTATGGGATGCGACGCACGCCGACGCGCCGTCGCCGACGCTCGTGCAGGTGTTCTATCTCCCCGAGCACACCGACTACCACCAGTCGGCGCAGTACGCGCGCTTCGCACTCGAGCACCACGCGAAAATGATCATGCCGTACTCCTTTCCGCAGGCGTCGGTCGCCGACGGCCCCGAGCAGGGCATGGAGTATCCCATGATCGTGTTCTGCAGCCCCGACCTGAGCACCATCACCCACGAGCTGGGCCACGAGTGGTACCCAATGACGGTCAGCTCGGATGAAACGCGCTACGGCTGGCAGGACGAAGGCTTCAACGACTACATCGACCTGTTCTCAGACGCCGCGTACGCAAAGCAGCCGCCGACGTTCAGCGAATGGATCGAAGCCTATCGCGCGGTAGCCGGCAAAGACCTCGAGCCGACGCTCATGTGGCCGTCGGACTTCGCCGGCCCGAACTACGAGGAGCAAGCCTATGCGAAGGCGCCCGTCGCCCTTCGTGCGTTAGGCGGGGTGGTGGGCGACTCGGCGGTGAAGAACGCGTTTGCCGCGTACGCACGCGCGTGGGCGTACAAGCACCCGTCGCCCTGGGACTTCTTCATGTTCATGAATCACCAACTCGGCCAGGACCTGGGCTGGTTCTGGCACGCCTGGTGGTTCACGCGCGAGACCTTCGACCAGGCGATCACCGCGGTGCACCAAAAGCCCAACACGCTCGAGATCGATGTGGCCGACCACGGCGCCATGCCAATGCCCGTCATCGCGCAAATCACCTGGTCGGACGGATCGACGCAAACCGTCGTGCGCCCCGCGAGCGTCTGGTTCGCCGGTGATACGACGCTCACGATCCAGGTTCCAACCGCCGGCAAAACGGTTCGCTCGGTGCAGCTCGATCCGGAGAACCGGTTTCAGGATATGAAACCGAAAGACAATACCTGGACGAAGGGAAGCGGCGCCTAGCGGCGCCTGAGGGAAGCGCTACGCTGGGGGAAGCGGCGGCTTGCGCCGCCGGCGGGAAGGGGGCGCCCTCTTCCCTCATGGCGCCGAGAGGCGCCGCTTCCCCCAGCGCAGCGCTTCCCTCAGGCGCTGTCAGGCGCCGCTTCCCTCGCATAGTTTTCCTCCCATGAACATCGCCATCACGCCGAAGAAGACCGAGGGACTCGAGCGGCTGCTCGAGGTGTCGGTGCCGGTCGAAGAAGTGCGCGAGCGCGAGGACCGCGCGGCGAAGCGGTACGCGTCGCAGGTCCGGCTTCCCGGCTTCCGCCCCGGTAAGGCACCCGCGGCGATGGTGCGCAAGAAGTTCGCGGACGCGATCCGGCAGGAAGCCATCGAGTCCGCCGTGCAGGATGCATTCAAGGAAGTGCTCGAGCGCGAAAAGGTGGAGCTCGCGACCCAGCCCCACGTGCACGAGCTCAAGTTCAGCGATGGTCAGCCGCTCACGTTCGAGCTGCACCTCGAGGTTCGGCCGTCCATCGAGTTGCCGCGCACCGTCGGATTCCGCGTCGCGCGCACTCCGCGCCTGGTGACCGACGACCACGTGCGCGAGCAGATCGACTCGATGCGCGAGCAGAAAGCGGCCTGGGCACCGGTCGACGAGCGCGGCCAGCCCGGCGACATGGTCACCGTGCAGCTCGCGACGGCGGACGAGTCGGGCACGACAGGCGACGGCAGCGAATACAGAATTGTGTTAGGCGGTGGCCAGGCCATCCCGGGCATCGAAGAACTCATCATGGACACGCCGACGGGGTCCACTGTCGAGCGCGCCGTGAAATGGCCCGAGGATTTCCCCGACGAGGCACAGCGCGGCACCACGAAACAGGTCAAGATCACGGTCAAAGACGTGAAGCGAAAGTCGCTGCCGGCGCTGGACGACGCGTTCGCGCGCGAAGTCGGCGACTTCGATTCGCTGGCCGCCCTCAACAAGACCGTACGCGAAGATCTTCAGAAGGACGCCGAGCGTGAAGCCGACGCGCAGGTCCGTCAGAAGCTGGTGGACGAAGTGATCGGCGCGAATCCATTCGAAGTTCCGCCCAGCTGGGTCACCCAACTGATGCAGGCATACGCCGAAGCCTATCAGATTCCGGAAGGGGAGAAGGAACGCTTCGAGCGCGAGTTCCGTCCCATGGCCGAGCGTCAGGTGCGACGCGATCTGGTAGTGGACACGATCGCCAAGCGCGAGAAGCTCGAGGCGACCGAAGCGGACATCGACGACCGGATCGCCGAGATGGCATCCAAGCGCGGTGTTGATCCCGGACAGGTGTACGCGTCGTTACAGAAGGCTGGTAGAATCAAGGAACTGGAGCGAAGCATCACCGAGGACAAAGTGTTCTCATGGCTCAAGGAAAAGAACACGATCGAACAGGGGTAGCGCCGCAAGGCGTTACGCTGGAATCGCAGGTCACACGATCAAGGAGCTGGAGCACCATGTCGACCATCTATCCTCCGTATGTCATCGAGCGGTCGAGCCGCGGCGAGCGCACGTACGACATCTTTTCGCGTTTGCTCATGGACCGGATCGTGTTCCTGGGCACGCCGATCAACGATGACGTCGCCAACATCGTCATCGCCCAGCTTCTCTTCCTGGATGCCGATAATCCCGAAAGGGATGTGAATCTCTACATCAACTCGCCGGGCGGCAGCGTGTCGGCGGGCATGGCGATTTACGACACCATGCAGTTCATGAACTCGCCCATCCGCACGATCTGTATGGGAATGGCGGCGAGCATGGGCGCGTTCTTGTTGGCGGCCGGAACGACGGGCAAGCGATCGGCGCTGCCCCACGCGAGGATCATGATCCACCAGCCATCAGGTGGTGCGCAGGGCACGGCGGCCGATATCGAGATCCAGGCGAAGGAGATCCTGTACCTGCGGTCCAAGATGAACGAGCTCATGGCGAAGCACACCGGCCGCACCGTGGAACAAATCGAGCGCGACGTGGACCGGGACCGGTTCATGTCGTCGGACGAGGCGAAGCAGTACGGATTGATCGACAACGTCATCGTTCAGGCGAGGGCGCTGGCGACCACAGAACGGAAAGCGTCCTTGTGAATTAGTTCACATGAACGTGTCGAGCTCGCCGCTTGACCGTCATTTTGGGGGGTGTTAAGTATCGCCACCCCACCGCACCCCCCTTCAATGGGGGAGCAAGCTGATGCCCGCTTCACCTGTTCCCGCGGACCCCTATGTCGCACGACAAAAACTTGCGTTGTTCGTTCTGCGGCAAGTCGAAGGACTCCGTTCGGAAATTCATCTCCGGCCCCTCCGTCTACATCTGCAACGAGTGCATCGCGCTCTGCAATGAGATTCTCGCCGAGGATGAAGAAC
>JAICLH010000160.1 GCA_025927495.1 Gemmatimonadaceae bacterium
CCCTGGGCGCGAGTCGCGCGCTTGGGGCTGGTGGCGGCGGCGGGGGCGCTTCGGGCGGCGCGCGTCGCGCTGGGGCGCGCCGCGGCCCGCGAGTCGGCCATCGCGTACGATGGCGTGATCGAAACGCCGCCTAACGCACCGTTGCAGCTGGCCACCGATGCGGCGCCGGGTTCCGCCCGCGATGCCACACTGCGCTACGTCATCTCACCCTGACCGGAGCCCTCCATGCAGCGCTCGAAAGCGCTCGCCTTTGCCGCCCTGATCGCGGTGTTGGTGGTCGGCGGCGCGGTGGGCTTCACGGTGGACCGTCTGGTCCACGGGTCGTGTAGCACTACAAGCCGTCGGAACGTCGACATCCTCGCGGATCGTCTGTCGCTTTCGTCAGAGCAGCGCGCGGCGGTCGACAGCATTCTCGACAAGCGGCACCGCGACTTCGAGACCGCGCTCGTCCCTGTGCGCCCGACGCTCGATTCGATTCGTCTCGCGGCGCGCGCGGAAATCTTCAAGCTGCTCGATCCGACCCAGCACGCGCGGTTCCAGCAGATGATCGACGAGTCGCAGAGCAGCCAGGAGAATCGGCGTTGACGAAATTGTTCGTGCTCGTGCTTGCGCTGCCGGCGACGCTCGCGGCGCAACAACCTCCGACACCAACCACACCACGCGCCGACACGACATTGCCGGCGTACGATACGACGCTGCTGGGCCCCGTCGACACGACGGCGCGTCCCATTCAGTTGGATGAAGCGGTGCGACTTGCGCAGAAAGCATCGCCACTCGCCGTGGCCGCCCGCGGCACGCTCGAGACGAGTCAGGCGCAGGTGCGGGCAGGATACGCGGCATTCATTCCGAGTCTGTCGGTCAGCGCGTCAGCGTCGCGCCAGGGCGGCGACCGATTCGATCCGCAAGGCGCGCTGGTGCCGTTCACGGGCAACGCCTGGCAGCAGTCCCACGGGTTGGCGCTCAACCTCAATTTGTTCGACGGCGGCTCGCGCATCTACAACCTGCACACGTTCAAGGCAAACGTGACTGCGGCCAACGCGAACGAGGTGCTGCAGCAGTTCGCGGTGACGCTGTCGGTGAAGCAGCAATTCTATGCGGTGCTCGCCGCACGCGAGGCGGAAGCGGCGGCTGCGTCGCAGCTGCAAGAGGCGAACGAAAACCTCAAGCAGGCGCTGGCCAAAGTGCACGCGCGCGAAGCGACCAAGTCGGATTCGCTGCGCGCGGTCATCCAAGTGGCTAACGCACCGTTAGCCATCGTCACGGCGCGCTACGATCTCAACAACGCGAACGCGGCGCTGACGCGGCTCGTCGGCACCAGTTTCACGGTCACCGCGAGTCCGCAGGACTCGACCGAGGAGTTCGCCTTCGCGTCGGTGGACAGCGCGGCGCTGCGCGCGCTGGCCCAGGAAGGCCCGGCGGTCAAGCAGGCCCAGGCGTCGGACGTTGCGTCGGCTGCCGGGGCGAAGGCCGCGCGCGCGCCCAACCTGCCGACGCTCAGCGCGAGTTGGAACATCAGCGGCAACGGCAGCACCAACAGCTTGGCATTCGTCGCCGATCAATACGCATACCAGAACCAGTTCCGGATCTCGCTCAGCTACCCGATCTTCGACCAACTGCAGCGCGAGCAGAGCATCGCCGTCGCGGACGTTGCGCAGCGCAACGCCGACGCGCAGCTGCGCGACACGAAGCTCGCCGCCCAACAGAACTTCGTGCAGTTCTTCGGCGCGCTCCGGACGAATCAGGAACAGGTGCAAATCGACCAAACCTCGGTCGAGGCCGCCGAGGAGGACCTGCGGGTGCAGCGCCAGCGGTACGATTATGGCGCGTCCACACAATTGGATGTGCTGACATCCGAAGCCGCGCTGATCCAGGCGCGCGCGGCGCTCATTCAGGCTCGGTTCAATTATCGCGTTGCCAAGGCGCAACTCGAAGCGCTCGTGGGCCGAGATCTGTAGACCCCCGTGAGCGTGACGATCAGGAGACGATTCGTGAGACCCTACATCCCGCTTGCCGCCGCGCTGATGGTGGTGGCAGGCTGCAACAAGAAAAGCGCCAATCCAGCGAACGCGATCCAGACTGCGGCCGTCACGAAGCAGGATCTCGTCGTAGACGTTGAAGCGACGGGAGTCATCCAGCCGATCAACGCGGTGCAGGTGCGCTCCAAGGCGTCCGGCCAGATCATGAAGATGCCGGCGGAGCTTGGCTCGCGCGTCAAGCCGGGCGACTTGCTGGTGCAGGTCGACCCGCGGCAGGTGACCAACAACTACAACCAGGCGAAGGCGGCGCTGCAAGCAGCGCAGGCGAACCTGATGGTCACCAAGACGCAGTTGGATCGCGCGGAGTCGTTGGCGAAGGCGGGTGTGCTCACGGCGCCCGATCTCGAGACGGCCCAACTCAACTACGCCAACGCGCAGTCGATGGTCGCCGCTGCCAAGACGAACCTCGACAACGCGCAGATCTCGCTCGAGGACGCGCGCATCGAGTCGCCGATCACCGGCGTGGTGATCGAGAAGGACGTCTCGTTAGGCCAGGTCATCAGCTCGGCCACGAACAACGCCGGCGGCGGCACGCTGTTGTTACAGATGGCCGACCTGGGCGAAGTGATGGACAGCACCCTGGTGAGCGAAAGCGACATTGGGAACGTGAAGCCCGGCCAGAAGGCGACGGTGAAGGTGGATGCGTATCCGAATCGCTCGTTCGTCGGCACGGTGGAGAAGATCGCGCCCGAAGCGACGGTGCAGCAGAGCGTGACGATGTTCCCGGTGCTCATTCGCCTCGACAACAAGGACGGCGCGCTCATGCCGGGCATGAACAGCGACGTGTCGGTGCTGGTGCAGCAGCGGACCAACGTGCTCACGGTGCCGAACGACGCGCTGCGCACGCCGCGCGAGGGCGCGCAGGTGGCCGAGGCGCTGGGGCTCGACCCGACGAAGGTGACGGATGAGGTCAAGACGCAGCTGGCCAGCCTGCATCCCGGCGCGGGCCGCGCGGCGCCTAACGCAGCCGGTGACACGGCGGCGGCGGCCGGCATGATCGATCCGGCGGACTCGGCGGCCGCGCGCGCGGCGCGCGGCGCGCGCGCCGCCACCGGCGCGAACAGCCGGCGCGCCGCCGGCCGTGGCGGGGCTGGTGGCACCGGCGGCGGGAACGGCGCGCAGGCTGGCGGCGTGTCGACCGGGTCGGAGTTCGGTGCCGGCTCGACCCGGCACACCGGTCTCGTGTTCCTGGCGCAGAACGGCACGTTCGTCCCGCGCGTCGTGTCGTTAGGCGCTGCCAACTACGATGTGACCGAAGTGACGAGCGGTCTCGCGGAGGGCGACCAGGTCGCGCTCGTGACGACGGCCATGCTGCTGCAGGCGCAGAATGCGCGGCAGCAGCGCATCAAGAGCTTCACCGCCTTGCCGGGGATGAACTCGCAGCAAAGCACGCCGCGCGGCGGCGCCGGCGGCGGCCGCGGCGGTGGCGGGAGACCGTAGTCATGCTGATCGGCGAGATCCTCCGCGTTGCCCTGGGAGCCCTGCGCGCCAACAAGCTCCGCTCCCTGCTCACGATGCTCGGCATCGTCATCGGCGTCGCGGCCGTGATCGCGATGGTGGCGCTGGGCCGCGGCGCACAACTCGCCGTGAACCAACGGATCTCAGCGTTAGGCACCACGATGCTGACGGTCGTGCCCGGTCAGGTCTTCCAGGGCGGCATCGCCTCGTCCACCGACCGCGCGCGGCTGCAGGTGAGCGACGCCGATGCGCTCGAGACCAAGGGTCCGCCGCCCCCAAACGCATTCGCGGGCGTCGAGCCCGAGATGTCGCGGCAGCTCCAGGTCCAGTATCGCAATACCAATACGTCCACGCAGATCGTCGGCACCACGCCCAACTATCTGGACGTCCGCAAGTACTCCGTCGGCAGCGGCAAGATGTTCGATCACAGCGACGACGACGGCCGCAAGCGTGTCGCCGTGCTGGGCGCGACGACCGCCGACAACTTGAATCCGGGCAACGGCAACTCGCTCGTTGGGCAGAACATCCGCATCAGCGGCATCGAGTTCCAGGTGATCGGCGTCCTCGCGCCCAAGGGCGGTGCCAGCGGCTTCAACGACCCCGATGATCAGGTGCTCATCCCGCTCAGCACCGCGCGCTTCCGCGTGATGGACACCCAGTACCTCCGCTCGATCAACGTGCTCGCGCCGAGCGAGTCGCAGATCACCGAGACGATGGCCGACATCCAGCGAATCCTGCGGCGCGCACACCGGCTTCCCTCGGGCCGCCCGGACGACTTCGAGATTCGCAATCAGTCGGACTTCCTGAATGCGTTCCAGGATACGACGCAAGTCTTCGGCTTGCTGCTCGCGGGCATCGCCACGGTATCGCTGCTCGTGGGCGGCATCGGCATCATGAACATCATGCTGGTTTCGGTCACCGAGCGGACGCGCGAGGTCGGCATACGGAAGGCGCTCGGGGCGACGCGGCTGAACATCTTACTGCAGTTCCTCATCGAGGCGGTGGTACTCTGCTTGTTGGGCGGATTCATCGGCGTGATGCTCGGGGCGGGCGGCGCATCGGTGCTGCATCGCGTGATGCACTGGAATACGGACGTGTCGAGTGGATCAGTGATGCTCGCGTTCCTGTTCTCGGCGCTCGTCGGTGTCGTGTTTGGCGTGTGGCCGGCACGGCGTGCGGCCACCCTGGATCCGATCGTGGCGCTGCGGTACGAGTAAAGCAGATGTCCTGCCGCTGTGTCGTCGATGGCCCGCGCCGGCTCACACGGTGCGGGCCATTTTCGTTTGGGCGTCGAATCTCTTGAAGCTCGAACGGGTTGGCATCGCATCACTTGCGTGACGCGCAGTGTGGCGCGCATCCTGAGAGTGTCGGCCGCCGCGACGTAGGAAGCGGCCGCTCCGCTCCCACACACCGCATCGTGTCGAATCCGATTTCCATCGAACCACCTTCGCGCGCAAGCGTGCACGCACGCTTTGTCGTGAATGGCGAGACGCGTGAGGCCGCGATCGCGCCGCACAAGACGCTGCTCGAGGTGCTGCGGGAGGACTTGGCGCTCACCGGCACGAAGCACGGTTGTGAGTTGGGCGAGTGCGGCATGTGCACGGTGTTGCTCGATGGTGAACCGGTACTCTCCTGTCTCGTGTTGGCGATTGCGTGCATGGATCGCGACATCACGACGGTGGAAGGCCTTGCCGCCGGCCCAACACTCAACCCGCTCCAGCGCGCGTTTGCCGAGCTCGGAGCCGCGCAGTGCGGGTACTGCACGCCGGCGATGCTGCTCACGGCGCAGGCGCTGCTCGAGCGGACGCCGCACCCGACACGCGAGGACATGCGCGAGGCGTTGAGCGGCACGCTGTGTCGATGCACGGGATACCTCAAGATTTTCGAGGCCATCGAGCTGGCGGCGAGCGGCGGGACGGGCGCCGATGCCTAACGAGCGACAGGCCGTCGCGGACACGCATCCGACGGCGGCGTATCGCGTGATCGGCACGCCGCGGCCAAAGGTCGATGCCGTCGCCAAGGTGACCGGCGTGCTGCGCTTCGCGGACGACCTGGTGCTGCCGCGCATGCTGCACTGCGCGTTGCTCCGGTCGACGCTCCCGCACGCGCGCATCGTGCGGATCGACACGTCGCGTGCCGCCGCGCTGCCTGGCGTCGCGGCGGTGCTCACCGGCGAGGCGCTGCCGATCTCGTTCGGCATTTTGCCGATCACGCAGGACGAACACGCGCTGTGTATCGATCGGGTGCGCTTCGTGGGCGACCCAGTGGCCGCGGTCGCGGCGATCGACGAGGACACGGCGCGCGCGGCGTGCGATCGCATCGACGTCGAGTACGAGGCGCTGCCATCGATTGGATCGATCGAGGATGCGCTCACGACGCCGGAGCCGCAGATCCACGACTACGCCGACGAAGGCAACGTGCACAAGCGCGTGGCGCTGGACTTCGGCGGCGTCGACGAGGCGATGCGGTCGGCCGACGTGATTCGCGAGGACGTGTTCTTCTACGAGGGCAGTACGCACCTGCCCATGGAGCAGCACGCCGCGTTAGCCGAGTGGTCGGTCGACGGGCGTCTCACGCTGTGGACGAGCACGCAGACGCCGCACTACGTGCACCGCGCGGTGAGCAAGGTGCTGGAGATGAGTCCGGCGCACGTCCGCGTGATCGCGACGCCTAACGGCGGCGGGTTCGGCGGCAAGTCGGATCCGTTCAACCACGAGATCGTCGTCGCGGAACTGGCGCGGCGCACGGGCCGGCCGGTCAAGATCTGTCTCACGCGCGAGGAAGTGTTCTACTGTCATCGGGGTCGGCATCCGACGCTCATGCGCATCAAGACCGGCGTGACCCGCGACGGGCGCATCGTGGCAATGGATTTCTCGTCGCTGCTCGACGGCGGCGCGTACGGATCATACGGCGTCGCCAGCATGTACTACACGGGCGCGCTGCAGACGGTCACGTACGAAGTGCCGGCGTATCGGTTCCGCGGTGCGCGCGTGTTCACGAACAAGCCGCCGTGCGGACCCAAACGGGGTCACGGCACGCCGCAGCCGCGCTTCGCCCTCGAGTGCCATCTCGACAAGCTCGCCGAACAGTTAGGCGAAGACCCCGCCGCGTGGCGGCTCCGGATGCTGCAGCCGCCGAACAGCGTCACCGCGAACTGGCTGCGCATCGGATCGATGGGGCTCGGACCGTGCATCGAGACCGCGGTGCGCGCGAGCGGGTGGGCCGGGAAATTTCGCCGGTTGCCGTTCGGCCGCGGCGTGGGTATCGCGTGCTCGTCCTACATCTCGGGCGCGGGCCTGCCGATCTACTGGAACAGCATGCCGCACTCGTCGGTGCAGCTCAAGCTGGATCGCTCCGGCGGCGTCGCAGCGTTCTGCGGCAGCATCGACATCGGCCAGGGCTCCGACTCCGTGCTCGCATACTGCGTGGCCGAAGTGTTGGGCATCGAGCCGTTGGACATCCGGGTCGTGACCGGCGACACCGATCTCACGCCCGTCGACCTCGGTTCGTACTCGTCGCGCGTCACGATGATGACGGGCCACGCCGCCATCCAGGCAGCCGAGCGCGCCCGGGCCACGCTGGCGGCCGCGGTCGGCGAACGGTTAGGCATGCCGGTCGACCGGCTCGTGTTCGCGGACCGTCGCGTGTTCGATGTCCAGGACCCGGCGCGCGGCGTCTCGTTCGCCGAAGCCGTGCAGATCGCCGAGACGCGGCACGGTGCCGTCGGCACGACGGGCTCGTACACGCCGCCGCGATCGCCGGGTCGGTACAAGGGCGCCGGCGTGGGCCCGTCGCCCGCATACTCGTACTCGTGCGCCGTAGCGGAGGTCGAGGTGGAACCCGACACGGGGATCGTCCGCGTGCCGAAGGTCTGGATCGCGCACGACATCGGACAGGCCATCAATCCCCTGCTCGCGATCGGCCAGGTGGAGGGCTCCGTCTACATGGGGTTAGGCGAAGCGCTCATGGAGGAGATGACGTACCGCGACGCGGAGCGGCGGCTCGTCCACCATCACCCGAGCATGCTCGAGTACAAGTCGCCCACGACGTTCGAGATGTGCGACGTGGAGTCGTACCTCATCGAGGAAGCGGAGCCTGGCGGACCGTTCGGTGCCAAGGAGGTCGGTCAGGGGCCGCTATTGCCGATTCCACCCGCGGTGGCGAACGCGATCTACGATGCAGTCGGCGTGCGCGTGGATGAAGTGCCCTGCGCACCGCACGCCGTGTTGCGGGCGCTGCGGGACAAGACCCGCGGCAAAGAGCCGCGATACGGGCCGCTGTCGTTCCCCGACTACGCCTTCCCCGAACCGACGTTCATCCGCACGCCGGCGCAGGGCGGCGACGGGCGAGAAGCCGATCACCGCCCGCACAGCGAAGTCGGCGGACCGGGACGGGCGGGCTGAATGCTGCGTCTGCCGCGATTCCGGTTCGTCTCGCCGCCCACCGTGATGGACGCCCTCGGCGCGCGGTTCGAGTTAGGCAACGACGCGATGTACGTGGCGGGCGGGACGGACCTGTACCCGAACATGAAGCGTCGGCAGCAAACGCCGGGCAGCGTGATCTCGCTCGCCGGCATCGCATCGCTGCGCGAGATCCAAAGCACGCCGGAGCTCGGTCTCCGCATTGGCTCAGGCGTCACGCTGTCGCGGTTGGCGGCGGACCAGACGGTGCGGCGCTGCTACCCGGCTGTCGCGACCGCGGCCGGCCTGGTGTCGACGCCGCCGCTGCGCAACATGGGCACGATTGGCGGCAACCTGTTGCTCGACACGCGGTGCAACTACTACGATCAGACGTACGAGTGGCGCAAAGCGATCGACTTCTGCATGAAGAAGGACGGCCGCATCTGCTGGGTGGCGCCGTCGAGTCCGCGCTGTTGGGCCGTACAGTCGTCGGACGGCGCGCCGGTGGCCGTTGCGTTAGGCGCCTCGGTGATGCTCGCGAGCGGCGGCGGCGTGCGGCGCATGCCGGCCGACGAGCTGTATCACAACGACGGGATCCGGTTTCTCAACAAGCGGCCGGATGAGCTGCTCCTGTGGTACCTGCTGCCGCCGATCGGCGCGTGGCGCGCGTCGTACGTCAAGCTCCGCCGGCGCGGATCATTCGACTTCCCGGTGTTAGGCGTCGCCGCGCGCGTCGATTTCCTCCCCGATGGCACGGTGCGCGACGCACGCATCGTGCTCGGCGCCGTGGCGTCGTACCCGATGCGCATTGCAGCGGCAACGGACGCGCTCGTCGGGCGACCGCTGGACGCGGCCTCGATCGCGGACGCGGCGGACGCCGCATTCAGACCGGCAAAGCCGATGGACAACACCGACTTCACGCTCTCGTGGCGCAAAGAGATGGTCCGCGTGTACGTGACGAAGGCCCTGGAAGAGATCGCCTCACGCCCCTGAATCGCGTATCCGCTACCCGAGCAGGCGCGGCGTTTTGGCCGGCTGTGTCCTCTTCTGTCCGCTCACAGCTCCTAGTGGGGCGCGTCGGAGGTTCGGATAGCAGTCAGGGAATGGGGAAGCGCTCGCTGGCGCTCGCTTGGGGAAGCGCTGCGCTGAGGGAAGCGGCGGCGACGCCGCCTGAGGGGTGGAACAACATCAATGGTCTGCACGACGTGAGTGCCATGCGCG
>JAICLH010000135.1 GCA_025927495.1 Gemmatimonadaceae bacterium
GGCTTTCTTTCACGGCGCCGGCTGGGAGGCCGACGATGGTCCACGCCGGCAGCCCGCGCGCGGCGTCGACTTCGACGGTGACGTCGTACGCGTCGATGCCGAGGATCGCGGCGGAGTGGATGGCGGCGAGCATGGCGCACAACATGGCGTCGGCCCGTGAACGTCGCGGCGTCGCTTTCACGCCGGTCGGATCAAAGCGTTGCGAGATCGCGCGATAAACGAGAGCTGTCGGCGCTGTTCACCCGGCGCGCGCGATCGCTGTGCCGGGTGCACCGGCGCCCGCCGGCGACCCGTCCACGTTGGACACGTCGCGCCCGGCACCCCGCATCGTGGGCTCGTACGCGAAATACCGCTTGAGCTTGAGGAACTGCTTCTCGTACAGGTGCCAGCTCGCGAATGCCGCGGCGAACGTCAGCAGCCCGCACAGCAGGCCTAACGCAAGCGATGGCAGAATGTGCGAGCCGAACACCGCCGGCACGCGATTCCCCGGGAAGACGAGCGGCCGCACGTGCGCCCAGATGGGCACGTGAAACACGTACATGGCGTAACTGTACTTGCCTAACGCACGCAGCCACCGCGCGCCGAGCACGCGGGCGGCGATCGTGCCGCGCGCCGCCGTCGCGCCCGCGGCCACGAGGCCGCCCCACGCGATCGCAATGATCGTGTAGCCCGGCCCCTCTTCCCAGCCGCCGTACGTCCACAAACCGTGCGCGTGAAACACCGCCACCGTTATCGCCGCGGCCATCACGCCGAGGCCAATGAAAATGCGGGAGCCCACGTGGGCGAGCCGGTGATCGGCCAACACGATCGCGAGGAGCGCCCCGACGGCCAGCGAATCGAGCCGCGCCGGCGTGAGCGCGTATGACGCGATGGGCGCCGCATGGTGCGCCTGCAGCCACAACCGGAAGAGCGGCGCACCGATGATGATGGCCCCGCACAGCACGGCCAGACGCCGCCGCGTGAGCAGCAGCACCAGCGTTGGCCAGACCAGATAGAATTGTTCCTCGACCGCCAGCGACCAGAACGGCCCCGTCCAGAAATAGTTAGGCGGCTCGGTGCGCCGCACGAACGCGAGCCACCAGTTGTCGAGGTAGCTCCACCACCATCCCTGTTCGTGCCAGAGATAGTGGTCGTTGCCCGTCGTGCCCTGGCGCACGACGAGCAGGAAGTACGCGGCCAGAAAACCGTAGTACAGCGGGAAGATTCGCAGCGCTCGGCGCCCGTAAAACGTACGGTAGTAGTGCGGCGCGCCCTTCGCGTCGAGCAGCACGGTCGTGATCAGCAGGCCCGACAACACGAAGAACAGGTCGACGCCGGCCCACCCCGCGCCTAACACACGATGCGTGAGGCGGTCGCCGAACGTGACGTCGGGCATGCGCAGCGTGAAGTGAAACGCCATCACCGCGAGGATCGCCAGGCCGCGCACGCCATCCAGCGCCGGCACATGGCGCCGCGCTGGGTGAAATTCCGTCGGCTCTGCCATGGAATTTCGTCTCGACTGCCAGGAGTGTGCCGTCCGCGGTGAAGGGCGCCGGGCGCGTCCCGCACGCTGACCGACCCGTGGTCCCGCGCGTCATCTCCACGAGTTCTTTACACACCGCTCGCCCGCCCGGCTGGCGTGCCGGGGGTCAAACGCATAGATACACCACCACCGCCGTCCCCTCACATTGCTGCGCCCGTCTCCGATGACCACCGCCCAACGCCCAACCGCCCTCGATCGCGCCAACGTGCGCGCGGTCGTTCGCCGGCTGTTTGGCTTAGGGCTCCTGGCGCTCGGCGGTGTCATCGCGACGCTGTCGCTCATCGTCGTCGTGCAGCTGATCAGCCGCCGCGAAATTCTGCGCGGACGGCAGGCGTTGCTCCTCGCGCGCGACGTCAACACGCTACTGCTCGACCGGCAGGCAGGCGTGCGCGGCTATGTGCTCACCGCGGATTCGACGGCGCTCACACCCGAGATCGTCGGCCGCGCGCACCTCGACCTCGCGCTCGACTCGCTGCGTTCAGCAACACGGGACGATGCGCTGTCGCAGGTTCGCGAGGCGCAGCTCCGCGGACTGGTCACGCGATGGGACACGAGCTTCGTCGGTCCGGAGTTCGCGGCCGCCAGTCGGGGCGATTTCAACGCGGCGCGACGCGTGGCGGCGCGGAGCACGGCCATCGTCGACAGCGCGCGCCAGGTGTCCGCGGAGCTGGTCGCGCGCGCCGAGCGACAGCTCCGCACGCGTGATCGCGGCATGGTCGCGTTGCGTTGGTCGTCGGCCGCGATCCTCGCCGCCGAGGTCGTACTGCTGTACCTCATCATGACGCGCATGCGGCGCCGGCTCCTCGGGCAGGCAGAGGAGATGTTCTCCCAGCAGGAGCACCTGGAGTTGCAGGCCACGCAACTCGAGGAGCAACAAGCCGAGCTCGAGCAGCAGATGCACGCGCTCCAGCATCTCACCGCGCAGCTGGAATCGTCCAACATTGAGTTAGGCGAAGCGCTCGATGCGGCGGCCACCGTTGGCGCGACGCTCCGCGAGCGCGACGCCGAACTCCGCCGGACCAACGCACGGTTGGGCGCGCTGTTCGACGCAGCGCCGCTCGCCGTGTGCGCCGTCGATGCGCACGGCGTGGTGCAGCGGTGGAATCCGGCCGCCGAACGCATGTTCGGATGGAAGGAGGCCGAGGCCGTGGGGCACCGGCTGCCGATGTTCCCCGGGAGTGCGGCGCTGCCCGTCAGGGACGGCGACGAACACACGGTGAAAACCGACGTCCCGGGCGTGGCCACGCGCAAGGATGGCAGCACGTTCGAGGTGAGCATGTCGTGGGGACCGCTCGACGACGAGCCGGCCGATGGATACGTCGTGACGTTCGCCGACATGACGGACCGCAAGCGTCTCGAGGCGCAACTGATGCAGGCGCAGAAGATGGAAGCGGTGGGGCGGCTCGCGGGCGGCGTGGCGCACGACTTCAACAACATGCTGACCGCGATCAAGAGCTACAGCCAACTCCTGCTCCAGGATGTCGCGGCCGACGACGCGCGCCACAAGGACATCCAGGAGATCGACCTCGCGGCCGACCGCGCCGCTCGCCTAACGCGTCAGCTGCTCGCCTTCAGCCGCCAGCAGATGCTGCAGCCGAAGGTGCTGGACGTGAACCAGACGGTGAGCGAGCTGGAAAAGATGCTCCAGCGCCTGCTGCTCAAGGACATCACGCTCAGCACGCGGCTCGCCCCGGACCTGCATGCGGTGCGCGCCGATGCCGGGCAACTCGAGCAGGTCATCGTCAACCTCGTGGTCAACGCGCGCGATGCCATGCCCGACGGCGGCCGCCTAACGATCCGCACGCAGAACGTCACGCTCGACGCGGCCGCGGCGCGCGAGGGGTGGTCGTTCGAGGTGCGCCCCGGCAAGTACGTCTTGATCTCGGTGACGGACACCGGACACGGCATGGACGCAGCGACGCAGTCGCGGATCTTCGAGCCGTTCTTCACCACCAAGGACCGTCACAAGGGAACGGGGCTCGGGCTGTCGACGGTGTACGGGATCGTGAAGCAATCGGGCGGCTACATTCGCGTCATCAGCGAGCCCGGACAGGGCTCGGCGTTCGACGTGTATCTGCCCGTGGCCGACGGCTCGGCGTCGCCGGCCGGACAGCCCGTGCGACAGGCGACGAGCGGCGGGAGCGAAACGGTCCTTGTGGTCGAGGACGACGACGGCATCCGTGCGGTGATCAAGCGGATACTCGAGCGCGCCGGCCACCGCGTGATGGAAGCGACGAACGGCGCCGAAGCGCTCCGGATCTGCGAGTCCTCGGGCGACACGATCGATCTCGTGCTGTCGGACATCGCGATGCCGGAAATGCAGGGACCCGATCTGGCGCGCCGGATCCGCGAGCGGCATCCCGGCATGGCGATGCTGCTCATGTCGGGCTATTCGGAGAGCGCCAGCCAGCAGGACGGCATCCTCGCCGAGGGCGTCGAGTTCCTGGGCAAGCCGTTTTCGCCGGACGCGCTCACGCGCAAGATCCGGCACATCCTGGACGGCGCCGCCTAACGCCTCACGCGCCCACGGCTACTCGTGGCGCAGGGCCACCATCGGATCGACGCGTGTCGCCCGCCGCGCCGGGACCAGAGCCGCCAACAGACCGACCAGCGCCAGCCCCGCCACCGTGCACGCGAAGGTCGGCACGTCGGTGGGACTCACCTCGTACAGCAGGGACCGCATCACGCGCGTGAGGCCCAGGGCGATGACGATCCCGGCCGCGGCGCCCGCGGCGACGAGCCGCAGGTGCTCGCGCAGCACCATGCGCAGCACGTCGCGGGACCGCGCGCCTAACGCGACGCGGATGCCGAACTCGCGCGTCCGGCGGGTTACCGTGTAGGCCGCGAGCCCGTACATGCCGATCGCCGCCAGCGTCATCGCGACCGCGGCGAAAAGCGATACCAGCGCCATCGTGAGGCGGCGCGCGGCCGTCTGCCGCTCGATCAGCTGCTCCAGGCTCACGATCTCGCCGATCGGCTGCTGCGGATCGGCGCGCAGGACGGCGTCGCGTACGGCGCTCGCCAGTTGCAGCGCCTGCGACGACGACCGGACGGCCAGCCACATCTGCGTCGTCGCGTCGGACTGCGCCGCCGAGAGATAAAGCTCCGGCCCCGGCGGATGGTCGATCGCACCGGACCGCAACGCGGCAATCTCGCCGATCACCGTCGCCATGCCGCCGGCGCTGCCGGGAGAATGCACCGGCATCTGCTTGCCGATCGGCGACTCGCCGGGCCACAGCCGCCTGGCCAGGAGGTCGTTCACGATCGCGACCTTGGGCGCGTCGGCCCGATCCGGCGGACCGAACACGCGGCCGGCGCGCAACGGAATGCGCAGCGTCTTGAAGTATCCGGCATCCACGACGTCGAGGCCGAGGATCAAGGTCTGCTCGGGATCGTCGGGGCGGACCTCGCGCGGATCCATGCCTAACATCATCGACGCGCCGCTGAGCGGCAGCGTCCGTGACAACGATGCGTCCATTACCCCCGGCTGGCGCAGCAGGTCGTTCTCGACCTGATCGAAGAAATCGCGCTGCTGCTGCGCGCCTGGATAGCGCGATGGCGTGAGACGAATGCGCGCCGCGAGCACGTTGTGGGGATCGAAACCCGGCTGAATCTCGCTCAAGCGGATGAAGCTGCGGACGAGCAAGCCGGCGCCGACGAGCAGCACGAGCGCCAGCGCCATCTCGGTCACGACCGGCGCGCCCTGCGTGCGGCGTCGGGCGCCCACGCTCGAGGCCGAATCGTCGCGCAGCGTCCGTTCGACGTTGGGCGCGGCGGCGCGCAGCGCGGGCAGGAGCGAGAACGCCACACCGGTTGCAACCGCCAGGACCAGCGTGAACGCCAGCACGCGCGCGTCGATGCCGATGGTGCCGACGCGCGGCAGCACGCCGGGCCACGCGGCGAGCAGGGCCTCGAGGCCCCAGCCGCCTAACGCCAGGCCGACGGCGCCGGCGGCCACCGCCAGCAGCACGCTCTCGGTGAGCAGCTGGCGGACGATGCGTCCGCGGCCGGCGCCTAACGCTCGGCGCACGGCGATCTCGCGCCGCCGGCCGCTCGACCGCGCGACCAGCAGCCCGGCGGCGTTCACGCATGCAATGAGCATCACCACGCCCACGGCGCCGAACAGCACGAGGATCGACGTGCGCCCGCTGCCCACCACAGTGTGGCTCAACGGCACCAAAAGAAAGTTCGGCGCTTCGAGTCCGGCCTTCGGTCCGCCCGCCGGCGGCGCGCCGCCGCCTGGACCGCCGCCCGAGCGCGCGACGATTTCGCGGCGCACCGGGCCCGCGCCCGGCGCACCGCCCTGCGCTCGCGGCGCCGATTCCGATGCGGCGGCGAGGCGCTTGGCGAGCACCGACAGATCCGCGGCAGCGCGATCCATCGTCGCGCCCGGCGCCAGACGCGCGACCACGTTGAACGCGAAATAGTGCTCGTTGACTTCGATCTGCGGATCATCCGCGAACGCAACGCCGATGGGGAGCCACAGCTCGCTCCGGTCGTCGGGGAACTGGGCGATGCGCGGGAGCACGCCGACCACCGTGTACGTGCGCCCGTCGAGCGTGATCGTCTTGCCTAACACCGACCGGTCGTGCCCGTACCGACCGGCCCACGTCGCGTAGCTGAGCACCGTCACCGGCTGGTGTACGTCCGCCGGACCGAGCGCGCGCCCGATCACCGGCTGGATGTTCAGCACCGAGAACATCTCGGGCGACACGAGCGCCGCCTGCACCTCGACCGGATCGCCGAGGCCGGTCATGTTCGCGCGCTGCGTGGTGTACGCCGCGACGCCCGCGAAATCCTGGCGCATGTTCCGCACGTCCCGCACGTACGGATACGACAAGCCCAGCCGGAAGTTGCCGCCTAACCCACTTGCCGCCACGTCGACGAGCCGGTCCGATTGCGGGTACGGCAACGGTCGGAGGAGTACGGCGTCGACGACGCTGAAGATCGCCGTACTGGCGCCGATGCCCAACGCGAGCGTGAGCACGGTGACGGCGGCGAACCCCGGGCTCCGAAGGAGCGTGCGAACGGCGTAGCGGAGATCGTTGAGCATGGGAGGCGCAATCATCCGGCGGGGGAGAGCCGCGCGGCTTGTCCCGCGGGGCGAGCGACCAGCATGGACCTTCGCATCGGCGAAGGGAATACTCGTGCCACAGAGACGCGCGCGCATGTCGCGTCCGGTACGGATGTTAGCAGGTGACGCCATCGCGTGCGCGGGACTGCAGTGTCCGCCTCTGGGATGGCTCGTGCCGGAACCGAACGGTCGCTCGCGAGCGGTGTTACGCGGACGGCGGCTCGGTGAGTCCCGACCCCGTAGGCGACGCGCTCCACACGTCGACCGGCAACGCGACCTCGCGATCCAGCGCCAGCGGGACGATCCAGCGCAGGTTGTCGATCACGTTCGGCGGCAGCTCGTTCACCGGTGCGCGGAACACGCGTTGATCCTCGGCCGTGTGCGCGCGCAGGGCGGCATCATCGAAGGCCCGCAGGACGTGCATGGTGTACTGGGCGTCGCGCCAGACAAGCACGGGATCCCACGCCGCCACGTCGACGCCGGCTTCCTCCCGCACCTCGCGCCGCGCCCCCTCCTCGGCGCGCTCGGCCGGCCGGAGTTTCCCGCCTAACGCATTGACGCGGCCCTGCTGCCACGCGGGGCGCGTCCTCTCCAGGAGCACGATCTCGTGACGGTCGGCCGTGAACAGCAGCGCGAGAACGTACTCGAACATGGAAGAATGGAGACGCGCGCCCCTGACGGCTCGCGCTTCCCTGCCTCACTGGTACATGATGAAGACGGGGATCGGCTTCAGCTTCACCACCTGCTCCGGCGTCAACATCGGCTTGTCGTTCTTGTAGAACACCTTGAACCCGGCGAACTGCACCGGGTGGTCGAAGATGTAGTGCAGGTACGAGCTGCGCTTGAGGTGCGGCGCGCCGAAGCCGTCCATGTCGATCACCATCTGCACGCGCGGGTCGAGGTGGATCCGCTCGTGATTCGTCAGCATCGGCCGCGTGAACCGGTGCACGATCAGCATCTTGGGCGGCAGCTGGTACTGCGTGACTAACGCAGCCAGCGTGTCCGCCGCCACGTTCACCTGCGACGCGTCCAGCGTCCCGATCACGTGCCCCGGCACCTTGGTGGCCGACATCGCGAACTCGGGATCGAGCGCCAGGTGCACCGTTGGGCGCTGCAGATACTTGATGAGCGGCGCGATCTCGCTGCGCACCGAGCTCCGACCCACCTGCACGTCGAGAATCAGCAAATACCCTCGCCGCTCGGCCCACGACGCCACCTTGTCGATCACCGAGTCCGGCATGCGCGCACGGTACATCCCATCGCGACCCGCGGTCCCCTGCGCTACCGTCACGATCAACTCGAGCGCCGGCACCACGGGCGTCGTGCTGTCCGCGCGGAGATACTCGTCGGACTGGCGCTGCAACCGAGCGAGCATCGAATCAGGATTGATCTCGCCGAGTATACCCATCCGCTTGGAGAACGGGTTGCCGTAGTACGCCACCACCCGACACCCGGGGAACAGCGATCCCGGCAGCGGCGCCTCGCCGAGCGCGCGGCGTGCGACCTCGTCGTGCCACGATGCCGGCTGCGGTGCGGCAGCAGCGGCCACGCGGCGCGCGCGGCGCGCGCGGTGCCGATGCGGCGAGTGCGCACGCGCTGCGCCGTCGTGCACGCTGTCGGCCGCGCCTAACGAATCGGCCGATGCCAGTTGGATGCTGTCCTGTTGCGCGCGGCGAACGGAGTCGGCACGCGCGGAGTCGCTGTCGGCGCGGACCGCGGCCAACGGGTTCGTCATCCGGGTCGCGGACGCGCAGCGCTGCTCGAGCCGCGCCGTCACCGCGCGCGCCGAATCGAGCATCGTATCCGCACGCGTCGCCGGACCCGATGCCGCCGCACGACGCCCCGCCGCGCGCGGCGGATCGCCGCGCACGTCGGTGCAAGCAATGAATACGGGGAGCGCCAGCAGCGCCCCGAACGCGCGAGGATTCAGGCGTCCTCTCGCATGGTGGATGGGTCCATTCCCTCGCGCGTGCACCACTCCTCGTAGGCCAGCGGTGAAATTTCGGATGGCTTGATCTCGCTGCGGCCGCCCCAGAACACGTTGGTGTAGCTCACGTCGATCGACGCCTCGGCGAGATGCGCATCGATCGCATCCTTGTGCGCCAAGACGGTGGCTTTGTCGGTGCCGTGCGCCACGGCCATGATGTTCACGTTCGCGAACGCCGGGCCGCCCTCACGCCAGTACGCATGCGTCAGGATGTGGTGGCGTCCGACTTCGCACCCCGCCTCGAGCTCGCGCCCGGGCGGGACCCGCCAGTGAAAGAGCGCGTTGTATCGCGTGACACGCGTTCCCGCCGCCGACGGCTTCACGTGCTCGAGAAACGTCGAGAAGCGTCCGATCACGCCACGTTCGTCGAGCGTGCGCGCGACCCGCACGAACTCATCGAACGACACCCCTGCCTCGGCGGCGCGCGGCCGCCACGGATCAGCGACGATCTCCTCCACCGCCAGCTCGCGTTTCAGGCGCTCCAGCACGCGCCACTCGCGTTCCGTTAGGCGGACAAGGTGCGTATCCAGGATGCGGCCCGGCTCCTCCGACCGGCTTCCCGGCTCCATGCCCCGCCGTCGCACGTGACCCACGCCCAGCGTGAACAGCGCCTTGGCCGGCATGAGGAGGAACGCATCGGCTCCCACCCGGCGCGCGAGGTGCTCGCCGTGCCGCCGCATCGAAAATCCCTGCGGCACCTTGAGCGTCGTCCACAACCGATAGCTCGAGCCGTCCGTCTCCGCGTCCGTGGACCGGATCACCACGTGACCGGAGAACGGATCGTCGCGCACCAAGAAGTCGAACGCGGCATCGAGCCGGTCGGGCGGGACACGCCACGCCACCAGCGCGCCGGGCGCGAGATTCGTGGAGAGCAGCGTCTGGCGAACGCGCCGGATGGTGCCCGCCGCGAGCATCCCGCGCACGCGCTCGAGCACGGTGCCTAACGGAACGCCGGACAGCCGCGCGATCTCGTCGAACGGATCGGCGTGGAATCCCGCCACGCGATCCTCGGACACGGCGAGGATGCGCGCGTTGACGCCGTCGGTAATCTCAGTGGGAACAGTGGATGCGGCCATGGTCGCTGCCTACAACAATAATCACGAAGGTCGAGGCCCGCCGGTCACCAGAAGCGGGATACCGCGTAAATGATGAGCCCCGCCAATCCGCCGACAAGCGTGCCGTTAATCCGGATGAACTGCAGGTCCCGCCCGATCGCCAGCTCGATGCGCCGCGACGTCGCCTCCGGGTCCCAGGCAGCCACCGTGTGCGCGATCAATTCGCCAACCTCGTGCCGGTACTGCTCCACCACCGTGAGCGCCGCATCCGTGATGAACCGGTCCAACTCGGCAAGCATGGCGTCGTTCGATCGCATCGCGTCGGCGAAGGACACGATGCCCCGCTCGAGCGCACCAGGAGGCGCCGCCTCGCCTTCGGCCGGCTGACGGTCCGCATACCGCACGAGGCCGGTGCGCGCACTGCGCCAGATGGACGTCGCGATCTCATCGAGCACCGGTGCACTGAACAGTTCCTCCTTGAGCGCTTCCGCCTTGGCAATCACGTCGGGCGACGTGCGCAACTTGTCGGTAAACCGAACCAGCGCCTCGTGAAATTTCGCGCGCAGCGGGTGATCCGGAGATTCGCGCACCTCGTGCAGCAGATTCTCGATCGCGCTCACGATCTTGAGGTAGATGCGTTCGTCGACCACCTCCGGCATCCACCACGGACTTTCTTCGGCGACCTTCACGCGAA